>CAYVSQ010000368.1:0-10272 GCA_964453815.1 uncultured Acidobacteriaceae bacterium | reverse complement strand
CGCCAAAGGTCTCGCCGGTTTCGATGTAACCGTAGCCGGTTTCCGGACGCGTTGGCTTTACTCCCAGCACAACCATGTTTTCGCCATCTGCCGCCAAGGCCGCGGCCCGCTCAATCACCGCCAGAAACGCCGGCTCATCCGTAATCACATGATCGGCGGGAAACATCCCCAGCACCGCGTCGGGAGAGGTACGCTCGATCAAGAATGCCGCCAGTCCTGCCGCCGGAGCCGTATTCCGCGCCGCCGGTTCGCACACCACCTGGTCCTCAGGAACCACCGGAAGCTGTCCGCAGATCATTTCCGAGAGCAGGTCGTTGGTGATTACCCAGAAATCCTCGGGGCGAGCCAGCGATCTCAGCCGGTCTACCGTACGCTGAATCATGGTCCGCTCGCCATCGAGTGCAAGCACCTGTTTGGCGCACGCCTTTCGGCTGCGCGGCCAGAAGCGTGTTCCACTACCTCCAGCAAGAATGATGGGCCGAAAATCGGTCGTCAAAAGCATTCTCCTTAGCGTGGTTGAATTGCGGAAACCGGCGAATCCTAAACAGCCCTGGGCAGCATGCGTATCACCGTTGCGGACGACTCGACCTCAATTGCCACGCCCCTCGCCGACGCCGGGACAACAGCAAGTTCGCAACGCCCGACAGAGAACGCATCGCCCCCATGGGAAGAAACACGGATCGCACCATCCGCCACGAAAATCATCTGGACGCCGCCGGTGCTCGCCGTCAGGCTGCTGAATTCGCCACCGTGATCCAGGCTCCAGCGCTCGATCTCAAAATACTTCTCGTCTATCAGTAGGGAGTGACGATTCACCGACTGCGGCGGAACCTTCCCCGCCCGCGTCTTCAGCCGCATCGCCTCCAGCGACTTTTCCAGGTGCAGCTCGCGTGGCCGGCCGTAGTCGTACATCCGATACGTCAGGTCGCTGGTCTGCTGCGTCTCCAGAATCACTACTCCCGGTCCCATCGCATGCACCGTCCCGGCATCGACAAAGAGCATGTCACCCTTCTGGACGGGCACCATTTCTAACAAATCCTCAAGCGTCGCCGCCTTGATTGCGGCGCGAACCTCTTCGCATGTCACGCCTTCGCGAATCCCCAGCGCTACCTGCGCTCCTGGCTGCGCGTCGAGCGCATACCAGCACTCCGTCTTGCCACGCGGCGCGCCATACTTCCTTGCCATCGCGTCGTCAGGGTGAACCTGCACGCTCAGCTTCTCCTTGGGAAACAGCAGCTTTATCAGCAGCGGAAATTCGCCATCCCCGAGCGCCGTCCCCAGAAGCTCCTGCCCATGCTGGTCGGTAATCGCCTGTAGCGATTGCCCCGCGAATGCTCCGGTCGCCGCCTTGCACATCTCGCCCGTGAGCCACACTTCGCCGATCGGCTCGCCGTCGGTCTTGTAGTCAAACCAGGGAGCGAGGTCGTGAAATCCCCAGATGCGCGTTCGAAAGTAAGGAGCTAATCGAAACGGAAAGAGTTCATTCATGCCCTTTCAGTATGCCTTAGAACTTGATCGATCTGCACACTTTGCTCCTTTTGGGCGGCCCCTGAGAGTGAGTTCCGTATTGCTCGTGATACAAGCGTAGTATCCAGGCGAATGCCCTGATGACAAGGAACCAAGAGGAGGCCGATGGACAGGAACTGGACAAGAAGGGAGTTTCTCGGCCGAGCGGCAGCGACCTCCCTTGCGCTTGCAGGAACTGCAGGGAATCTTCAAGCGGTGGCGGTTGAGCCTTCGCCTCTGTGCGGCCGATTCGTGACCCACGTTTCAGTCGTACGTGTGAATCAAATTGAGATAACTCCCGATCACTCGATTGGAGAAGACGAAGCGATCGACAATCGCCCGGAACATATCCGGTCGCGGAGAGATGCCTTTGCAGCCGGCTGCCCCGGCGGCAGGATGACCTGGGCTATCAGTTGGCTAGCGCTGCAGGACAACCGGAAGGAATACCAGGAGGCCCGGCGGCTGCTGGCCTCGTACCACGACCGCTACGGCGACGAGATTACTTTCATTCCCGGCGGCTATTTCGCGCCGATGTACAACACGCGCGAGCAGAACCGCCAGACGATTCACAAGGCGTTGGGCCAGATTTCCGAGATGGTCGGCGGCGGATACCGCGCCCAATGTCTTGTGGCGGGCTTTATGGACGCGGAAAATCAGCGACTCCTCGCCGCGGATGAGGGGATTCATGTGTGCCAGGGCCAAATCTGGAGCCAATATGGCATCGACCACGGGGATGGCGATGGCGGAATCTGCTATCCCTACTACCCCAGCCGTGAACACTACCTGAAGCCAGCCCAAGGTCCGGCGGACTTTATCGATTGCGTTTGCCTGGACGGTTGGACCTGCGACTTTCTGACCGCACGCCGGGACGGCTTTCAAGGTGGCTTCAATAGCCGGTTAGGCGTGGGCCCCATCGAGAGCGTGGGGAACCTTGGAAAAGTTGCTGGCCGCAAGGAGATGCTCGATACCACGGCGGTACATTTTGACCAGGGATACGTCACGAACAATTTCGGCTGGGTGACGGCCATCTGGGAGACGTCGATTGGCCACGATGTGGATTTGACCTGGTGGCTCCAAGCTATACGCGACAGGTGGCCCGATACCCAGGTCATAACCGAAGGCGAGTTCGGCCTGGAGTGGAGGAAGCATAATCTGGACAACACGGAGCTCAACTATCGCTTCGACGCCAAAGGGACTGGAGCGCCAGGCTCAGAAAAAGAGCTAGAAATACAGTGGTTCATGAACAATGAGTTTCGATTGGCATTGCTGCACAATTGGACAAATGACAGCCCGTGGATGGCGATCGACTTTACCCGTTATGACTTGAAGGGGGAAGAACCTCACAAACTGCAGCGTGACTGGAACCTGATCAATGTGCTGAATCAGAAAGGCACCCGGCCCCAGGACAAACCATGCCGGTTGCGAGATCTGACGCCTGAAGACCAGCATCGCATCTATGCTCGATATCCGGAGCTAAGGAGCTGGGCTTGATGGAGAAGCGCGGTACCATAAAGTGAGAATGGCTCGTTACTTGGTCACCGGCTGTGCCGGCTTCATCGGTTCCTCGCTTACTGAAGCACTTGTCGAAACCTTTGTCCCACGCGGAGACACCGTTCGCGGCTTAGACAACTTCGAAACCGGCAAACGTGAAAACCTTTCTGCCTTCCGCGACCGGATCGAGTTCGTCGAATGCGATCTACGCAACGCTGGCGCAGTCTCTGAGGCATGCCAAGGCGTCGATTACATCTTCCATGTGGCCGCACTACCGTCGGTCCCGCGCTCGGTGAAAGATCCACGTACCAGCCACAGCGCCAACATCGATGGGACTTTTAATCTCCTCGAAGGCGCTCGAGTCGCCGGCGTGCAGCGCATCGTCTACTCCGCCTCCTCCTCCGCCTACGGAAACCAGCCGGGTTTTCCCCGCCACGAGACCATGGTCCCCATGCCCATCGCGCCTTATCCTGTGCAAAAACTCGCCGGCGAGTTCTATATGAAGAGTTACTGGCAGGTCTACGGGCTTGAAACCGTCTGCCTGCGCTACTTCAACATCTTTGGCCCCCGCCAGGTTCCCGACTCACCCTACAGCGGTGTGATGGCGAAATTCACCCTGCAGATGATGCGCGGCGAGCGGCCTACTATCTTTGGAGATGGCGAGCAGGGCCGGGACTTCACTTATATCGACAATGCCGTCTCCGCCAACCTGCTGGCTATGAATGCCCCGAAGGAAAGCGTCGCGGGCCGGGTTTTCAACGTAGCGTGCGGAGAGCGCCACAGCGTCAACAAGACCTTCCGCATACTCGCCGATCTCCTTGACTTCAAAGCTCAGCCGCTCTACGGGCCGCCTCGCATTGGAGACATCCGGGATTCGCTCGCCGATATCAGCGCCGCCTACGAGGCCTTCGGCTACACCCCAGCCATCAGTTTCGAGGAAGGCCTGCGCCGCACCGTCCTCTGGTACCGGCAGCAATATGCCGAGGTCGCCGCGGGGTAAGGTCCGGATGAGGTCCGAGGCGCCTCAAGCCGGGCTGCCTGTTTTGACACGCCGATGTCCTCGCTTTTTTGATGCTCTGCCTCGATCTACAGGCGTATAGTCGGCTTGCCGTAAGACTTCCTCTCAAAAAAGGCAGGAGAGCCATGAAGAAATATGTTGCGGAATTGGTTGGCACCTTCGTACTGGTATTCGGCGGTGTCGGCAGCGCCGTTCTGGCTGGCAGCCACATCGGATTTGCGGGAGTGGCCTTCGCCTTCGGCCTGTCCCTGCTGGCTATGGCCTATGCCATCGGACCCATCTCCGGCTGCCACATCAACCCAGCCGTCACCCTCGGCATTCTCATTGCGAAGAAAATCGACGCCAAGGACGCCGTTCTCTATATGGTTGCGCAGGTCATCGGCGCCGTCATAGGTGCAGGCACGGTCCTGTTCGTCGCCAAAGGTCTGCCCTACAGTTACGCAGCCCACGTGAGCGGCCTTGGCGCCAACGGCTACGGGGCGCACTCTCCCGGGCAGTTTTCCCTGGCCGCATGCTTCGTCGCTGAGGTCGTACTCACCGGTTTCCTGGTGCTGACGGTTCTCGGCTCGACCGACATCGCTGCTCCAGTCGGCTTCGCCGGAATCCCCATTGGCCTGGTGCTGGTATTGATTCACCTGGTCGGCATTCCCATCACGAATACTTCTGTGAACCCCGCGCGCAGCATTGGACCGGCGATTTTCGTCGGCGGATGGGCTTTGCAACAGCTGTGGCTATTTATTGTTGCGCCCTTTATAGGCGCGGTGCTGGCAGCTATTGTTTACGCTTTCATCCGGCAGGTTGCACCGCCTATCACCACCCGAGAGGCCGAGCGCGCCCTGGCGACCGAGCAGATCGAACGCGCCATCAACGCAGACCGCAGGTGATTTGACGGATATTGGAGACGGCCCCACCTTCGTGGCAAACCAACGCCGCGAAGGTGGGCGCGCCTCTTCGCATAGGCGTTCCTCTGAGCGCTCGTAGATTTCCGACTCCTCTCTCGTCATCGTGATTTCTGTGGTCAAGAAATCACGTGCATGGGTGGACGACTTGCCTCGGCCCACCCCCGAGCTGTGCTACGCCTCGAATCGCATTTACACTAAAGATGTGGGCGCGTCTGTTCGCCTCCGCCACCAGTTGGATGCCGTAGAAGTCTGTCAAGCAAGCACTTGATCTTTTTACGAATGCCTAGGTGTTTCCTAGGTAACCCACTCGGGCTACCGGCTTTAATGTAATAGATTCACGATACCCCTATGTTCTCGGCGTGTGTGCGCAGATCAAAAGCGGAGAGACACATGTGGCGTAATGGTTTCACAGCGGCGTGCCGGGTTACGGCCCTTTTCCTTTTCGCACTCCCGCTGGCGGCCCAGCAGCTTGACTCTCTCCCGACAGCGCCTTCGGTCAGTGCTGCCGGTCGCACAAATCTGGAATCCGCGACAGGGTGGCGCCAGACGCCGCCGAATGAATTCAAGCTTGGCGAGACCACGCAATTGCCCGGTGTAAACGACGTCGACCCTGCAATCTACGACGTTTCGGGTATCGCCCCGTCTTCTGTCGTCAATGGTATTAACCATGACCCGGTCGACGGTGTCGGCATGAAATATTCCTTTGACGACCCGAAAGCTGCGTCTCGTTCCGCGTTTCCCGATCTCCCCGCCGCGAACGATGCCAGTGCGGTTTCCCACGTCGTTATCCAGCCGATCGCGCCGCCGCCAGCCGATACGAAGATTCGCTGGAAAACCGCTAATAAGGAATCTCTGCTGTCCATCGGGATCATGCACACCTTCAATCTCTGGACTGAGGCGGGAACTCGAGACGCTCTCAATGGGCCGTGGCTGGACGACTACCTGCATTCGGTTGCCGAGCTGCGGGGTTGGAGCGACAGTGACAGATTTATGGCTCCGTATGTTGGGCATCCCATTCAAGGGTCAATCTTCGGCTTTATCCTGCGTGAGAATGATCCGAAATACCGAAATGTGCAGTTCGGTGACGGGCGGGATTACTACATCAGCTTGCTACGTTCCATGGCCTACTCGGCGGTATGGCATACGGAGTGGAAGATAGGTCCCGCCAGTGAAGCTTCCATCGGCAACGTGATGCTGCATGCTTCGCCGGGATTTATCACGCTGGTTGACACCCCGACGCTGGGCGCGCTGACGATGTTGGCCGAGGACGCGGCGGACCGTTATCTGATTATCGGGTTGGAGAACAGAACCACCAACCGTACGCTGATTGTCCTCGCGCGAAGCTTCCTGAATCCGGGGCGGTCGTTCGCGAACGTGATGGCGTTCAGGATGCCGTGGTCGCGAGATACTCGCATCGGAATCATCGGTGAAAATTACCTCTTACGTAAGGAGCTGGTAGAAGACTACAAGCATGGGGGCGGAGAAAAGCCGTTTGAGTTTGTGCGCCGTCCACCGGACTCGAGGGACCCAGATAGCTATCCAAAGGAAGCGCCCATCGAGTTGGCGGCTTATCCCAATTATGAAAGATTTTCAGACGGCCATAATTGCATCGGCGGCGGGGGTTCCGGTGCGATGCGCGTAAATCCCGGCCTGCAGATTCTGGCTGAAGTGAACGGATGCCTGGTGATGGGCATGCCAGCATACAATGATAGCGCCGATTCGTTGTTCTATGGTTCAGGTTTTCGGTGGACTCCGCTGGCGGACCATCGTCTGTCGCCTTTTGTAGAAGTTTTATTCGGCGCAAGAAAAGTTACCTACGAGGTAGATAATCCCGCTCTGCACGAAGAGCTCAAAAAGGAGTGGAACGACGGAAACGGCACCCTGCCTCATTTCCCGAAGCGCAGTGACTGGTCCACCGAGGTTTCGGAAAATGGTCCCAGCCTTGCGTCGGGCGGCGGACTGGATGTGGTTGTCACGCGGCCTTTCACCTGGCGCCTCATCAATGTGCAATACACTCACAGCTGGATGTCTGACGTGGAAATGATCCACCCGCAAAGTGGAATTCGAATTACGACCGAAGCTGTGTTGCGCATCGGCACGTGGTAAATCCGCATGGTCCCGAGCCCGCGGCAGCGAACGAGGTCATCGACCGGCTGGCTTGACGGCTTGCCTGAGACACATCAACATGACATCCTTACACATCAAAGTTCCATGTGAATAAACATCGAGATCGACGATCAGTTGGTGCAGCAGGCCATGCGTTACAGCGGCGGGCGCACCAAGAAAGCCGCCGTCGAAACCAGCCTACGCCTACTGGTGAAGACCCACTCTCAGACCGCCATTCGGCAACTCCCAGGCAAAGTGCCATGGGAGGGAGATCTCACCCAATCCCGACTTGGCAGAGTCGAGAAATAGTTTGCCAGCATGGTCATCGTAGACACCACCGTCTGGATCGATTACTTGCACGGCATCGCAAGCCCGGAAGCCGCTTGGTTGGACCACGAGTTGAGCCAACAGCGCCTTGGCTTAACAGACCTTATCCTATGCGAAGTACTCCAAGGCATCCGCGAAGAGGCTGCTTTCAGAAGAGGGCAGAGCAAGCTCCTGAACTTATGAAGTCTTCGCGACCGGAGGAGTGGAGCTGGCCGTGGCGTCAGCTCGCAATTACCGGACGCTCCGCGCCGTGGGCCACACTGTAAGTAAGACGGTGGATTGCCTCATCGCGACCTTTTGTCTTGACGCTGGACACGCCCTCCTTCATCGGAACCGCGATTTCGATCCCTTTGAAAAGCATCTCGGGCTTCGCGTCGTTCATCCTCAGCGCGTTACTGCCCTCCCGCCGCCTTCACCAAATCCCCCAGCGGACCAAGCACCGTGAACCGCACCAGCCCGACCGGCTTCGCGGCCTGATCGATCACCACCAGCTTTGCCTGGGTCCATCTCGACGGAGCAGCCTCGTGCTTCTCCAGGTATTGCAGTGCCTCCAGCCCTGCTGTACCCAGATCCGCAAGCTGTTGCGCCCGTGGCTCCGGGTCCTGCAGCAGCGGAGCTGCCACCATCAGCGCCTGCGCCTTCGGGCCGGCTGCTATCCAGCTCTCGAACATCGCCGCCAGCTCCGCCCGTGAGTCCGCGTCGTGATTTGCCAGATACTCCCGCACCAGCACCTGCATCCCGTGCCGCGACGGGGGATCGGGCCGAACCGCGTCGATCAGATGATTCATCGGCGTCAGCTGAGACGTATGCTGCATCTCATACCGCTGGTCGAAGCCCACCGGCTGAAGCACGCTAGCCAGCACTCGCAGAGGCTCAATCTGCGCCGTCCCAGAAAGCTGCCGCAGACCCACGCCCTCGGCGGAAAGCTGCGTCAGGCCTACTCCCTCCAGCCGCAGCGACTGCACCCACAGCCGCCGGTACATGTCATCGACGTTGTTCACGCTCTGCGCCGACCACAGCCGCTCGGCAATCGCGGCCGTGCGCGGCCAGATACGCGAATCGATGGTACGCGGCGATACATGCTCGCTCCACATGCATGCCTCTCCGCCAAGGATCCGTGCCTGTTCCTCCGGTGTCAGGTTGCTCGACGCGGGCAGCGGATCAACCAGGTAGTGCCGCTCGGCGGAATCGATGTGATCGAGATAGTACCCCGCGGAAAGAATCCCGCGGTATCCGGCCTTCGCCGTCGCCGCCAGGGAATCGAAGCCTCGCCACGACTGGATCACAGCGTCCTTGGAAAGCCCGGGCGCAAAGATCTCATCCCACCCGACCATGGTCTTGCCGTGCTTCTTCAAAATCGGGAGCAGCTTCTGGTTGAAATAGGTCTGCAGCGCCGAGGTGTCCTTCAAATCATGCGCTTTCATGAACTCCTGAATGCGCGGATTCGCCTTCCACTGCACGCCGTTGTTCTCGTCTCCGCCGACGTGCATAAACGGGTCGGGAAAAATCTCTGCCATCTCCCCTATGAAGAGATCAAGAAACTTGTACGTGCTCTCCCGCGTGGGGTCCATCACCGGATCGAAGATGCCATACTGGCGCTCTACCTGGTACGGGCCGCCATGGTCTGGTCCAGTCCCGCTCGCCAGCTCTGGATAGCCCACCATCCACGACAAGGCATGTCCCGGAATATCGAACTCCGGCACCACGCGAATCCCCCGCTCCCGCGCGTAGGCTATGACCTCACGCGCCTGATCCTGGGTGTAGAACAGGCCGTCGGAGCCCAGTCCGGTCAGCTTGGGAAAGGCCTTGCTCTCGATGCGAAATCCCTGGTCGTCGCTCAAATGCCAGTGGAAGACATTCAGCTTCACCGCCGCCATGCCGTCCAGCGTCCGCTTGATCACCTCTACCGGCTGGAAGTGCCGGCTGACATCGATCATCAGCCCGCGCCAGCGAAAGCGCGGCGTGTCTTCAATCGAAACCGCTGGCAGAAAGAAACCCGAACCCTGCACCTGAACCAGCTGCAGCAGCGTCTCCAGTCCGCGCATCGCGCCTACCACCGTCGCCGCCTTCAGATGCGCGCCGCTTGACGTGACATCGAGCGAATACGTCTCGTTCTCATCGAGACCCTGAATCGCCTCACCCGCTCCATCGACGGAGACGGTCAGGATGGCAGCTCCCGTCGTTGGCACCGTAACGATCTGCACTCCGGTCTGCGTCTTCAACCGGAACAGCGCCCGCGCGATTGCCGCATCCAGCCGTGTATCGTGAAATTTGTCCGCGCCGGCCGTGAATTGCGGCGTTATCACCAAGCCGCCTGACTGCACGGTCAGGTGCGCCGGCTGCGGCATCAATGTGTTGTTAAAGATCGCATTTTGCGCCTCGGCGCTCATCGCCACCGTCCCCAAAACCAAAGCCAACATCGCTGCAACCGCAAATCGCTTGATCACGCTTTTCCACCTGTCGCTAAAAATAATCTGCCGAAGAACTTTCTGAGATATTGGCGCAAAGACACTCTTCAGCAGTCTCTGTATACCTGTCTATACTTGTCAAGAGAGGAAGGACTTCCCCGGCTCATTCGCAGCGCAATGCCGCCATGGGATCGACGCTCGCAGCGCGTCTCGCAGGGATGTAGGCTGCCAGGGCAGCCACTCCGGCGAGAAATAAGGCGGCTCCAAGATAAATCAGGGGATCGGTCGCGCTGACACCAAGCAGGTCCGCGTGACTACCCATCGCCTCGCCCACGAAAGAGGTCGCTGCAAAGACGCGGGAAGCTGCCAACGTGAGCGCCAGCCCGATTGCCAACCCAAGCGACGCTACCGTCAAACCCTGCCGGACCACCAGTCCGAGCACGTCTGCCGGACGCGCCCCCAGCGCCATCCTGATTGCGATCTCATGCGTCCGCTGCGTCACCGCATAGGCCAG
>CAYVSQ010000367.1:0-12572 GCA_964453815.1 uncultured Acidobacteriaceae bacterium | reverse complement strand
AGCTGAAGGTCGTGACTGCGGGCCCGGAAATGCGGCTATTCGTCACTGAGAGGAAGTCAAAAGAGCGATGTCTCTGGTAGCCTGTCTGCGCAGTCTCCTGGAGGAGAAAAATCCCATGAACATAAAACGATGGATAGCGGTTGCGGCTTGTAGCGCGGCTCTGATATCGCCGCTGGGTGCCTGGGCGCAGGCGGAAAAGGAAAAGCCAAAGATGGCCGTCGAGGGCACACCAATTGCGCCGGGCGAGAGCCTGAACGCGATGATGGCCCAATTTGAAAAGGAGTTTGTGGGTGCAGCCGATGCTATGCCCGCCGATAAATACGACTTTGCTCCCACCACCCCAGGCGACTTCAAGGGAGTGCGCACCTTCGGAGAGCAGGTGAAGCATGTGGCTCAGGCGAATTACTATTTTTTTCGCGGGTGGGGCATCCCCGGGGAGATCGATCCTAAAACGCTGGACTCTCTGAAGACCAAGGACGACATCATGAAGGCCCTGAACGACAGCTTCAAGTTCGCCAACGCCGCCATTGGGTCCATTACACCACAGAACGCTTTTGCTGCGGTCAAAGGTCCAGAGGCCTATAAGGCGACGCGCGCCTCTATGGCGGCCTTGGCCATGGCTCACTCGATGGACCACTACGGCCAGATGGTCGTCTACCTGCGTATGAACGGAATCATTCCGCCTGCAAGCCGCCAGGGCGCTATGTAGCTCTCCTGCAAATACAAAAGGCGTCCACCACGGACGCCTTTGCTGTTGTCACTTCGAGAAGCCTATCGCTCGCCGACCGGAGTGTACTTCGCCGGATATTCCGGCCCGATGTATTCGGCACGCGGACGGATCAGGCGATTGTCTTCGAGCTGTTCGATCACATGCGCGGCCCAGCCCGCGATGCGGCTGACGGCAAAAATCGGCGTGAAGAGGTCGAGGTCAATACCCAGCGTCGTGTACGTCGAAGCGGAGTAAAAATCGACGTTGGCATTGAGCTTCTTTTCCTCGCCGATGAAGAGCTCGATCTTGCGGGACATCTCAAACCATTTGGCGTTGCTGGCCGAGCGTCCCAGATCTTCTGACATCTTTCGCAAGTGCGTCGCGCGTGGGTCCTCGGTGTGATACACGCGGTGGCCAAAGCCCGAGATCTTCTTCTTCTTCGCCAGCATCTTCTTCACATATTCGACCGGGTCGGCGCCTTCCTTATCGATCTCGAAGAGCATGCGCATCACCGCTTCGTTCGCGCCGCCGTGCAGCGGACCCTTCAGCGCTCCGATGGCGCCGGTGATTGCCGAGTGAATGTCGGCGAGCGTGGCCGCAATTACGCGCGCAGCAAAGGTGGATGCATTCAGCTCATGGTCGGCATGCAGAATGAGCGCCACATCGAACGCTCGCGTTTCGGTTTCCGTGGGCTTCTCGCCAGTAAGCATCCACAGAAAATTACCCGCATGCGACAGGGCCGGGTCGGCGGCAACCAGATCCTTGCCCTTGCGGATACGGTCGAAAGCGGCGACCAGCATGGCAATCTGCGCAGTAAGGTCGAAGGCTTTGCGAACGTTCGAATCGTGATCGACTGCCTTTTCGTCGGCGTCATAGAAGCTCAATGCGGAAACCGCCGTGCGCAACACTTCCATCGGCGTGGCCGTTTTGGGGAAGGAGCGCAGCAAGTCGAGAATCTGAGGTGGAAGCTGGCGTGCCGCAGCGAGCTGCTTTGAAAAAGCCTCCAGCTCGGCCTTTGTGGGCAGCGTCCCGTGCCAAAGCAGGTAGGTGGTCTCCTCGAATGTCGAGTGCTCGGCGAGATCATGAATATCGATGCCGCGGTAGGCCAGCACGCCCGCATCGCCGTCGATCCAGCAGATGCCGGAGTTGGCTGCAACAATTCCCTCAAGCCCTTTTGCCGCTACCGCAGTCGCCATACGTCCTTTTCTTCCTCCAGCATCGACTTGAAAGCTTTATCGTGCACCGATCTTTATACGCCGATGCGATATCCGATGCTCCGCCGCGTCCCTCTCTTCTATTACAGACGCCTCAACGTCGGCAAGGGATGCAGGGCCAGACGGAGGGCTCGCGGACGAGGAAGGGCTTAAGATTGTTTATAACGTAGTGCAGCCAGCGTTGTCATTCGCCGCGCCCGTCTGTGATGCCCTATGCTCGTCTGGATCAAAACGCGTTTATTCTGCCAATCGCTATGTAGTGGATCGATGGCAAACCCGGACAGGATCAATCTTCGGAAACTCGCCGCGCTCGACATTCTCTTTCTCGGTCCAAGGTTGATAGTCGCCGAATTCGCCTTTGGCGTGCTCTTTTCAGTCGCGCTCGGCCTGTTCGTCCTCGTCCGGGGACACGCATTCTGGCAGCTCCTGCTGGGCACTTACTTCATATGTCTGGGGATCAACTATGTGCCCATGTTGGTCTACGCGGTCGCGGTTGGCAACAAAGCGAATGCTCGAGAGGAAATGGCCGGCGAACTGGACGATCCGCGAAAAACCATGTCGAAATACCGCTCGCAGTCCCTGATCTTAGTTGTTCCCTTGCTAGTGCCGATCCTTGTGCTGACTCAGGAATGGCGTAAATCACGGGACGCCAAACTACGCTCATCTTAATTGATGTCTGCTGTTTCTTACGAACGCACAGCGGAGGCCGCGAAGCGGTCGCTTCGGAGGTATGCCGCATCGATGCTGAACGGTTCACGGAGGATCATCTCCCGCATCAGTCGCGCCGTACCCGGCGCCAGCAGAATGCCGTTGCGGAAGTGTCCGGTTGCCAGCCAGCAACGCGGACTGCAGGCATCGACCACCGGCAGCTCGTCCGGCGCGGCTGGTCGCAACCCGGCCCACGATTCAATGATCTGCGCTGTCCGTATCGGAGGCCAGAGCGCGGCCGCCCTGTCCAGTAATTGGGCAATCGCTGGCGGGTCCACCTGCTTGTCGAAGCCTGCGTCCTCGACCGTAGCTCCGATCACGATACGGCCATTGCCGCGAGGCACCAGATAGATTTCGGGGGTTCGCAGGACTACCTTGAGTCGCTGCCCATGATCCTCCACCACTACCATCTGCCCCTTGCGCGGAGCGATCGGGATGCCTGTAAGAGTTTCAGTCCATGCGCCGCTGCAATGAATGAAGCTGTCCGCGCTCCACCGTCCAGCACTGGTTTCGACGATCACCCGGCCGGTTTGCGCAGCAACGCTTGTTACAGCCGTCTCCTCAAGCAGCGTCACGCCTGCGGCCCGCACTGCCCTGGGCAGCGCCCTGGCGAGGTCGCGCGGATCAAAACTCTGCTCGTCTAGGGAGAAGAAACGCAGGCCACCGGCCACCAGTCCTGGCGCGTACGCGTCCAGCACGGCAGCGTCCAGTTCGCAAAAACCATTCGACAGACGCCGCGCGCCCTGAATCGCCTGCGTGGTTCGAACGTGTATAGAAATGCCCGAGAGCCGCTCTACATCTTCCAGAAACCGGGGATAGAGCTGCAGACTCAACTCCGCCAGCGGCCGCAGCGCCGGAGGGTTCTCAGGATCGCCCGCGGCAAGCATGCCGGCCGCTGCCCAGGAGCACTCCGCCATTGCGCGTCCCCGCTCAAAGACCGTCACTTGCAGGCCGGCGGCCGCGAGTTCGACCGCCGTGGAGAGCCCGATGATGCCTCCGCCCGCGATGGCTACTTCGCTGTGGTCCACACGTCTATTTTATGGTGCGATTCATGGGGCCGCGATTTTTGAGGGAACTCAAGCAGTTCAGCAAACCTCGGTTGCCCAGTTTTCATCCAATATCGCTGTTTCATTCCATCAAGATGAGATCGCAACACAGTTTGCTGCTGACACGTCTATACGAAATGCTCTAATCTTCGGCTCATCAGCTCACACGTACGAAAGGGAAGAAAGAAATGAGTGAAACACCTGTGGTTCCTGAGCAGCGCAGTTTTTCGGGGCTTTTCCTCGCGTTGTTGGCCGTCGCCGTCATCGCCGCCATAGCCGGTCTGGCATGGAGCTATCATCTTTCCGGGCGAGTGACCAATGCCGAGGCACAGCTTTCCCAGGCGCAGCAACGCAATGAAAAGCTTGCCGCCGCACTCGATGACACCAATGCCCGGCTCAAGGTGACCACCGAAACACTGGGGCACTCGCTGGGCCTGACGCAGCAGCAGCTCGAAACCAAAGCTCAGGAGCTGTTGCGTCGCCAGCAGGCCGATACCAAGAGGCTGGAGACCCAGCAGGCAGCCACGGAGCAACACGTCAGTTCGGTTTCAAGCGATGTATCGGGCGTAAAGACCGATGTGGGTGGCGTGAAGACCGACCTGACTCAGACCAAGACCGAACTCCAGAATGCCGAGTCGCAATTGCAGAGCATGAAGGGTGATATGGGTGTACAGAGCGGGCTGATCGCGACAAATCATAATGAGCTGGAGATCCTGAAGCATAAGGGCGACCGCAATTACTACGAATTCACCCTCACCAAGGGCCAGAAAAAGCCGGTCTCCACCGTGAGTCTCGAATTGAAGAAGGCCGACGTGAAACACAGCCGCTACACGCTTGAGGTGTACGCGGATGATAAGCAGATCGAGAAGAAGGACCGCGGCCTGAATGAGCCCGTGCAGTTCTACACCGGCAAGGACAACCTGCTCTATGAGCTCGTTGTCAACAGCGTCGACAAGAATACTGTCAAGGGCTACATCGCGACCCCCAAGAACGCACCCGTGCCTGTCAGTACTTCTGGGCAGTAGTTGCTTCTGAAGACTCAGGCGGCTTGGACTGGCCCGGCCTTTAGCCGGGAGATACTCCCTCAGCGGTCGAAGCCGCTGGCGGCTACGATTTTGCCACGTGTAGCAGCAGAGGCTTCTGATGCTGGAAGGTCATCGTGATATCCAGGCCGTTCCGCGAGTCCCATTGGGCCTTGCTGATCGGGTAGTTAAAGATCATCATGCCTTCAACCTGCTGGCCCGGCGGTATCGTCAGGTCGCGCGGCAAGGGATCCTTGCGCATCGATTTGAGGTCGGGATACGCCATGAAGACCTTCGCAAAATCCGTCTCCGTAGCCGCGAGGCTGCGCTGCTCTTCGTCGGGCAAATCCACCACTCCCCACATGTCGTGCAGAAATAGCGGGATGTCGGTCTGGTTTCGGATGCGCACATCGGTTAACACCAGTACCTCATCGTAGGTGTCGCTTTGTCCCGCGATACCTTCTGTGGCTGCCCCATGGTTCGGTCCCTTACTCAGATCGCGATGGATGGGGTAGATGTTGACACTCAGCACTTCGCCTGCATGCACCGGCGGCTTGGTGTTGAAGTACACATACGCGCCAATCGCCAGCACGACAAGTACAAATGCGCCTCCCACAGAGAGCCACGCATTGCTGGATTTCGTCTCTTCACTCATCTTTTGCGGATACTCACAATCTTCGATTCTAATTGTCAACGCCATCAGGTGCCGGGTACCCCATGCCCGGAGTTTCGGACATGGGTTCTCGAACCTTACGGTTTTGGCCTTAACGCTCCCAGGAATTCCTTCGCCGGCCGAGTGTTCACCACATCTTCCCTTTGTAGCCATGCACGGCGAAGCTGCTGGACGCCGTACCGCATCTTCTCCATGTGGCTCGTGTGGTGCGAGTCCGTATTGATCACGATCTTGCAGCCCAGCTCCTTCGCCAGACGCAGGTCGCGATCGCACAGGTCTAGCCGGTCGGGATACGCGTTGTGCTCGACCGCAACTCCCAGCTCCGCCGCGCGCCGCAGCACCGCCGGCAGGTTGATTTGGAAACCCTCGCGGCGCAACAGAAGCCGTCCCGTTGGATGCCCGAGGATACGCACGTACGGGTTCTCGATTGCGCGCAACACGCGTTCCGTCATCTCCTGCTCGGGCTGATTGAAGAGGCTGTGCACGCTGGCGATGACCACATCGATCTGGGCCAGCACTTCGTTCGACAGATCGAGTGCGCCATCGCTGAGGATATCCACCTCGATGCCCGAAAAAATGCGAATCCGCCCATTTAATGCGGCATCTGTCTCGCGAATCCTCTCAATATGCTCAAGCGCCCGCTCGTCGTCCAGCCCAAATGTCATCGCCAGGTTTTTCGTGTGATCGGTGATGGCAATGTAGTCGTATCCGTAAGCGATCGCTGCCTCAGCCATCTCAAGAATTGTGTTGCGTCCGTCCGTCACGGTCGTGTGCATGTGCACATCGCCGCGTATGTCGCCGAGTTCGATCAGCGCTGGCAGCCGATGGGCCTCCGCTGCCTCAATCTCGCCGTTATTCTCCCGCATTTCGGGCGGAATCCAGTCCATTCCCAGCGCCGTATAAATCTCTTCCTCAGTGCGGCCCGCGACGACCGATCCGTCGTCCATGCGCGCGAGCGCGTATTCGTTAAGCGTGTATCCACGCTTTAGCGCCCGTTGCCGCAGCGTCACATTATGCATCTTCGAGCCCGAGAAATACTGCAGGGCAGCACCATACGACGCTTCCGGCAACAACCGCACATCCACCTGCAGGCCGTTGCGGAGCCGGAAGCTGACCTTGTTCTGTCCCTTTGCGATCAGGTCGGCAATCGGAGGATACGCCGCTGTGTATTGCACCGCCGCGTCGACGTTATCTTCGGCGCATGCCGGCCCGGTTACAAGAATGTCGAGATCGCCCACCGTCTCGCGCCCGCGCCGCAACGAGCCCGCGGGCTCGATAACGTCCAGGCCTGGGAACGCCCGCAGGTACGCGATCATCTTCACGGCCGCCGTCTCCGCATCATCGATCAGGAAGCGCCCGCTGTTCTTCTTGTAGTCTTCGATCCCCTTGCGCAGCTTTTCAATCTGCTTCTTGCGAAAGCGCGGCAGATCGTTCAGTTTCTCCGCCGCAATCGCCGCCTCCAGCTCATCCACCGACCCCACCTGGATCGATTCCCACAAAAACGCGACCGTCTTCGGGCCCATTCCTGGCAGCTTCATCATCTGCAGCATGCCGGGCCGGTATTTCGCCAGCAGCTGCTCGCGTAAAGGCAGAGTGCCGGTCTCTTCCATCTCGCGAATATTCGCCGCCATGCCCTTTCCAATGCCCGGAATCTCCAGGAGCTTCTTCGGATCGTTCGCGATCTCGCTAAGTTGGATCGTGCTCGACTCCACTGCCTCAGCCGCGCGCCGGTAGGAGCGGATGCGGAAGGAGTCGCCATTGTCGATTTCCAGCAAATCGGCGGTTTCACCCAGCAGTTGTGCAATCGTGCGGTTATCCATTGCGATTCTGATTATGGGCTATTTCAAATAGAAATAGAAAACCCAGCCTGGGCATGCGGGCTGGGCTCTTGCTATCCCCCGAGAACGCGCACATATCATGCGGCCTTCTGCGGGAAAGCAGTGCGTACGTCGGGTATTTCAGTGTTTCGTGGGTTAGGCGATTTCTTTCAGGCGAGTCACCTGGTCTGCCTGCGGTCCTTTCTGTCCTTCCACGATGTCGAATTCAACGTCGTCGCCTTCTTTCAGGCTCTTGTATCCGTCGATCTGGATCGCGCTGTAATGCACAAAAACATCTGGCCCATCGTCGCGCCCGATAAACCCGTATCCCTTAGCGTTGTTGAACCATTTCACCTTGCCTTTGTATTGAGCCACGTGCGCTTGCCTTTCCTGAAAGCAGATTGAGGTTGGGGGGTTAACCAACCTGCCTACAGTAGAGACGCGGCACAGCCCGCTTTGGTTTTCTAAAGTTTGTTCCGCCCGCAGACCGGACGAGGCAAGACCCCTCTAATCTCTCTTCTTCTTCTTTCTCAATCGCGCGTAAAGCATTACAGAAACGAGTGTTTTTCCATCCCGAATCTCTCCTGCGTCAATCAGCCTCAGAATCTCCGACAGCGGCACCTGATAGATCTCCAGCTTCTCGTCAGCCTCCGGTTCCGCGTCTCCAGCCGTGAGCCCTTCGGCCAGAAACACCTGCATCCACTCGCCCAGAAAGCCGGGACTCGCGAAGTAACGCGTCAGCTTTGTCCACTTCTTCGCTCGAAAACCGGTTTCCTCAATCAACTCCCGCTTGGCCGCGGCCAGCCGATCCTCGCCTTCGTCCACCTTGCCCGCCGGAACTTCGTACAGAAACTGCCCGGCCGCATGACGGTACTGCCGCTCGATCACAATCAGCGGGTCCTTCTTGCTCTTCGAGTCATCCACGGCCAGGATCACCACCGATCCGTTGTGCCGGATGATGTCGCGCCTCACTGGCTTTTCTACGCCTGCTTCCTGCACTTCGTCTGTGAAGACGCGAAACAGCGGCACCTCGAAGGCCATCGTGGATGAGATGATCTTGGCCGGTTTGCCCGGTTCGATCTTGAGTTTTCCCTTTACTACCATCAGACCCTCTGCCGACTTCTTCTCTTTCTTCTTCGCCATGCTTGCTCCTTACCCCGGGTTTTCTTTACGGTACCATCCGGATAAGAGCATAAGAATGAAGCCCGCCCGCAAGACGGACGTCGCCGTGATCGGCCTCGGCAACTGGGGCGCCTCGCTCGCGTCGGCGCTCAACAGCGCCGGTGGGCGTCTGTGCGAAGTCGTCGTGCGCAGACGAAAGCGCTCGTCGCCTTATCCAACAGTCTCCTGGGCAAAGGCCGCTCTCGATGCCCATATTCTGTGGCTCTGCGTCCCCGACTCTGTTATTTCTGAAGCCGTAGCGCACATCGTGAGTCGGCGAGACAACCTCAAGGGCCAGATCGTTGTCCACTCCAGCGGCGCTCTCACCGTCAACGCTCTCGAACCAGCCCTCCGCGCTCGAGCCACCGTCGCCTCGGTGCATCCCGTCATGACTTTCCCCACGCGCGCCGTCGTCCCGCTTGATGACGTGCTCTTCGGAGTCGAGACGTCCGACCATACTACCCGTCGCTCGCTGTACTCCCTCATTTGCAGGCTCGGCGGCAAGCCCTTCGATATCGCATCGAAAGACAAGGCCCTTTATCACGCCGCCGGAACGCTCGCCTCGCCGCTCCTCGTCTCGGCGCTAACCGCAGCTATCGAAACAGCTCGCCTGGCCGGACTCGACCGCAAGACCGCCGCCCGGTGGGTGCAGTCTCTCGCCCAGGCCACCTCGAACAACGTTTTCGCCCACGGTCCTGCCCGCAGTTTCAGTGGCCCATTTGCCCGGGGAGACGTCGGGACAATTCGGCTGCATCTTCAGGCCCTCCATGCGCATCCGATGCTTGCGGACGTTTACCGTTCGCTGGCCGTATACGCTCTCGGCGCTCTGTGCGTACCGAACGCGCAGGCGTTTGTCGAAGCGCTGCGCACACCGGCAGCGTTGAAGTCAGACACAGCACCCGGGAAGCCGCCGAAACGCGGCTCCCGCATGAGAAACTGAAGCAGCGTTCCTGAGGAGAGAGGCCAAGCCTTGCAGACCGAGTGTTACCCCATCTCGATCCTCCCCCGGCTCAGCCGTCTCTTCCTCGATTACGCGGATAGCCGCGAGCCCCTCGCGCCGTTTTTCCCTTACAGCCCCTATCTGCAGCAATGGACAAAGCAAACTCCCACACACGACCCAGCCTTACGCTCCCAAATCGCCGATCTGCTCGATGAGCAGAACCGCGGCTTCGGCGCAAGCGGGGCAACCTCAGACAATATCGACCGCCTGCGCCAGGGAGCCCCGGCCGTCGTAACCGGCCAGCAGGTAACCCTCTTCGGCGGACCCCTCTTCACTCTCTTCAAAGCCGCAACGGCGATTCGCAAAGCCAAAGATACCGGCGCAGTCCCAATTTTTTGGCTCGCGACCGAGGACCACGACCTCGATGAAGCCGACCACGTTACTTTGCCTTCGCGCCATGAGCTGCACACGCTGCGTCTGGCTCACGCGGAGAGCAACCGTGCTGTCGGGAAAATCCCTCTCGGTGCAAATCTTCGCGTGCTCCTCGATCAGGCAGCCGACCTGCTCGGCCCTAGCCCGATCCTCGACACCCTCGAGGCGGCTTACACCCCCGGCGCGACCTTCGCCCAGGCCTTCGGAAAGCTGCTAGCGTCCATCTTCGCCGACAATGGCCTCATCCTCATCGACGCCGCCGACCGCCGCTATCACGCACTCGGAGCGCCCGTCCTGCGCCACGCCATCGAGCACGCCGCGGAACTAGAATCCGCCCTTTTCGAGCGCAATAAATTACTCGAAGCTCGTGGTTACCATGCCCAGGTGCTGGTCGCCCCTTCGTCGAGCCTCCTTTTTCTCATCGACGACGAAACTGGCGCGCGCCTCGCCCTGAAACGCAAGAACGAGTATTGGACCACCGGCAAAAAGTCTTTTTCCACGCCAGACCTGCTTGCCATCCTCGATTCCGCCCCCGAGCGCATTAGTCCTAACGCCTTGTTGCGCCCCGTTTTTCAGGATTTTCTCCTGCCTACGGCCGCCTACGTCGGAGGCCCCGCCGAGATCGCCTATTTTGCGCAATCTCAGGTGCTCTATGACGCGATCCTCGGCCGCACCACGCCCGTTATCCCGCGCCTCAGCACCACGCTCATCGAGCCTTCCGTTGCCACCATCCTCGCGCGACACGAGCTATCGCTCGACGACATCCTCGGCTCGCATCCTGACGATCTGGCCCAGCGCCTCGGGGCGCGTTCCATGCCCATCGAAGGGAAGCGCAAGCTGGCCGCAGCAGGCAACGCGCTCGACGAGGAGCTCACCACCCTCACCCAGTGGATGCGCGCCCTCGACCCGGGCCTCGGCCGGTCCGCAGATGTGTCAGCGTCGAAAATGCGCTACCAGATGAACCGTCTCCGCCGCCTTGCCGCGAACTATCAGCTGCAGACTGAGGCCAGCCTTCGACGTCATATAGACGCGCTCTATCTCAATCTATTCCCGGACCAGCATCCCCAGGAGCGCATCATCGGTGCGGTTGCTTATCTGGCTCGCTATGGTGACTCGCTCGTTCCACAGCTCATCGAGCAGGCATCGCAGGAGTGTCCCGGCCACAAGGCGATCTTCCTATAGCCCTCACCGCCTCTCCAATTGCTTTCAAACTTTTCACCATCCGCGGCGCCCAGATCAAAATCCCCGATGAGCAAAACAGAACCGCGAGCAGTATCCAAATGGCGTTTGCTCGCAGTCCACTCACACAACACATTTCGAAGAATGCGCTGGCATTCGTGGCGGATGTTCAGCAGGCGCTCGCTTTAAGTATTGCGCCGGTATGAATAAGATTGCGATAGCGATCGATCGAGCTTATGCCGCGGGGAGACGATCACTTTCGCGGGGAAGAATATTTATGAAGCCGCAGCGGTCTTTTCTGAGCTTGGTTTGCCTGCTTTTTCTTGTCCTTTGGTGCGCAACCGTCGTAGCGGGAGCGCAACAGACGATTGTCGCCATCCGGCATGCAGAAAAGCCCGCATCGAGCCTCGGACAACTGACCTGCAAGGGGTTGAATCGCGCTCTGGCGCTGCCGAAGGTGTTGATTCCGCGCTATGGAAAGCCCGACCGGATTTACGCGCCAGATCCCGGCACGCGGATCGGGCAATTGGGCAACTTGAGCTACTCCTACGTGCGGCCACTGATGACGATTGAGCCAACAGCCATCCAACTGGAGATGCCAGTGAATGCGCTGATCGGCTTCAAGAATGTTGGCCAGCTGAGAAAGGAGCTGTTGGCTCCAGAAAACGCGAACTCAGTGATCTATCTCGCCTGGGAACATAACTATCTGAACGCATTTGCGAAACGGATGCTGAAGGCTTACGGCAAGGAACCCTCGGCGGTTCCTGACTGGCCGGACAACGAATACGACAGAATTTATGTCTTCAGGATCAAAGAAGTGGACGGAAGACGGGAACTGACATTCAGCGTGGAATACCAGGGGCTGAATGATTCTCTGAGCGATAAGTGCCCAGGGCAGTAGGGACGCAGCGGCTCAGTTCAGCGTGACGGAATCATTGACTCCCACCCCAAATTCACGTAATCTAAACTGGTTGCGCAGTCTGCGTGTGTCCGTCTGTCTGACTGGGCTGTTAACGCGGAAAACCCAACAGGTTTGAGTCTGCGCCAGCCTCACGCGAACAGCATTCTGTAAGCTGCGGGGAGTTTTGAGTCCGCGGCTGCTATTTGCGCGGGGCAAGGTACGTTTGGGCGAGCATGAGTCTCGCGAGCAGGGCTGAGGAGAAGGAAAGAACGATGTCTACATATATTCCGAGCGCGCACGAGATAAACCGCAAGTGGTTTGTGGTGGACGCCAGTGGTAAGACACTGGGCCGCCTGGCTACCGAAGTGGCAAGCGTGTTGGCTGGCAAGAGGAATCCCAAGTACGTGCCCTTCATGGATATGGGCGACCACGTTGTTGTGGTGAATGCCGAGAAGGTGCGGCTGACCGGGCTGAAGAGCCAGCAGAAGACCTATCGCCGCTACACCGGATTTCCGGGCGGGCTGCGTGAGGAGTCGTTTGTTCGGCTGCTCGAGCGCAAGCCGGAAAAGATTGTCGAGGAAGCCGTAAAAGGCATGCTTCCCAAGACCAAGCTGGGCCGCAAGATGGTGTCGAAGCTGCAGGTCTATCGCGGCGATAAGCATCCGCACGCTGCACAGAATCCGCAACCGTTAGAGATCAACGCATAAAAGCGAAAAGAGAGACCAGGACAGAGAATGGCAGATTTGGTTCAGTACTATGGAACGGGACGG
>CAYVSQ010000366.1:0-12819 GCA_964453815.1 uncultured Acidobacteriaceae bacterium | reverse complement strand
CGTTCAGTCGTTCCAGTAACTTGATCCCATCCATACGCGGCATCTTCAGGTCCGTCACCACGATGCCCGGCTGCCATGCCTGCACGCGCTCCAATGCCTCCATGCCGTCGCGCGCCGTATCCGTGCGGTAGCCCCATCCCGAGACGAGTTCCGCAAGACCGGTGAGGGCGTGCAGCTCATCTTCAACGATCAAAACCTTTTCCTGATTCGCCATAGCTTTTGTTTCGGGGACAACTACCTTGTATCACGCGAGACGCACGCTCGGCCCGAAAAGCAGGCCCGAAAAATGAAAGCACGCACTGTATTCTTATCTCTATGCTTGATTATGAGATATCGACGCAGGACTTGAAGCAATTGCTCACCGCCCCTGTTCCGGAAAACCGCGTCGTGCTCGACGTGCGCGAGCCCTGGGAATACGAAGCCGCCCACATCGAAGGCAGCATCCTTATCCCCATGGGCGACATCCCCGCCCGCGTTTTCCAGGAACTAGATCCCGAGGCCCACATCGTCACCTTCTGTCACCACGGCGTACGCTCCATGAACGTCGCCGTCTGGCTTCGCAATCAGGGTTTCGAAAAGACCCAGTCGCTTCGCGGCGGCATTGACGCGTGGTCAGCCGAGATCGACCCCTCGGTACCTCGCTATTAGGCCTCAAGTCCGCGCCTGCGGAGCGAAAAATCAGACAAACGCCGCTTGCGGTTCCTCTGGCCTTGTGAGAAACTCCAAAGCTTCCCGGTTTCTTCCGCCCGAGAATCCCCCAAAATCAAAATCGCCAGGTGGTCTCCGTGCTTCTGCAGGCCAACAACGTCGCGAGAATCACGAGCGAGTTTCACGCCGCCATACGGAATCTGAGCGGCAATCTGATCGCCTACGTGGAAGCAATCTGCGTAGTCGGATTCCTTGTTATGGCGATCTTGCAATCAGCTAAGGATCTCACTCCGGCTCGCGCCTGGTTTAACCGTTCGTGGCTGCGCGCATGGCTCTTCGAGAAGGCTGGGGTCGTCAATATCGATGAAAAGCCCGAATCGTCGCCTGGAATCCAGAACATGATGTCCGAGGTGCCAAAACCTGACCGAAGCACCGCGCTTAAACAATTTGTGGACGCCGCGGAAGAATCAATCCTCCGCACCGCAACCGCGGGAGATGCCCGCGCCTTCTATCAAATGCAGCTCGAACAGCTATGCGGCCAGCTCAACGCGGTTGCACAGGCAGCCTTGGGAACCCCAAAGCTTTACTGGGAATTCGTCACCCTCTTTGGATCCTTGGCGGGATCAGCGGATTTGAAGAGTGTTCGCGCCGGCGAAGACCGGGACTCAAGCTACCCGGACGCTCTGGGCCGTGTTGCCCAATCCATGCAGCGGTCGATCGACGCTATCCAGATAGCCGCTGGCGCAAGTTGGAAGCGCTATCTGCGCTGGACGGCGCTTATTCTCAGCTACGCAATCTTGTCGGCAGCCGCGTGGCTCAACAGCCTGTCCACGTCATCCATGTGGTGGTTTCTCGTAATGCTTACGGGCGGTTGGTTTGCGGGAGTTAATATCGCAGGCAGCATCAGGCCCAAGGATCTGCACGCGAGAGATCGGGAAATCCCCTGGAAAGAGCCTGCCGAATCCATGGATTCTCTTCTCGTTTGGGCGTTTCTCCTCGTTATCGCGTATCAAGGAGGGTTGCGCGGCTATCCCATGGCTGGAAGCCCCAGTCAACTCAAAACTTGGCTATGTTGGCTCTTCTACCTGGGAATTGCTGGCGCAGGTGTGGCACTCGTCTTCAATCTTCGAAAAAAACTCACGCCCGACCTGAAAGAAAACGATTCAGCCCGGTGGGTAGTTTCTCTTAGCGTCTGCTGGCTTCTTCTTGTGGTCGCCTCGTTCAAGCTGGGCTCCGCTCAAAGAATCGAGCAGGAAATCTGGAGCCGCTTTCTTATCGTGCTCGCCGGGAGCTGGATTTCCGGCTTCGTTGCTTCGCTCGCCCGTGATTTGGTCGTAGGACTTCAGAAATTCCGCGACTAAGATATGCCATCCTATCCAGTCTCAGGCTTAACACTTCGAACCAGAGAGCGCGGCGGCCCGGTCTCGGCAGGCGTAAAGCGCCTTCCTTATGCCTACCAGCTTCCGTCCGGCTCCAAAGTAGTGTTTTTCATACATGGCTACAACGTAAATTTCTACGCCGCCAGAAAAGCCTATCTCAAATTTCAGAAGCTACTCGATTCCGTCACCGACTCCCGCTTCTGTGAACCAGTCTGCGAAGTCTTCTGGCCAGGTGATATGTACGAATCCTGGGGATTGTTCTTCAACCCCATCATGTCTGCTGCCTCTTATCCTGTGATGATCAAAGCGGCAAAGGACTGCGGCCAGCATCTCGCGGATTTTGTGCGCAACCAATTTCCTGCCGGTGTTGATCTGCACTGTGTTTGTCACTCGATGGGAAACCGCTTCCTGTTGGAGTTCATCAAGGCGCTGAACAACGCTTCAGGAATCCGCATACGCTCGACAACTCTGATGGCCGCCGCCGTTCCGGTGCGCCGCGTTTCCGCCAGCGGCGATTTAGGTCAGGCGGCCAATCCAGGCAGTGGAAACAGCGTGGTTCTCCATTCCCGATGGGACACGATCCTCCGCGAAGCCTTTCCGCTGGGAGAATTATTTGAAGAGGGCGCCAGATGGTCGGAAGCCGTCGGAATGAACGGCAATCCCAGTGCGGTTTGGGGCAATCGCTGCCATCAGATGAGGAAGTACGGTCATGGAGACTACTGGGGCGGTTCGGAGAGCGCCGAGCGGGTTGCCAATCAGCTCGACTACACGACCGCAAACCGCCTGCCCACGAATGCACCACCGTCGAATCAGATTGCCCCTCCTAACAAGGTCTAAATGCCGGAGTTCTCCCCGGAAGCCGATTTATACTCGTCTGTCGCTTCATTGAATATCTGAATGTCCAGCGAATCTCAAGGAGCCCGTAAAATGTCCGCCGCCATCGACTACGCTCGCCGCAACTATCCCCGATTCCTTGAGGAACTCAAGACCCTCCTTCGCATTCCCTCGATCTCCACGTTGCCTGAGCACAAAAAAGATGTCCTTGCTGCGGCGCAGTGGCTCGCCCAGGAACTCAAACGCATCGGCATGGAGAATGTTGAGGTAATCACCACTCCCGGCCATCCGCTCGTGTATGCCGATTGGCTCCATGCGCCCTCAGTGAAGGGAGAGTGCAAGCCCACCTGTCTATGCTACGGACACTACGACGTCCAGCCGCCCGATCCCCTCGACGAGTGGAAGTCGCCGCCCTTCGAGCCTTCTGAGCGCGACGGTAACATCTACGCCCGGGGCGCCGTCGACGACAAGGGCCAGATGTATATGCACGTCAAAGTCTTTGAGGCTCTCTTCAAGGCCAATAACCATAAGCTCCCCATCAACATCCGAGTGATTCTTGAAGGAGAGGAAGAAGTGGGCGGTGAGCAGATCGCCAAATTCATCCGTGAAAGGCCCGAGCGCCTCAAGGCCGACTTCGCCCTCATCTCCGACACAGAGATGTTCGCGCCCGAACTGCCCACGCTATGCGTCGGCCTCCGCGGTATGATCTACACCGAGATCGAAGCGCGCGGCGCAAAGACCGATCTGCACTCCGGCATGTACGGAGGCGCTGCTCCCAATCCCTTCGTCGCCCTCGCCCAGATCATCGCCCAACTCAAGGATTCAACCGGACGTATCCTCATCCCCGGCTTCTATGATGCCGTTAAAACTCCCAGTGCGGACGAGCTCAAGACCTGGAAGCAGCTCCCTTTCGATGAACAGCATTACCGTCTGACTGAAGTCGGCTCATCCCGACTCACCGGTGAACCGGGCTTTTCCGTCCTGGAGCGCACATGGGCGCGCCCCTCGCTCGACGTGCACGGTATGCCCGGCGGCTTCACTGGAGCCGGCGCAAAGACTGTCATCCCCGCCCGCGCAGTCGCCAAAGTCTCCATGCGCCTCGTGCCCGACCAAAGCCCGCAGCAGGCCTTCGCCCAATACAAGTCTTATGTTGAGTCGCTCAAGCCCGAAGGTGTCGAAATCGACATCCGTCTCATCCATGCCGGGGATCCCATCGTGATCGGCACCGATAACCCATACATCCAGGCCGCTACCCGCGCCTTAAAGGAGGTCTGGCACAAAGACACTGTCTTCATCCGTTCAGGCGGATCGATCCCCATCGTCGGCGATTTCGAGCGACACCTCAAGATTCCCACGGTCATGATGGGCTTCGGCCTTCCCGACGACAACCTCCACGCCCCGAACGAAAAATTCCACCTGGCCAACTTCTACCGCGGCATCGAATCCATCATTCTTTTCTTTGAAGAACTGGCTCGGTGAACCCCTTGGTGCTCGCCCTGGCATGAAACCGTCGTATCCTCTCTCGGCCACAGTTGGGCGAAACGCCGCTCGTCCACCCCTAGTTTCAGAATCTCCACACTCCAGGCGATCTTGAAAAAGCAGCTTTGGAGGAATTGCCGTTGATCTACTAAGCTGAGTTAGAGCCTGTTATGAACTTTAGAGCGAGCAGCGTCCTTGCGGGCTGCCTCCGCCAAAGTTCATAACGGGCTCTAGGAGCAAGCCTTTGGCCAGCACTCCCGACACGCCGCAAATCGAGATTGTCGAAGAGCTCCCGCATCACCATGAGCCTGCGCATCCCAACGGTGCAGGGCCTTACATAGCGTTCGAAAAGGTCTCTAAGTCCTTTGGATCACTCACTGTCCTCGATGAGGTCAGCTTCTTCGTCAATCCCGGCGAAACCCTCTGCATCCTGGGCCGCAGTGGCGTTGGCAAATCCGTCTCTCTCCAACAGATCATGGGCTTCCTCAAACCCGACTCAGGCAAAATCCTTGTTGCCGGCCACGACATCTGCTCTTACAACGAAGAACAGATGCAGGCCGTTCGGCGCAAAGTCACCATGGTCTTCCAGAATGGAGCCCTCTTCGATTCGCTTAGCGTCGGCGAAAACGTCGCTTTCCCCCTCCGCGAGCGCCGCGAGCTAGTCGAAGACCAGATTCAGCAGATCGTCAACGGTCTGCTTGAAATGGTCGGCGTGTCTGGCATGACGGACCTGCTGCCCTCCGACCTATCCACCGGCATGAAGCGCTCCGTAGCTATTGCCCGCGCCTTGTCCGCGCAGCCCGACGCCATCCTTTACGACGAGCCCACCACCATGGTCGATCCGCTCATCGCCCGCCTCCTCGGCGACCTCATTCAGAAGCTCAAGCACCAGTTGCGCCTTACCAGCATTGTTGTTACCCACGATATGCGCTTCGCCGAGCGCCTCGCCGACCGCGTCCTCTTTCTTCACCAGGCCAGGGCGCATTTCTTTGGCACCATGGAGGAGATGAAGGCCTCCGACGACGAAGTTCTGCGCCAGTTCCTCGAACTCGACGCTCTTGTGCTGCCCAAAGCCTGACCTGCCGAGGAATCAATGAAACACGC
This sequence comes from uncultured Acidobacteriaceae bacterium, assembly GCA_964453815.1. Lineage (GTDB taxonomy): Bacteria > Acidobacteriota > Terriglobia > Terriglobales > Acidobacteriaceae > Silvibacterium. The sequence goes on along the minus strand of CAYVSQ010000366.1, from coordinate 7,375 downwards.
GACCACAGCGGACTTCGTCGGAACCTGGCGTCTCCTCGACTATTCGTTTCTGCACAGTGATGGCGTGGTCGAAAAGCCATGGGGCACCGATCTGCGCGGCTATCTGCTGTACTCCGCCCAGGGCTATATGAGCGGCAACCTCGGCCCCGCGCGCCGCAAGCGAGGGGTCATCGAGCGCACCGACCCAACTGCAGATCCCACGGCCCGCCCTCGCCGCAACCGACGATATATTGCCTACACTGGCCGCTTCACCGTCAACGGAAACACCATCACCCATCACGTGGAGGCGAGCCTTTTTCCTCTTTGGGTCGACCGTGCCGAAGTCCGCTATTACAGCTTCGAGGGCGACACCCTAATTCTGCGCACCGGCCCTATCAAATCCAGAAACCACACAGTCATCGCGCAACTCACCTGGGAGCGAGTGTGCTGATTTCACCCCACTTTCTTTACAATCGACCTTCGGGAGAATGACCAACCGTGATCGACATTCCGCGGCTCACTCAAAGGAAAACCCTTCTGCCATTCGCACGCATCGCGAGCGCCGCCCTCATGCTTAGCACTGCCTCTGCCCAGACCACTCCCGCCTTCGGCCCTTCGAACCCCTTTTATGCTCCCAGCACGCTGACGTATCAGGCGCCGCCCTTCGACAAGATCAAGGACAGCGACTACCAGCCCGCGATCGAGGCCGGCATGACACAACAACTCGAAGAGATCCGCGCCATCGCCGACAATCCCGCGCCTCCTACCTTCGAGAACACCCTCGTCGTCATGGAAAAGTCCGGAGCGCTCTTTCAACGCGCGATGGCGGCCTTCGATGCTGTGACCGGTGCGAACACCAACCCAACGCTGCAAAAGATAGAAGAGGCCGAAGCCCCACGCCTTGCCGCCCACAACGACGCAATCTATCTCGATTCACATCTCTTTGCGCGCGTCGCCGCTATCTACCAGGAGCGTGACTCCCTCCAGCTCGATCCTGAATCGCAGCGCCTCCTCGAGATCACCTACAAGAAGTTTGTGCATGCTGGCGCGAAGCTCTCCGATTCCGACAAAGCCACGCTGAAGAAGCTCAATGAAGAGGAATCGACGTTATCGAATGCCTTCAAAAACAAGCTGCTCGCCGCCACACGGGAGGCTGCTTACTTCACGGCCGACAAGGACGCGCTGGCGGGGTTAAGCGATGCTCAGATTTCCGCGGCCGCGCAGGCGGCGAAGGCTCGCAATCAGCAAGGCTTCCTGATTCCTCTGCAGAACACAACGCAGCAGCCTTCCCTTGTTTCTCTGAGCAATAGGGGCACTCGCCAGGCTCTCTTTGAGAACTCGTGGCTGCGCGCCGTGCGCGGTGGTGATAATGACACGCGCAATATCATCGCGCGCATGGCACAGCTTCGTGCTGAGAAAGTAAAGTTACTGGGTTTTCCAACCTATGCCGCATGGAAGCTTGAAAATCAGATGGCCAAGACGCCCGAGGCTGCGCTCAAATTCATGAATGATCTCGTGCCGCCAGCCACCGCCAACGCCTTGCAGGAAGGCAAGGATATCCAGGCTGCGATCGACGCGGAAAAGAGCGGCTTCCAGCTGCAGCCCTGGGACTGGAACTTCTATGCCGACCAGGTGCGAAAGGCCAGGTATGACCTTGACGAAGCGCAGATCAGGCCCTACTTCGAGCTGAACAATGTACTGCAGAACGGTGTCTTCTATGCCGCGAATCAGCTTTACGGCCTGACCTTCAAGGAACGCAAGGACATTCCCGTCTATCACCCCGACGTGCGTGTCTTCGAAGTCTTTGAGGCCGACGGCAAACCGCTCGCCCTCTGGTACTGCGATTACTTCAAACGCGACAACAAAAACGGCGGAGCCTGGATGAGCGAATTCGTCCCTCAGTCCCACCTGCTCGGCACGCTCCCTGTTGTCTACAACGTTGCCAACCTTCCCAAGCCTGTTGAGGGCGGGCCGGCTCTCATCACTTTCACTGATGTCGTAACAATGTTCCATGAGTTCGGACACGCGCTGCATGGCATGTTTGCCGATGCCCGGTACCCCAGCCTTTCCGGAACCTCCGTGGCTCGAGACTTCGTCGAGTTCCCGTCACAGTTCAACGAACACTGGGCTAGCTACCCAGCCGTCTTCAAGAATTACGCAAAGCACTACAAAACCGGTGAGCCTATGCCGGCCGAGCTGGCCGCCAAAATCCAAAAGGCGCAAACCTTTAATCAGGGGTACGCTCTCACGGAGTTGCTCGGCGCGGCACAGCTCGACATGCAGTGGCACACGCTTCCGGCGAGCGCACCGCTCCAGAACCCCGATGTATTTGAGAAAGAGGCGCTCGAAAGGACCCACCTGGCTCTTAATGCTGTTCCGCCACGTTACCGTTCGACTTACTTCTCGCACATCTGGGCCAATGGATATGCTGCCGGCTACTATGCTTATCTCTGGAGCGAGATGCTCGACGACGACGCCTACCAGTGGTTTGTCGACCATGGCGGCATGACCCGTCCCAATGGCGATCGCTTCCGCCAGATGGTGCTCTCGCGCGGCAATACCGAAGACCTCGCCGAGATGTATAAAGCCTGGCTCGGAGCTGAACCGAGCGTTCAGCCCATGCTGAAATATCGTGGCCTGGCGCCGTCCGGCAGCTCACAATGACACTTCGTCGGAATTGCTAAACTTGTAACTGTGAAGATCGCGCTCGCCCAGATCAACCCTACAATTGGCGACTTCTGCGGCAACGCCCAGAAGATTCTCGAATTTACTCAACGCGCCGAGCAGGGCGGAGCCGATCTCGTACTCTTTCCCGAGCTATCCGTCTGCGGCTATCCTCCCGCCGATTTGCTGGAAAAACCTGCTTTCATCGCGCGCGCCGGGCAGGTCGTCGAAGAGATCGCTGCTACCACCGTCAACAGCCGCACCGCCATTCTCTGCGGATACGTCACGCCCGCGCACCACGGCACCGGCAAGCACGTTATGAATTCCGCCGCGCTGCTCCGCAATGGTCACGTCGAGTTCGTCCAGTCGAAGATGCTCCTGCCGTTCTACGATGTCTTCGACGAGCAGCGCTACTTTGCGTCCGCGCACAAGCAGCGTCTCTTCTCGCTTGGCGGCGAGCACGTCGCGCTCACCATCTGCGAGGACGCCTGGAACGACAAGAGCTTCTGGGAGAACCGCCTCTACAGCGTCGATCCGGTCGAAGAGCTCATGCGCGGCGGAGGCTCGCTCGTCCTCAACATCTCCGCCTCGCCCTACTGGCGCGGCAAGCGCGAGACCCGCCGCGAGATGCTTGCCGCCATCGCCCGTCGCCACGGAAAGCCCGTGCTCATGGTGAATCAGGTCGGAGGCAACGACAGTCTCGTCTTCGATGGTTCCAGCCTAGCCCTCGGGCGCGATGGGCAGGTCATCGCGCAAGCCGCCTCGTTCGAAGAAGATCTCATCTTCGTCGACACCGAGTTGCTCACCGGGGACGTGCATCCCCAAACCGAAAACGAAGACGAAGCGATATTCCGCGCTCTCGTTCTCGGCACCCGCGACTACGTCCGCAAGTGCGGATTCTCCCGTGTCATCATCGGCCTCAGCGGCGGCATCGACTCCGCCCTCGTCGCCACGATCGCTGTCGAAGCCCTCGGCAAGGAGAACGTCCTCGGCATCGGCATGCCCAGTCCCTATTCCTCGCAGGGCTCCATAGACGACAGCCGCCAGCTTGCGGAAAACCTCGCCATCCGCTTCGAAATCATCCCCATCAGTCCGCTCTTCTCCGAATACAACCAGTCCCTCGCGTCCCTGTTCGCCGGACTTCAGCCCGACATCACTGAGGAGAACATCCAGTCGCGCATCCGCGGCAATCTACTCATGGCGCTCTCCAACAAATTCAACTCGCTCGTGCTCACCACCGGAAACAAGAGTGAAATGTCCACCGGCTATTGCACCCTCTACGGCGACATGGTTGGAGCCCTTGCCGTCATCGGCGATGTCGTCAAGACCGAGGTCTACGCTCTCTGCCGCCATCTCAACCGCGAGCGCGAAATCATCCCCGCCTCCATTCTCGACAAGCCACCCTCCGCCGAACTCCGCCCCGATCAAAAGGACACCGACTCGCTGCCCCCGTACCACATCCTTGATCCCATCCTCGAGGCCTACGTCGAGCGCTACGAAACCCCCGAGCAGATCGCCGTCGCTCTCAACGTCGATATCGAAATCGTCCGTCGCGTCGTCAAACTCGTCGAGCGCAGCGAATACAAGCGGCAACAGGCCGCTCCCGTCTTAAAAGTCACCACTAAGGCCTTCGGCATGGGACGCCGCTTTCCCATCGCCGTCAAGGTTCAGGTCTAAGCAATCAGGAAAACAGAAAGCTCGAAAGGGAATTGATGCAACTTCGCTCCGTACTTCAGGAAACCCTGGCCATCGTCGTATTCTCCGTCGCAATCTCCGGATACGCGTCCGCGCAGACCGCCACTCAGGACGTCCCCTCCGCGCCCGCGCCAGCCTCCGCCGCTCCATCCGCTCCCAAATTCCCGCCCGTTGATGCCAACGGCTTCACCGCGGCTTCGCCTACCCTGGCCACTGTCGAAGGCTTTCTGAAAACATCCTGGGGATACGACACGGACCGTGTCTGGCAGATACAGGCCATCCAGAACACGCCTGCGCCGGGCATCAGCAAGGTCACCGTTTACGTAGCGCAAAAATCCGCTCCGCAACAGATCGCCACGCTGGTCTTCTACGTCACGCCGGACGGCAAGCACCTCATCTCGACAGATATCCTGCCTTTCGGAGACCATCCTTACGCCGACACCCGGCGCATCCTGACGGAGCGTGCCGCTGGACCCGGCCGCGGAGCCCCCGGGAAAAACTTCGAATTCGTAGAGTTCGCTGACTTCCAGTGTCCCCACTGCAAGGCTGTCCAACCTGTCATCGATCGTCTCCTGCAGGATTTTCCCAATGCGCACTTCGTCTTTGAGAATTTTCCCCTCGCTGCTATCCACTCCGAGGCTTATAAGGCTGCCGCCTATAGTGCCTGCGTCGCCCAGCTGGGAGGCAACGAGGCCTTCTTCAAATTTGCCGACGCCGTCTTCGCTGCGCAGGAAAACCTAACGCCTCTCGGCTCTGACTCGGCCCTCGCCGATGCTGTCACCAAGGCTGGTCTCGATCCCGCCAAGGTTGCCTCCTGCTCCTACACTTCAGCGGCGAAGGGCCCCGTCGACGCCTCTATCAAGCTCGCCCAGGATCTCGACATAAACCAGACGCCGATGCTCTTCATCAACGGCCGCCAGATCCCCATCGGTGAAGTCGCCAACAATGAGCTCCCTTATGACACCCTGAAGCAGATCGTCGCCTGGCAGTTCTCACTCGACAAGTAACGATGGGAGGAGAGGAGATTCATGAGCCATGACACAAAGACCTCCATAGCTCCTATGCTCTCAGTTCGAGTCGGAGCCAAGGCGGTAGAGTTCTACAAAGCTGCCTTCGGGGCCGTCGAGTTGTTCCGCATTGACGCCGAGGATGGAGCGGTTGTCGCTCAGCTTTCCGTGGACGGCGCGGAATTCTGGGTTGCCGACGAATCACCCGAGCACTTGAACTTCAGCCCAGACACGCTTAGTGGCGGCACTGTGCGCATGGTAATGACCGTGGAGGATCCCGACGCGGTTTTCGACCGTGCCGTCGCCACCGGAGCCAAAATCGTGCAGCCCGTCACGGACGCTTATGGCTGGCACCTGGGACGCGTTGTCGACCCCTTCGGCCATCATTGGGAAATCGGCAAGCCCTTGCCGAAGGCCGTTAAACACGGACGTAATGCTGTCAGAGTTTGACCGAGTAGTAACATCCCCTCATGCCAACCGAAGAAGAAATTCGAAAAATACGTACGCATGCCGTATGGGAAGAGGCCAAGCTGGACCTCGATCTTGAATGGGACACCTTCGATGTAGTCGTCGCCTACGGCTGTGAGGTTATGGACCAGACTAAAAGCCTGGAGAAGGCCTATGAAGCCGTCGACGACCAGTTGCAGGCCTGGAAAGATGCCGAGCGCGAGATGGCGCGCTTCTCGAAAGAATTGGAAGACCGGCAGGCGGCGCAGTTGGTTCGGGAGCAGATGTCGCTTCGCGCTGCGCTGCGCGCTCCTACGCTGGCAGCCAATGTTGGTAAGGGAATGAATAACGCTGCGACCATGGGTGCAACGCTTAAGGGCATAGATGACCGCAGAAAGGCCCAGGATGAATATCAGGCGAGGCTGGCTTATCTTTATGCGGCGCGCGAGAAAAGGCTGAACAACCTCAAGGGGCGCTTCGCGAATATTTTCCATTACATGGAACCCGACGATCTGGCCCGGCCTTCCTGCATTGCAAACCTTGGCGACGATTTGTTGCGGTCCATATCGACAAGTCTCGGTCAGCACCGGGTAAAAAATTTTCATGCCGTATTGATGGGCGGCGGCTACATGTGCATGCTTCCTTACGAGGTGGACTATTTTGAACTGAAGCTGGGACCGGAAATCTGCCGGGACTGGTTGGAGCCTCGTACTGGTCACGGCTTTCCAGTGGCGCGGATCAAGGAGTCATGGGAGTCCGCAAAACGACTGGACCTCAAGCCCAGACAGACATACGGAAATCTGGCTTTTGACATAGGCAAGACACGGCTCGTAACCAGCGCAGACAAGCGATGTGTCATAACGTATTTTCTGGAAAGTTGAGAGCTAGAGCGTCAGGTTGTAAATCAAGCCGAACGGGTCTTTGATATAGGCTCTTGGGAAGTCCGGTTCATCCTTGATGATTTCGCAGCCGTTCTTTAGGAGCCGAAGCCTGGCTTCCCCGACGCTCTCAACCGTCACCTCCAAAACCGGCCCCAGCGCCGCCCCGCGTTCGATGAATAAGTTGATGTGATCGCCATGCAGGCTGATCATGTCAGGCGACTCGCCGGTGATTTCGAATCCGAGCTGCTTGACGTAGAAAGAAGCCGCGGCCTCTGGATCTTCGGTTTGGATCAGAATATCTGTGCCGAAAGTGTTTGCCATATTTACTCTTCCTGCTCCGGGTATAAACCTGAATGTACTGGATTTTGACGAAATGGGCGCCACCTGATTCTGGTAGCATGCTCATCCCCAGTGAGGAAAGATGCAGCAGAGTTAAATCTCAAGCTGTTGAGTGGAGCGTCCCGTGGCGAGGACCGTCTTGACTTGGCCGTGTGAGATGGGTCATATTCGCAGGTCGACGGAAAGTCTGACTCTCAGAGGTATGTATCCGATGTAGGCGTTTGGGGAGTGAATGAAGGAGGTGCGGTTATGTCTTCGTCTGAGGAGAAGATGTCGCGGCTGCAGCTGACCGCGATGGTGGTGGGCGGGATGGTGGGTGCGGGCATCTTCTCACTGCCGCGTACCTTCGCCGGGGCCACCGGG
>CAYVSQ010000365.1:0-3995 GCA_964453815.1 uncultured Acidobacteriaceae bacterium | reverse complement strand
CGTTACATGATACGAAGAACTCTCTTAGAGCAAAACGCGCCATTGGTAACGAGAAGTCGGCTTCTCTTTACTAATAGTCCTTGCAGATGGACGAATAAACGGCACCGCCTGAAAAGTCACGTTTTAGGAAACTTCGCCCTCAACTTCCGAAACCGCATTTTTCGGAACAACTCGGTCGAGCGAGAGTTTGTCGACTCTACGTCTTAGACGTGGATCAGGACAGGATCAAGGTGCTGCTCCAACGCAGAGACGAAGCGCTCGTACCCAGCCGGACGGGCTAGTAGCGGCTTGCCCAGGAGGATGGAAACTCTAATCCTACTATTGTCCCGTTTCCCACGAGGTGAATCATCCGGGCTGACGTCCTGAATGATGTTGTAGGGGATTACGCGGCGCACAAACAATAGTCGGCTTTCAAGCAGGCCTTGTGGCGTGACCTTCCAATACGTGCCCCAAAAGTTGATGGCATTGAGGAAGGTAATCAAGCCCCAGGCTATGGCCGTCAACGTATGTTCCGTGGATGGGTGGCGAACCGCGGATTGAATTTGAAAGACACAGAGCCCAAGGTTCAACAAAGGCAGCGAAATTCTGGCCAAACGGGCTTGTGCATAAAATCGCATAGGGGCAGTTTATAACTCGGGGGAAACGGTGAGCTTGAAAATTTAACCGTTTCCACTCGTAGTGCCGTTTTCAAACCATGGCTCTCCTGATTCAGCAATTCAAACTCCCGCAAAGTCTGGTTTTCGGCAAGTTCGCTGGTGGCCTCTTTGGACAAACGAAAGCGGCCTAAAGCGGCTCCGGGCAAAGCAGCTGCGGATAATTCCGCTAGGGCAGCACCAAAGTCAATTGCTAGAGTCGATCTGAACTTAGCGGTCCAGATACTTTATTTCGCCGAGCTGGTAGCGGTTGCTTGTTGCCCCAAGACCGCGTCTGCCGTTCCTATGCGCCCTGATGCTGTGACACGAACTACAAACCGCGCGCGAACTGCCTTTGAATCGTGATCGAACTTATAGTCGAGGTCTATACTTCGTTCTAGCCTCCCGGTGGGTGGCACCGTTGGCGGAGCTGCTACTTTCATGACCTTCGCATCGCGCTTCAGTTCTTTCCCTTTACGATCGAAACTGGATGCCAGCAGAATTACCTCGGTGCGACGCGGCTCAGTCTCTGTGGCATAGGTCCAAGCTAATCCGCGAGCATCGATGTGAATCGTGAAAGAATCCGGGTCCGACTGCGATGGTCTAATTGATATGGGAACACCGTCATAAACCATCGTGCTGCTTTCAGCAGACATCAGATCAGAAACAAGACGGCGAGAGGGATTCTCAGGATTGACCCGTCCCGGTCCAAACTGGAGATAGTACCCTTCGCGCGTTGTTACCGTCAGTCCCGGTCGATCAATGGCCACCTTGATCTTGCGAAATTTCTGGGGATCAAGTGAGACGCCGGTTGGCCGATAGGTGAGTGTGTAAAAGCTGGCACCGTCCTGAATCGCTGTCCCGATCTCCGCGTCAACATCGTTACGCCCGTAGAGGGTGCGTCCCCCAGTCGCCTTCGCCAAACGACTGAACTGATAATTGCCTCCAAAAGGATCATTGAAGGCTGCGGCCGATCCATAAACACCAGGATCAACCGAAATGCCTGCTGGATCAATCGTATAAAGCGTTACGCGGGCGTCTCGGAGGACATTTACACAATCCTGTACCGCGTTGTAGACACGATTTTCAGTGTCGACAGGCACATTTGCAAGGTTAAGAGCTGGAAAACCTCGGCCAATCCAGATCATATTCTTGTGACCGGGATGACCGGTCACCGCTTCGGCAACGCGTCTCAGTGTTCCGAAAGCGGTAGCATAACGCTCCCCGAGCCAAGCGCCTTGATGAGCTTGCCATGGGTAGGCGACAAAGTGGTGATCGAGTGCAGAGAGAATCTCATCTTTGTTCTGGGTGTAATCGTGCAACACGGTGAAATGCTGTAGATCCACCGCGATCAACATCGTCGGCGTTACCATCTTGTCCGACTGCTTTTCCAGATATTTCTTCAGGGAATAGCGAGCAAAAGCCATGTCTTCGAAGCGTGTATTGAACTCATCAAGAAGAATGATGTTTACCGGAGCTTGGGGTGCAAGACGATCAAGTTCGGCTGTCGAGCTGATGCTGAGTTGCGGATCGGGGGTGTGTGCTCCAGCCTCTTCGAAGTTTAGAACTGTTTGAGGTTCGCCAGCCTCCTCGACATGAAAATCTTGGCGCGTTAGATCTTTGACAATATTGCCCTTTGCATCGGTGACAACCATGTCCAGGATCACCAAGCGCGCCGTGCGCTGAATCGTATAGGTGCCATTGCTGTTATTCGCAGGCTGCGCTGCGTTCGGTGTTTGCAAAGTAGAGGCGGCCGGCGTTGGCTGGGAGTCAGGCTGCGAAGGAGGGGCCTGCTTTGCTAGCGGAGAGCTCGCGGGAGGTCCTGTCTGCTGTGCAGGCTGTTGACTTGTGCTCTGCTGAGCAAGGACTTGAGTTTGAGCCAAGGAAACAGCCAAGATTACAACCACACAACGAAAAGTCAGGACGTTCATGAGCCCTCAAAATGTTGGCGACGCTGATCGAACTGGCTAAATATCTCATGTTTTGTGCACTTTACCTATGGGTATTTGCAATGGATTGGCTTTTGAATTTGCCGGCGTTTATATGTGCCCGTGCGAAGATGGTTGTCAATAATGTGGCTGCATTGACTCGATAGGTCTAGTAGGCGTGAATGGATATGCCCCCATCTAATTTGCTTCTCGAAGGCCGGAGTCGTGGCGATCGGTGGTCGGTGACACGGGGCGCCCCCAATCTAAGAGACTGCTGTTGGAGGCATCTCTTTCGACTGGACTCATCGAGGTTAACTCCGGCTGGTCTGGAGGTGTGAGTGCAAATCCGACCATCTCCTCTAGACGGTTAGATAAAATGCTCCATTGGAGGACCGGAACATGAGAAGCTTACCCAGCCGGGCAGCCTCAGGCGCCGGCACTGTGATGCGAGACTTGAAATGGTCGCCTGCGGAGAAGGCCATCGCCCGAAAAGCCTTCGATCTGGCGCTTGGTCGGGAGTTGGAGGCGGTCATCCTGGAAGCCAAAAGCAAGGCCGCGAAGATTCAAGAGCCGTCCGGCCTCTGGGAGCTGGAAGAGTACCTCGCTCAGCGCCGCCAGGAGATAGACCGCAAGTACGACTACCGCTACTCAGTCCTCCCGCTCATCTTCGCAAACCTCCTCAGCGGGGGCCGGCTCAACGAGAACGAGTTGCACGGCCTAGGCGAAGACAAGCTCGGCTACATCCACCGCGCAGCTGTGCACGTTTGAAACCCTCTCCCTAATGGCGGTTCGTAAACATCGAAGGTTGACGGGATGAGTTCAAAGAAAAGCCCTGTTCAGATCAAGTGAAAGCCGAACTTGCTGAAAACCCGACTTTGCAGGAGCATCATCGGACTAGAGCCGCCTGAGGGTTGCTAAGAATGGAGGCGTACCTGCTTGGCCCTTCCGCTATCACACAGCGAATGCACCGCCTAGCACTCGCAGCAGAACAAGAGCCGACAGGACAAGTCCCGCCATACGAGGAGTATCTTTACCGATTGCCCCAAGAATCACTCCCAAGAAGCTAACCGGCGCTACAGTAATGAAGTAGCGAGCTTCCCAGACGTCGAAAGGGCGCTTTTGGCCGAAGTCGATATAGATAGCGACGGCTAAAGTGAGAACTAAGCCGACCGATCCGCACAGGAGGCTGCCCCAAGCTGCGTAGCTTCGCCACTCTCTCTTTGCGTCCACCGATGACATATAGCGATTTGCCTGCTGGAACACAGCATAACCTCCGCAACATTGTACTAAGTCGGTTTGACTGAGCAACCGCGATAATCCCGAGAAACGGTGTTTGCGGAAACTTCGATTTCCCCGACCAGATCGCCAGGGCCAAGTTTTCGAAAACCAGACTTTGCGGGAAGTGCGGGTCAGTGCTGAGACGTTAGGCTGGATT
>CAYVSQ010000364.1:0-5784 GCA_964453815.1 uncultured Acidobacteriaceae bacterium | reverse complement strand
GCGGGTGAGCACCGTCACCGGCCAGACAACGGGAGATGATTTGTGAGATCAAGCCCAAAATGCTTGTTCCCGCATCTTTCATCCAGAACCTCACCTAAATCGATCAATTTATTTCGAGGACCAAGTGCGACAGAAACTTGGTCGACCGTTTCATTTGAAGATCATAATGGAAACAGAGACAAAAAAGGCCCGGCCGCTTCGCAGCCGCGCCCTTTGTCTTCGGCCAAGCGGTGTGCCGCAACCCTTTTAGAATCAATGACAATGATGCAACCGTAATCGTTCATTACCGCAAAGCCGAAGCTCCGCTCTGAAATCAGTGCAGCTATTTCTCTTAAGTCATTTGGAATCAAAGCAAGTGAAAACCGAATCGTTTCATACACTTGTCAAAATTAAGACTAACAACTCCCACCGAATCATACACTTGTAAAAAACAAGGGAGGGAGGGAGCATCTGGAAGCCACTTCCCAAAAGGGAACGCGCGGCACGAGACCAGACAGGCGATAATATTGACTCAGACTCCAGGAGCATTATCCATGTCGAGCGTTGCCCGTAAAGCCTTCGTTGCCGTCCTTTTTACTCTCGCCGGAATCTCCGCGCTGGCCGAGAACCGCATCATCTATTCGGCCACCGCCGACGCGCACGCCGATATTGCCCAAGCCCTCCACACGGCGGCGAAGACACATAAGCACGTCATCCTCGATTTCGGCGGAAACTGGTGCGGCGACTGCCAGGTGCTGGACATCTACTTCCACCAGCAGCCCAACCTGCCGATCCTCGAAGACAACTTCGTGCTGGTGCATGTCGACATCGGCCACATGGACAAGAACACCGATGTCGCCGAGAAATATGATATCCCGCTCAAGCGCGGAGTTCCCGCCCTCGCCGTCCTCGACGAACACGGACACCTGCTTTACAGTCAGAAGACCGGCGAGTTCGAGGCCATGCGCAAGATGGACCCGGCCTCGGTCACCGAGTTCCTGAATCAGTGGAAGCCTAAGCACTGACACGACACTAACAACAACGCTGACAATGCGTCCCATGTCCGTTAGTCTGAGAAATGATGCTCCTCCGCTCTTTCGATCATCTTCGGCGAGCCATGTGGAGAGCCCTTGCTCACGGGGCCTTCAATAATGCCAAAGCGGCTGCCTACTCGGCGATCCTGAGCATTTTTCCGGCACTGCTCGTTGTCACCACGCTGCTGGCCTTCACCCCCGAGACAGACACGGTGCGCGGCGACATCCGCAACGGCTTCAGCGACATCCTTCCGCCGGACACCATGTCCCTGCTGCAGACCTATTTCCAGACCAATCACGCCCGCTCCGTGCGCCTGATCTGGACCTCGGTGTTCATCACCATCTTCGCCGCCATGGGCGTGATGCTGTCCCTTATGGACGGCTTCCGCCGCGCCTACTTGTTGCCGCGTAGTGAGTGGAGTTCGTGGCAAGAGCATCTCGTTGCCTTGGCCTTGGTGCCTGCCACGCTCGTGCCTCTCATCTTCGCCACCCTGCTGGTGGCCTTCGGGCACAGCATCGAAAACTGGATGATTGACAATGCCGACCACGAGTTGCGCTTCTATGTATTGCTGATCTGGCGCATCATCCGCTGGGCCATTGCCATGCTAACCAGCGTTGTAGTCCTGGGGGTGATCTATCACTTCGGCACGCCCCGCAAGCGCCCCTGGGGACAGATCGTACCCGGAGGCCTGCTGGCCACGGTAACGTGGTTCCTGGCCACGCTCATCTATGGCTGGTACCTCACCCGCTACGCCGACTACTCGGTCGTCTATGGCTCACTCGGAGCCGGGGTGGCCACCCTGGTCTGGCTCTACATGGTCTGCTTCATCATTCTCTTTGGCGCCGAATTCAACGCGCTGCTCTATCCTGTCTCTCCGCCGCCCATTTCACCGCCCTCTGCGCAGAACGATGGTGAAAACTCGGTTACGATTCGCTCCCATCAATCCGTATGACCGACGCAAACCACTCTCGCGAGTTAGAATGAAAATGCTTTCATCAACATTGAAAAGATACACACGCAGTTGGGGGATGGATGAACGTCACGCTTGCCGGTTCGAATCTTGCGCCGGGGGAAAATGCCCGCCGCGCCAAGATCGTTGCTACCCTGGGTCCTGCTTCAAACAATGAAACGACTTTTCGATCACTGGTCCGTGCAGGCCTGGATGTTGCGCGCCTGAACTTCTCGCATGGCACTCATCCCCAGAAGCTGGAACTCATCGAAATGGTCCGCAAGGTCGCGCGCGAGGAGGGCAAGAGCATCTGTATCCTGGGTGACCTGCAAGGACCGAAGATTCGGACAGGCCGCTTGCAGGACCGCCTGCCCATCCATCTCGAGACCGGCCAGCACCTGACCATCACTCCGCGCGACATCCCGGGCACCTCCACAGTCATCTCCACAACCTTTCCTACTCTGGCTGAGAATCTCGAAACCGGGGCGCGCATTCTGCTTTCGGACGGGCTAATCGAGCTGCTGGTGCTCGCTGTGAATGGCGAAGATGTAGAGTGCGAAGTGATTAACGGCGGGGTACTGGGCGAGAACAAGGGCATCAACCTTCCGGGCATCGCCGTTCGCGTGCCCTCGCTCACCGAGAAAGACGAAGCCGATCTCGTATTCGCGATCAGGAATGGCGTCGACGCTATTGCCGTGTCCTTCGTACGTACAGCCGACGATGTCAAGCTGGTGAAGGAGCGCATCTCTGATCTGGGCGCCGATACCTGGGTAATCGCCAAGCTGGAAAAGCCACAGGCCATCGAACACCTTGAAGAGATTCTCGAAGTCGCTGACGGAGTGATGGTTGCCCGTGGGGATCTGGGTGTTGAGATGCCCCCGGAAAAAGTGCCCGCGATTCAAAAGCTCGTCATCCGCCGCGCATCCGAACACCGCAAGCCGGTGATCACCGCCACGCAGATGCTGGAGTCTATGATCGAAAATCCGCGGCCCACACGCGCTGAAGCCAGCGACGTGGCCAACGCGATTTACGACGGCACCGACGCGGTAATGCTCTCGGGCGAAAGCGCCGCCGGCAAGTATCCTGTGGAGGCGGTCAGGATGATGGCGAGAATTGTTGTTGAGTCGGAATCGGAGATTCATGACACATTTGCGCCGCACGATGGCCGCCCCAGTAACCTTCGGCTCTCCGTCGCCGAGACAATCTGCGAATCGATGGCCCACGCCGCGCAAGATCTCGACCTGAAGGCGATCGCCGTTTTCACCGAGACCGGCACAACCGCCCGCCAGCTATCGAAGTACCGCCCCAAGCCACCGATTTACGCGCTCTCAAGTGTTGACGTCGTTATCAACCGTATGTGCCTTCTGTGGGGCGTGCAGTCGGTTCGATGTGCAAAGGCCAATACCGCCGAGGAAATGGTTGATATGGCGGAGGAACTGCTGGAAACCGCCGGCTTCGTCTCTCCTCAGGACATCCTGGGCATCGTCGCGGGAACGCGCACCAAATCAGGCTCGACGAATTTCCTGCGCCTGCACGTACTTGGCGATCGGTTGCACGAGACCGCAAAATGACAATCCGACCCGGAGGAGTGCCTGCGGATTCGTTGAGACGGAGTGTGTGCTGCCTCGCCTTAGACCGGATTCGTTAGCCGCAGAAATTCGAACTCATCATGGGCCGAATCCGCATACTTTCCGATCAGGTGGCGAACCAGATCGCCGCGGGTGAGGTAGTCGACCGCCCGGCGTCGGTCGTCAAGGAACTGCTGGAGAACGCACTCGATGCGGGCGCCACGCGCATTCTTGTCGAGGTGGAAGCGGGTGGACGCAAGCTCCTTCGTGTCGTCGACAACGGCACCGGCATGGTTCGCGACGATGCGCTGCTGGCCTTCGAGCGCCATGCCACTTCGAAAATACGCTCCAGCGATGACCTGCTTTCTATTGCGACTCTGGGTTTTCGCGGCGAAGCCCTGCCCTCCATCGCATCGATCTCACGCCTGGAGCTTGAAACCCGTGCGGCCGCTGAGACCAGTGGAACGCGCCTCGAAATTGTCGGCGGAAAAATCTTTCGCGTAGAAGACGCCGGACTGCCTGCGGGCACAACGATTGCGGTTCGCGATCTCTTCTTTAACACGCCCGCGCGGCGCAAATTCCTCAAGGCGGAAAGCACAGAGCTCTCACACGTAACTGCGTTGGTTACACATTATGCGCTGGCGCATCCCGACAAACATTTCTCGCTGCATTCGGCCACGAACGCACTGCTCATCGCGCCTCCTGTCCAGAAGGTTTCCGAACGCATCTTTCAAATTTTCGGCAAAGATACGCTCGATCAGCTTGTGCAGCTGACAACCGAGCAAAGATTCGATCGTACCGGTCTGCCTGAACCGCCTCCATGGAAGCGCGACGAGGGCTATCAGCCGTCCGATCCCGGATTTTTGCGGATCAGCGGTTTTGTCTCCAAACCCGAGCTGCAAAAGCTTAACCGAAACTCGATCTACGTCTTCGTGAACCGGCGCCTCATCCGCGACCGGCTTATCCTGCACGCGGTCAGCGAGGCCTACCGCAACATCATTCCGCCCACGTCGTTCCCGGTCATCCTCATGTTTCTCGAAATGCCGCCGCACGAAGTGGACGTAAATGTGCATCCGTCGAAGACGGAAGTCCGCTTTCGTCAGCAGAGCTACATTCACGACTTCGTGCGCGACAGCATTCGCGACACGCTCATCAAGGCGCGGCCGGCCACGGGATTTCTGGCTGCGCTCACCACGAATCCTCACACCTCTGCTGCATTGGTGCCCGCCAGCTCGCCTAGCCCCGCAGAAAGCGACGCGGAACCGCTGAAGGATTCCGAGCCCGCCATAAGCGCGGACGATGCGGTGCCCTTTGCGCTGACGGAGCCAGCGCGAGAGCTGGAAGACGTAAAACTTCCCTTCGCAATCTCTGCCGCGGAGCAATCTGTAAACTGGGCTGGCCACGAGTGCGAGCAGAGCTGGGATACGCAGACGCTGCCCGAGGGCGGCGAGCCAGCCAATCTCAACTCGCTAGCATCGCTCAAGCCGCTGGGGCAACTGCGCGAATCGTTCATTCTCGCCGTGAATGGCGAGGGACTGTGGATCGTCGATCAACATGTCGCCCATGAGCGCGTGCTCTTCGAGAAGATCCTGCGCGCGAGGGAAGTCGAGAGTGTCGAGCGCCAGCGGCTGCTCATGCCCATGCTGATCGATCTGCAGCCCCACCAGATGGTGCTCTTCGCCGGCATTGCACAGGAATTGGAGCGAAACGGCTTCGAGGTCGAGCCCTTCGGTCCGCACACGCTCGCGATCAAGGCCGCGCCGGTTGGCCTCGAAGGCCGCCATCTCGAACGCATGCTCATGGAGGTGTTGGAGCAGGCGGGAAATCCGGCGCAATCCGAGAATCTGGGCACGCTCCGCACGCGCATTGCGGCGTCGATCGCCTGCCACGCAGCCGTCAAGATCAACATGCCGCTCGACCCCCGGCGCATGGAGTGGCTGCTCGCCGAACTCGCGCGCACCGAGCACCCCACGAGCTGCCCGCACGGGCGTCCCATCGCTTTACGGTATTCTTGGAAAGACATCCAGCGGGCTTTTCAGCGAATCTAGATTCGCTTCCCACTAGACAAAAGAAGGTCTCTTTGACACCCGAACAGTTACAAGCCGTGCGCGCCGATCGTTGGCGGCAGAAATCCAACCCCCTCCTTACGCTCGAAGATGCAGCGGCATGGCTCAACACCACGGGTTTGTGCCTCTTCCTTCCGCGTCATAGTCAGTTTCTTGTGCCCGCCCCCTCGTTTGTTGAAGCCTGCAC
>CAYVSQ010000363.1:0-13059 GCA_964453815.1 uncultured Acidobacteriaceae bacterium | reverse complement strand
GGCCGTTCAAGAGCACAGACATTTTGCCTCCGGGCAATGGTGGAGAAGGAACAAAGAATTACAAGCAAATCCGGGGCCATTGCTTCATAGGCTAGACCGCCTCTAACTTGTTGACATAACGGACACTTGCTCGAAGGGTCTGGAGAACACCTGTCCACGGGCGAACTTTCGCGTTCACATCCGGACAGGCTGTTGGCTAGCGCACCCCAGCGGCGATCAGTTGCCGTGGCCTGCCTTGGGAGCCTTGAGGGGAACCTGTAAAGTCCCTAGGCGGCCGTTCGTCATGTCCCATACGGCGAGATACAGATACTCATCATCTTTTTTCAAATTGAGCCGCTGATCGAAGGTAAGCTGAACGCCGGGATTGGCCCGGACTTCATCATTATTGAGCCGCATCGTCACTCGGCTGGCATGCGTCTCAATCGCGCGGCCATCACGATTTAAGGCGATCACGCCAACCCCGAAAATGACCTCCGGTTTCCCATCGATCGTTTGCTGTGTAAGAACATCGGCGGGCAGGGAATAGCGAATCGAATACGGAACCGATCCCTTTTTCGGTGACGCCGGTATGGTCCCTGCGAGTTTCGGATCAGGCACCCACACCGGGTCGGAAGCCGGCATCACGCGCGCCTGAAAGATGATGGGCATGCTGCTCAGTTCGGGCAGCTCGACCTTTTCGCCGTTCGGCAATAGGCGGGTCCTTGCTCTGGTCTTCTCCGGCTGCTCGGCGCCTCCCCGACTCCCGTCGGCAAAATATCCGCGGCGATAACTCAGCTCGTAGCCCTCTTCGTTCAGTGTGACGCGAACCTTGTGCCACTTGTTGTCGAAGTGCAAGTCGGGAGGTGAATAGGTCAGCGTATAGAAGCTGCCATCCGAGCTGAGTATATGGCTTGTCATCTCTATCAGGCCGTTGTTGTCGTAAAACGCCTGTCCTCCCGTGGCCTTCGCCGCCTCGTTCATCATCGCGTGCTGGGCCCACATATTGGGACCGCTGCGGGTGGTAAGACCGCGAGCATCGATCGGATAGACGGCGATGCGTTCCTGCTCGAGTTCGTCGTAGAGGCCTCGCCAGGCAGCAGGATCCTCATAGACGTCGGCATTTTCGCGCAGATAGAGCGTCGATCCTCCCGAGAACCACAGGATGTTCTTGCGGCCCGGCAACTGGCTGAGGTAGACGGCGATCTGGTGGAGCGTATCGATGTCGCTCAGGTATTCGCGGCCTGTCGGTAGAAAGCGAGGAATTGCTTTGTGCAAAGCGGCCAGCAGCAGCGCACGATCGGACGTGAAGTTCTGCACGAGAAAGCAACCGTTACCCGCACGCAGGTAAATGGCAAGCGGCTGGCCATCCGGCTGCTTCTTGAAAAAGGTTGTCAGCTCGTAATAAAGGTACATCTGGTCTGTAATTTGGAGATTGGCAATGTCGACAAGAATGACATTCAGCACCGGCGGCAGGTGCAGCAGATAGTCGTTGCTGTATACGCCCGTTGGCGCACCCGTCGGCATCAAGGTGGCCGCGGGAATACCGGCGTGCTCCTCGAATGTTGCGGTCGCCTGTGGTTGATTATTGTCGAAGATGCGGAATGCCGATGCCGGCAGTCCGTGAACTGGATTGCCTTCGCGGTCGATGACCGTTACGTCAGTCAGGACGACGCGCGAGTTGGCCTGAATCGTGAAGGTTTGGTTTCCCGCAGGCTGGTTCTGGGGCTGGGATTGCGCCTGGGCGGTAAGAAAAGAGACGGAAAGCAAAGGGGTAAGAATGAGAACCGCCAACGGAGATCGCGAGAACATCGGTTCACCTGAACTGCGAACAGTGCACAACAGTGTTGACGAATGGGGAGAGTCGTAAGTTCCCGTTATCGAAAATGATGCCGTGCTCACCGAGCAACGGCGTCAGATCCACGGTCCATCACGGAACCTACCCGGTGCAAACCTATCCAGTTCAATATCGGTAGGCACCCCATTGCGCAGCGGTCATTTATAATAAAAGGGATTCCTGCGGTAACCAGGAAAATCTTCTCGCGCAGCCCGTGTCTGTATTTTGGGGGTCCGATTTTGTGGCCCGGCCGGAAGCTGCCTGCGAGCGCTTCTTAGTAAAGGTCGTCACTCATCCATGATTCGCTTCCTGCAAGATAAAGAGAACCGCTTTGTCAAAGGCGTTTTTATCGTAATTATTTCGGTCGCTTGCATCACCATGGTGATCACGCTGGTGCCCGGTGTGTTCAACGACGAGGCGGCTTCAGCCGATACTTATGCGACGATCGGTCGCGGCGGTCCACTGGGCCGCTTTCTTCCCGCCGCCGACGACATCTCGACCTCCGATGTGCAGATGCTGTCCGCCCGCATGATGCAACGCCAGGGTTACCCCGACTTTTTGCTGCCGATGATGATGCAGCGCGTAGGTCAGGGAATGATTCAGCAGCACATTGAGCTGTTGGAAGCGAAACGTCTGGGACTTGAGGCGACGGACGACGATGTGCGGAATTTTCTGCACTCGGGAATCTGGGGGCAGACACTGTTTCCGGGCGGGAATTACATTGGCGACGCGCAGTACGCGGAATTCGTCTCGCAACAGTTCAACCTGACGCGGGATAAGTTTGAAGACGAGATCAAGAAGGAGATCGAGGAGAACCGGCTGCGTGCTCTGATTACGGGCGGTGTGACTATCTCCGATCAGGAAGTGAAGGATAGCTTTCGCCAGCAGGGAACAAAGATCAAGTTCGACTACGCGGTGCTGACCTCGGAGGACCTGCTCAAACAGATCAATCCTACAGATGCGGAACTGGAGTCCTTCTTCAAACAGAATGCTGCGAAGTATGCCACTGCCGTTCCGGAGGCGCGCAAGATTCAGTACATAGCCTTCACTAACAGCAATCTGCCGCAGGGAACTCCGCAGGTGACGGACGCCGAAATTCAGCAGTACTACACTCAGCACCTGAAAGACTATCAGCTCGAAGACCAGGTGAAGGTGCGGCATATCCTCATCAAGGCCGACGGAACCGATCCGAAGGCCGACGCGGCGGCGAAGGCCAAGGCACAGAGCATCCTCGATCAGCTGCACCATGGCGGCGACTTTGCCGAGCTGGCGAAGAAGAACTCGGATGATCCGGGGAGCAAGGAGCAGGGCGGCGAGCTGGGTTTCCTGAAGCGCGGTGCGACTGTTCCCGAGTTCGACCAGGCTGCGTTCTCGCTTCAACCGGGACAAACTTCGGGCCTGGTGAGGTCGAAATACGGCTATCACATCATTCAGGTCGAAGAGAAACAGACAGCGCATACCCGGCCGCTGGATGAGGTGAAGGCCACGATCCGGGCTACCCTAACGCGGCAAAAGGAGGGCGAGCAGCAGCACGCCTTCGCGCAACAGCTTGCCGCGGAAGCGCAGAAGAGCGGACTGGCGGCGATGGCAGCGGCGCATCATCTTCAGGTGGTGACGACCGATTTTCTCTCGCAGCAGTCGGTAATTCCGGGATTGCCGGATGGATCGAAGTTGCTGGCTGACGCATTCAGCGCGAAGAAGGGTGGCGCGCCGCAGGTGTCGACCACAGGCGAAGGCTTCGCGGTCTTCCAGGTTGCCGATATTCAGGCGGCCCATGCCCCGAACTTTGCCGACTTCAAATCGCATGTTCTCGACGATTATCGCCAGCAGCAGTTGCCGCAATTGCTGGCCCAGAAGACGAACGAGCTGGCCAATCGAGCTAAGGCTGAAAATGACCTGGCAAAGGCCGCCAAGGAAGCCGGAGCAACCCTCAAATCGAGTGACCTGGTAGGCCGCGATGCGCAGGTTCCGGAGCTCGGCGCGCTGGCGACCACTGCGCCGCAACTCTTCGATCTGACCGCAGGACAGATCAGCGGACCCATCAACACCGGCCACAGCGGCATCGTGGCCAAGATCACTGACCGTCAGGAGCCGACAGGCGACGAGATTGCAAAAAACTTCAACCAGACGCGGGAAGCACTGCTAGAGCAACGCCGCGAGGAGATGTTTGCAGTCTTTATCTCCAATCTTCAGGAGAAATATCAGAAGGAAGGCCGCATCCGGATGAATCGCAAGGCGCAGCAGCCGCTGTCCCCATCAGGTGGGCGCTCGCCAATCTAGAGCAGGCACATGCATTCAACCGGGCCCGTGCTTTCGAACCCTTCGAGGCGCGGGCCTTTTCTTTTTTCGAGGCTGTAGGATGATCCTTTATGCCTTTCGATCGCTCTTCAGGACTGTTGCTGCATATAACCTCGCTGCCTTCTTATGGCGGCATTGGGGATTTTGGCCCGGCTGCGTATGCCTTCGCTGATTTTCTTGCGGAAGCAAAACAACGGCTCTGGCAGGTTCTGCCCCTGAGCCCGACAGGATATGGCAACTCCCCCTACGCGGCGCTCTCGGCCTTTGCAGGAAACCCACTCCTCATTTCGCTTGAATATTTGTCCGATTGGGGATGGATTGACGGGCAGCGGATTGCAAACCTCCCGGGACAGTCCGGCGAGGTGCGGTGGGAAGAGGTCGTAAGGACAAAGATTCCGCTGATCGAAGAGGCCGCCCGCAATTTTCTGCGCAAGCACGATCCAGAACAGTGGGCTCGATTCGAGGCCTATGGCCGGATGAACGGTACGTGGCTCGAAGACTTTGCCTTTTACAGCGTGCTGCGGCAAAAATTTGAGGGCGCCTCGTGGAGCACATGGCCCGCCAGGCTTGCGCACCGTGAACCCCGGGCGCTCGAAAATGTCCGCAAGGAACATGGCGAAGAACTGGCGATTCAGCAGATCATCCAGTTCGCCTTCGACGAACAGTGGTGCAAGCTGCGCGCGTATTGCGGCCGGCGGGGAATCAAGTTGATCGGCGATGTACCGATTTTTGTGAATTACGATAGTGCCGATGTATGGACTAATCCAGGACTCTTCGAACTGCGCGAAGATCTTTCGCCGATTCGCGTCTCCGGGGTGCCCCCGGACTACTTCTCCAAAACGGGTCAGCGCTGGGGAAATCCTCTGTACCGTTGGGATGCCTTGGAGCAACAGGGCTTCGCGTGGTGGGTCGATCGCATACGCCGGGCCCGATCGCTTTACGATATTATTCGCCTCGACCATTTCCGCGGATTCGAGGCATTCTGGGCGATTCCGGCTGAACATCAGACAGCAGAGCACGGCGAATGGATCAAGGCTCCGGGGGGAAAGCTGTTTCAGCGTCTGCGCGACGAACTGGGAGAAATGCCTTTCATCGCTGAGGACCTGGGCATCATCACCGCGGAGGTCGAGGCTTTGCGTCAACAGTTCGATTTTCCCGGAATGCGGATTCTTCAATTTGGGTTTGCGGACCGTAGTGCGCACAACTATCTGCCCCACCAGTATGTGCGGAATACCGTTGTCTACACCGGCACGCATGACAACAATACGACGCGCGGCTGGTGGGAGCATGAGGCGACTAAAGTCGAGAAAGATGCGGTAAAAGCGTATCTCAGCCCGGCAAAAAAGGACGTGGTATGGACGATGATCTGCGCCGTCGAAGCGTCTGTCGCCGACGTCTGCATCGTACCGGTCCAGGATGTGCTGGACCTCAGCAGCGAGGCCCGGATGAACGTGCCATCGAGTTCCGGCGACAACTGGAGCTGGCGATGCCCGGAAGGCGCTCTGACGAGCGAAATTTCCCAGAGGCTGGCGGCGATCGCAGAAGTCGCGGACAGAGATATTCTGCCAGAGCCCCATTTTCAGACCATCACGACGGTGCCGGACCTGAGTGAGACCTAAGACAGCCATTGTGCAGGGGCGCGGCTTTACTTGCCGACCGTCGGTCGACGAGAATAAGCAGAAGACTAGATAAACCCAGGAGTCCATATGCCTCTTTCCGGCGAAGCCATCCGCATGATGAATTACGTCGACGATGTTGCAGTTACCCTGCGCCGCATTCTGGTGCTTGTGCCGTCGCTCACGCCCGAAGAGCGCCAGCGCGTCAGTGAGTATCTGACCCAGTCAAAGCCTGCGGTTGAGAACGTGCAGACGGCTTTGCTGGCGAAATAAGGGCATCAACCCCACTGGTCACATTTGCCTCTTCCAGGCCCGGGTCTTTTGCTAACCTGCCCTTTTGCCGGACGTCTCACAGCCGTCTGAATCCGCTCCACGGGAACCCGGAGCCCCAGGAACACGTATTGGTATAGGACACATGCAGAATCTGGGCGATACCTTCGGGCAAGTCTTTCGCGCGATCTGGGCCAATAAGCTGCGCTCGTTCCTCACCATGTTCGGCATTGCCTGGGGCGTGGGATCGATGCTGCTGTTGATCTCGGTCGGCGAAGGCTTTCGCTCGGGCAATCATCGTCAGCTGGCCAGCTTCGGCAACGACCTCATCATGATGTGGGGTGGGACGATCCCGGCAGTACCGAATCAGCACACGGGAATGCGGCCCTACAATCTAACGCTAAGTGATGCCGAAGCGATTCGTTCCCAGGCACCTGATGTTCGTGCCGTCGTTGCCCTGATCAATCGCGACGATATCAAGCAGCAGAGCCAGTACCAGACCGCCGGCGGCGATGTCATAGGCACGGAGCCGAATTATGTCGATATTCGCTTCCTGCCCATGGCGGAGGGCCGCTTCCTGAATGCGGATGACCTGCAGAACCGCAACCACGTGATCGTACTGGGCCAGAAGAGTGCGCAGCTGCTGTTCCCGGGGCGTCCCGCAATGGGGGAGGTCGTGACCCTGAACGGAACGCGGTTTCTGGTGGTGGGAGTCGCGGCCAAGGCCGGCCACGGGAATAACGACGGCGAGAACCAGAAGGTCTACATCCCTCTATCAGTCATGCTGGAGATGTTTCCGCTCAAAGGAGAAAACATTCCGCAGGATTCGGTGACATCGATTCAATATCAGCCACGGATTCGCGGCGATAATCTTATCGCCAAGAAACAGGTGCACCAGATTATCGCGCGCAGACATGGGTTCGATCCCGACGCCCCGGAAGCTTTCAACAATGAGTGGGATACCATCAGGACCGAGCAGATGGTGGGCAAGATATTCACGGCGATGGACGTCTTTCTGGGCGGCGTCGGCATTGTGACACTAGCGCTGGGAGCGGTCGGCATCATCAATATCATGCTGGTCTCAGTAAGCGAGCGCACGCGTGAGATCGGCCTGCGCAAGGCCATTGGCGCAACGAGCCGTAGCATCCTCTTTCAGTTTTTCCTCGAAGGGCTGATCCTGACCGGTGTGAGCGGCCTGTTTGGCATCGCGGGTGCGGCGCTCTTTATGTATTTGCTGCACGCTGCGATTGGCCAGGGCGTGCAGGGCTTCGATCCGCCGCGGCTGGTTCCCTGGTCTGCGGCCTTGGCGCTTGGGGCGCTCAGCGTCAGCGGAATCATTGCGGGGCTGTACCCGGCGGGAAAGGCCGCGGCGCTTGAACCGGTGGAAGCGTTACGCCGCGAATAAGTATCCACAGGAGTTACATTATGCTGCGCGATTTGTGGAAACAGGCCTATGAAGCGATGATATACAACCGCCGGCGAACCTCGATCACCATGGTCGGGATGGCATGGGGCATCGCCACCGTCGTCCTGCTGCTCGCCTACGGGTCAGGCTTTGGGCGGGCCATTGAGGCCATCTTCGCGCAGTGGGGCACACAATTGATCGGCGTCTTTCCTGGCCGAAGTTCGGAGCAGGTGGGCGGCTCGAAAGCCGGAGTCCAGGTCCGATTTACCCAGGAGGATCTCGATCGTCTTGAGCAGACGGTTCCAGGTCTCAAACACGTTGCGGCTATCCTGTCCAAGGATGTTCCGGTGTCGAACGAAGGGCATACGTATACCTGGACGGTTAACGGCTACCGCCCCGTCATCCAGGAAATCCTTGTATTGGACGTCAGTTCTGGGCGCTTTTTCACCGATGAGGATGACGCGAACCGCGCTCACGTCGCGGTCATCGGCTCCGAGGCAAAGACCAAGCTCTTCGGCGGAGAGTATGCCATCGGCCAGCATATCCGGCTGAATGGCATCAGCTTTGAGGTCATCGGCGTTCTTCAGCCGAAGATGCAGGAGGACGAGAGTGACGTCAATCGTCAGATCTACGTCCCGCTCAGCGCCATGAGCGACATCAAGGACCCGAAATATTTCGACGGCTTCTGGCTCAACTACAACGGAGATCACGCGACGGTACAACAGGCGATCCGCAACACGCTGGCCGCGGCGCATAACTTTCGCCCGTCTGATCATCAGGCGATCTTTGTGGCAGATCTCGAGCAGCAGCTTACGCAATTCAAGATCGTGACCATCGCGCTTGAGGTGCTGCTGCTGTTCATCGGCGCGCTGACGCTGGGCATTGCCGGAATCGGCCTAATGAACATCATGCTGGTCGCAGTGCAGCAGCGGACCAAGGAGATCGGCATCGAGAAGGCCCTAGGCGCGCGCAAGAGGCACATCCTGATCCAGTTCCTCGCCGAATCGCTGGTGATTACCGGGATCGGCGGAATGGCCGGAATTGTGCTGGCATATGCCGTTTCGATCGGCGTGGGACGCATCACCTTTTATAGCGCTATGGCTGCGCATGCCGATGCCGCAGATATCCAGCTGCTGATTTCTCCTCTTATTGTCGTCATCGCCACCGGCATTCTGATCGTGGTGGGGTTGGTGAGCGGGATGATCCCGGCCATTAAGGCCGCGAACTTGAATCCGATCGAGGCGCTACGGTACGAGTAGGTAGCGCCTGACTTCTCGGACAGGTCAGGCTCCGGGCTTTCGCGCATAGTCGAGCGAAGCGAGTTCCTTCCAGTTATCTCCCTGCTTCTCAGACAGTGACCAGCGATAGAGATCCGGCGATTTGCGCAGCACCTCGACGCGGAGAGACGCCAGTTTGCCTTCAAAGTCATTCCCGTCAAACCATATCTGCCATCGATCGCCGTCGATCGCCATCGGACCCTGGGTAACGGAGTTAGAGGCGTCCATGTACCACATAGCCAGCGTCTTCTTCGCGGGATCCCAGAAGAGGTTTCCGTCGTAGGTCTTCTGGTTCTGTTTCTCCGAGACAAAGTGCGTAGTGAATCGGACATAGCTGCCATTGTCCGACCATTGATACCGCGTCTCGATGCGCAGCATGCCGGGGGCAACCTTAGTTGCATCAGCGGTCCAGACTCCGCCGACCAGCCACGCGAGCCCGGAGATGGGTTTCTCCCGTTTGGCCGAGGCAGCGGCTGTTTCGGCAGCAGCAGTTGTGTTTTGCGGATAGACATACACGGCCGTCAGCCAAAAGAGCAGGATGGCGACGACAGACGTTGTGTGCTTCTTCATGGTCATGGTTCTTTCCTTTCTGGATTTATCGCGGTGTTTCCCTTACGGATTGCGGCAATGTCAGCAGGCGGAAGTAATTGCGTAGCTGCTCGACTGAAGCGTCAAAAGGTTCAAGGCTGCCGTGTGCGCGAGCCTGCATCACGCCACCCTCCATTACAGTGAGTACAAATTGAGATAGAGCCTTGAGGTCCAGATCGGCGGGAAGCCGCTTCTGCGCGTCTCCCAGGCATCCCTCAATGGCGGCAGTCCAGCCATCAAAGTTATCGGCTAGCAACTTGTGTACCTCGGTTTGCTGCTCGGGGATTTCAAGCGCCAGCCGCCCGATCGGACAGCCATAGGTGCAGCCGGTCCTGATCAGATTCCGCCGATAGAAATCGAGCACGCCGAAGATGCGCTCGATGGGGTCGGTAATTTCTGCGAAAACTGGCCCGGTTACGACGAGATCGAGAGTTTCGATGTAGCGCTCGAGCACCGCTATGAGGAGAGCCTCCTTCGTTTTGAAGAAATAGTAGAAACTTCCCGACCTAACATTGGCCCGGGAAAGAATTTCAGCCACGCCTGTGGCTGCATACCCCCGCAACCAAAAGAGATAGAGCGCTGCATCGACCAAGCGTTCGCGGCTAGAAACCGCCAAATCATTCATTGGTTGAACGATCAACCAAATTAGGGTACTTGTCAAGCGGGATGTTATTCCGCTGGTCGGTAGCAGATTGGGCCGAACTTATGCCCACTCGCCACTCGAAGGATGCAAAGTAATCATCTGAGACAATTGCTTTCGTTCGTTACCGCCAGATCGGTCGTTTTGAACCCGGTCAGCCGTTTTGAGATATCTCGATGAGCCTGAAGAATTGGCTACTCTCCGATATTCGTTTGCCTCACGGCGTCCATCGCGTTTCGCACCCGGAGCATGCATGGTGGCGCGTCATGTGTCTCACCGGGGTGGATTATTTTTCCACGCTTGGCTATCAACCCGGCATCGCCTTCCTGGCAGCGGGACTCCTTTCGCCGTTTGCCACCTTTGTTCTTGTTCTGGTGACCCTATTCGGAGCGCTTCCGGTATATCACCGGGTAGCGAAAGCCAGCCCTAATGGGCAAGGCAGTATTGCTATGCTCGAAAAGCTCTTTCCCCGCTGGACGGGTAAAAGTGTTGTGCTCATCCTGCTGGGCTTTGCGACGACGGATTTCATCGTCACCATGACGCTTTCCGCTGCCGACGCTGCCACTCACTTCGTTCATAATCCCGCAACGCCACGATGGATGCAGAGCCAGATGGGTGTGACCCTGATCTTGCTCGCCCTGCTGGGAGTGGTGTTTCTGAAGGGCTTTAAGGAGGCGATCGGGATCGCGGTCGTCCTGGTGACTGTGTATCTGGCGCTGAATGCTGTCGTCACTGTGGTCGCGGTGGCACACGTGCTCGAGCATCCTAGAGTAATTTCCGAATGGGAGCACGCTATTTTGCATGTGCACAGCAATCCGCTGGCGATCGTGGGCATTTCGTTGATCCTCTTTCCCAAGCTGGCCCTGGGGCTCTCCGGCTTCGAGACCGGCGTTGCCGTTATGCCTCTGGTGAAGGGGGCCGATCTCGAGGGGCGCATCCGCAATACCCGCAAGCTGTTGGCCACGGCCGCCATCATCATGAGTATTTTCCTGATGGCCACCAGCCTAGTGTCCACGCTGCTGATTCCGGCAAAAGCGTTTGCGGAAGGTCAGCCCGCTAACGGCCGTGCGATGGCCTATCTTGCTCATCAGTATCTGGGAAGCGGATTCGGATCTCTCTACGACATCAGTACGATTGTGATCCTGGCGTTTGCTGGCGCGTCGGCCATGGCTGGCCTGCTCAACCTGATTCCCAGGTATTTACCGCGCTTCGGCATGGCTCCGGAGTGGGCGCTTGCCTCCCGCCCTCTGGTACTTGTCTTTACAGCAGTGGCTTTTACGGTCACGTGGCTCTTCGATGCAAACGTCGATGCGCAGGCGGGAGCCTACGCGACTGGAGTCCTGGTTCTCATCACTTCCGCTTCATTCGCCGTAACTATCTCGGTTTGGAAGGGGTGGCTTCGCTGGCCATTCCTTTTCATTTCGCTCCTCTTCGTTTACACGACCATTGCGAACATGGGCGAACGTCCCGAAGGCATCAAGATTGCATCCTTCTTTATCGTCGCCATTGTCCTGGTGTCCCTGGTGTCCAGGGCAATTCGCTCCACGGAGCTGCGTATCACGGGTGTTCATCTCGACGCGGAGGTCTCAGCCATGCTGTGTGAGGACCCGGATCTATTGATCCGAGTAGTCGCCAGCAAGCCGCAGAACGGTGTCGAGACAGCGTGGGACGAAGCCGACGCGCAGATTCGCTATCTGCACAATCTCAGCCCGGAGGAATGTCTGTTCTTCTTTCAAGTGGAACGCAGCGATTCTTCCGAGTTTCAGGATACGCTGACTGTACATGGACGAAAGGTAGGCAGGCACCGCATTCTCTTTGCCTGCAGCCCCGTAGTGGCAAATTCCATCGCAGCGTTGCTCATCGAATTGGAGAAGCGAACCGGGAAAGTTCCCCACGGGTACTTCAGTTGGACTGAAGGCAATCCGGTCGCGAATATCTTCCGCTATATTTTCCTCGGCGAGGGAGACACGGCCCCGATAACCCATGAAGTGCTCCGCCGCGCTGTCGCAGACCCGGGACGCCGCCCCATCATTCACGTTAGCTAAGGCGGTGGCGGAACGAATTTTGCAAGCATAAGGAAGTATCCCCATGAAGATGAAGATCAGTCTGGCACTTCTCCTTGGAAGCATGGTTGCGTCGACGGCGCTTTCCGCGCAGAGCACGCCGGCAGCGGCACTGCTGGCGCTCTCGAAGAAAGACCACACACTCGCGATCGTCGATCCCGCGACTTTGCGGGTGATTGCCAAGGTACCGGTTGGGAACGATCCGCACGAAGTCATTGCATCCGCCGACGGATCGAAAGCCTACATTTCCAACTACGGATTTGGAGCATACAACACGCTCGCCGTGGTCGATCTGATCGGACAGAAGGCATTGCAGGCAGTAGATCTAGGGCCGTTGCGAGGTCCGCATGGTCTTGATTTTGTGGGTGGCAAGGTGTGGTTTACCGCCGAAGGCGCTAAGGCGATTGGCAGCTACGATCCTGCGACGAGGAAAGTCGATTGGATCCTGGGCACGGGTCAAAACAGAACCCACATGATCTTCGTTTCCGAGACTCTGAAATGGATCGTAACCACCAATGTCAGCTCCGGAACAGCCAGCATCATCGAGAAGACTGCCGGCCGCCTTGGCCCTCCCCCCGGTGGGCCACCTCCAGGCTCCGGCGGTCCACCGCAAGGTCTCCCTCCGGGACCGCCGGGAGGCGACTGGAATCAGACGGTCATTCCGGTTGGCAATGGCTCGGAGGGGTTCGACGTATCGCCGGATGGCAAGGAGATCTGGGTTGCCAATGCCCAGGATGGGACCGTCTCGATCATTGATGTGGCGAAGAAGCATGTGACGCAGACGTTGGCTGTGGAGGCCGCGCACGCGAACCGGCTGAAGTTCACATTGGATGGAAAGCTGGCATTGATCTCAACTCTCGGTGGCCCGGATTTGATCATCGTTGACACCGCTACACACAACGTGATCAAGCGGCTGCCTGTCGGTCGCGGTGCAGCCGGCATCTTGATGCAGCCCGACGGTCTGCGCGCCTTTGTGGCCTGCTCTCCGGATGACTACGTGGCCATGATCGATCTGAAGTCGCTGGAGGTAGCCGGTCACATTGATGTGGGCGGCGAGCCAGATGGGCTAGCGTGGGCGATCCGGCAGGA
>CAYVSQ010000362.1:0-5540 GCA_964453815.1 uncultured Acidobacteriaceae bacterium | reverse complement strand
AACTTACGTTGCCCCGCTGTACCGGCAGGCTGTCTTTGATCCGTGCGTATTGTTCCTCGGTAATTTCCATCTATATCGACTTACACGAGTTAGCTTGAAATAGTGTTAACACGCCCTAGACGGGGCACACCTCTGAAACTGTTTCCTTATCAGAAAGGTTGTCCTTTTGTGTTTGTCCGGGCTGGGGTGCTAGGAAAGTCCCGCGAGCAAACATGCCCTGGCGCTACTGCCCGAGCAGCCCCTTCTTCAGTTCCAAATTGGGCGGCTTCGGTCCAAGCCATACGAGAAGAGCATTTGAACGAAGGGGCCGTGGATGGTCAGCTTTTCGCCGCCATGGAGAACGAAGATCGTGCCCGGAATATCATTGAAACCATCTGATCGCCGGTCTTGACTCCAACTGACCAAGCAAAGCGATCGACATCGGCTTTCATCGCGTTACGGGCATCCGGCGGGGTGTAGGTGAATGACGCATTGAATGCATCGGCCATCTGACTCTTGCTCGCACCGTGCAGGAATTGCATGACAATACGCTTTTGTTGCGTCGGATTTGATCCTAGCGTCGGGGCGGCTGACTTCTGTTCGAGATAGAGTCCGGCGTTCACCATGTACTTGGTTCGCAATCCCATCCCATTGAGCACCAGCGGTGTCCCTCTGACTTGTATCGTGTCCGCCAGGTTCACTCCAGCCAGATGGCAGCCTGCAGGTGGACAACTGATGCCAGCATGAAAATGCCAATCGTGAGCAATACCGCTGCCTTGCGCCTGAGGACTCCTTAAGAATCGGCTTGCGGACGAGATGGTAGCAAAGCGTGCTCACCAAACAAATCGGCCGGGCAACCTGTGAGGTCGCCGCGGCCATCTGGTTGCTCCTTCTGACTTCTTCTAGTATGCGCGAGGGTAATAGTAGGGATACGGGTATGCATAAGGATATGGATACCCGTAATAGGGGTAAGGCCGAGGAGCCATATACACCGGCCGCTGAACCAGCCGCGGCTGCTGAGGAACGCTCGAGGCCAGCCTCTGCGCTTCCTGCCAGGAGACCGGCTGCACGGTCACCGGACCTGTCAGGTGAAAGTCCACCTGTGCCTCCGCAGGCAGAATCAGCCGGGGTCCGCTGGTCGCAGAGGAAGCTGCGAGTCCTCCCGCGCCTCCAACACCTGCGCCAATTGCCGCGCCAGCTCCGTGGCCGATGATGCCGCCAATGAGCGCGCCGATCGCCGCACCGCCTACCGTGTTGCCCGCTGTGTATCCTGCCTTATTCGGGCCCTTGCTCGACCAGGTATCCGTAGCTAACGGAAAAGTCGTGCCTTCCAGGTTTACGTCGATAAGCTCCAACTGCAACTCAGCCGAACCGCCCAGGGCCCCGGCATTTTTCGACTCGACCACCTGCCCCTGAAGTACCGCACCCTGTGGGATGGCCAGCGCTCCTCCCAGGTATATGTTGACCGCCGCGGTCGCTTGAAATATCGCGCCGCTCTTCAGTCTCGCCGTATCAAGCGGCTCGCTCAAACGCACGCGCAGCAGCGTTCCCGCTGGAAGAGTAACCGGGCCACTTGGAGGTGCGGGGTTATAGGCCCGTTGTTGTTGCGAATAAGGAGTCTGCGACGGATACGGCTGCTGCGAATAAGGAGTCTGCGACGGATACGGCTGCTGCGGATAAGGAGTCTGCGACGGATACGGCTGCTGCGGATACGGTTGCTGTGACGGATAGGGCTGTGGTGAGGGATAGGGCTGGCGGCCGCCGTTATATACAGGTGGCGGTGCCTGTTGCGCATGGCCGCCATTCGCGCCTTGATTCGGGTTTCCCTGCGAACCCTCATCCATGTCTGGAGCCGGGGGAGGGAGGTCATCAGGAGGTGGAGGAGGAACCTGCGACTGCGTCACATTAGGTGGCGGCGAAGCCGGTGTTGCGCTCTCATTTCCTGCTCTCGGATTCGCGACCGCAATGTTGTTCAGAATTCCGCTAACGCCCGGCACATTGGCTGCAATCGTCTCTGCCTGCTGGCGTTGCGCATTCGTCTGTACCGTGCCTGAAAGGGTTACCGTTCCCTGCGCTGTCGCGGAGCCGATCGATTGACCTTGCAATGTCGGATCATGCGCCAGCGCATACCCGACATCGGCTTGAATATCCGCATCGGTGCGTGCTCCTTGCTGTACCGGCGACTGCGTGCTGGACGCATCGTCCTGCGCCAGAGCTGCAGTCCCGGCAGAAAACCACAGGCAACCGGCCAGCAATCCTACAAGGCCTAGCCGGAAAAACTTCCTTTTGTCGTCAGGATTGGTGCTCATCTCGTTGCAACCTCGACGTTTATGATCTTTCTCTGCAACACACCGATAAATGGGCGCAGATTCTTGATCAGGTGTCACTAATAACAACCCTCAAGGTCTGAAAAAGTTTCGGGGCGAAGTTACTCAGCCCCGCTGCTTCTTGTAACGCGCGATTAGGGTATTCGTCGAACTGTCGTGCTTGCCACCCGAGTCGGTTCCCTCGAGCTCGCCGACGATCTTCTTCGCGAGAACCTTGCCCAGCTCCACGCCCCACTGGTCAAAGGAGTCGATTCGCCAGATCGCTCCCTGAGTGAAGACGCTGTGTTCATAAAGCGCGACAAGTTTGCCGAGGGCCTCGGGGGTTAACTCCTCGAGAAGGATTGTGTTCGTGGGGCGGTTGCCCTCGAAAACGCGGTGCGGCACGAGCCAGTCGGGCGTGCCCTCGGCCTTGACCTCTTCGGGTGTCTTGCCGAAGGCCAGTGCCTCAGCTTGCGCGAAAATGTTAGCAATCAAAAGATCGTGATGGTTGCCCAGCGGATTGAGTGTCTTCGCAAAACCAATAAAGTCGCAGGGAATGAGCTTGGTGCCCTGATGGATGAGCTGGTAGAACGAGTGCTGCCCATTGGTGCCCGGCTCGCCCCAGAAGATCGGGCCGGTCTCATAACTTACCCGCTCCCCGGCCAGCGTAACGTGTTTGCCGTTGCTCTCCATCGTCAACTGCTGGAGGTAAGCTGGGAAGCGCTTGAGATACTGCTCGTACGGCAGAACGGCCACCGTTTGCGCGCCGAAGAAGTCGTTGTACCAGACAGACAATAGCCCCATCAGCACCGGCAGATTCTTCTCAAACGGAGCGGTGCGAAAATGCTCGTCGATCGCGTGAAAACCTGCCAGCAGTTTGCGGAAATTATCCGGACCCACGGCCAGCATGGTCGATAACCCGATGGCCGAGTCCATCGAATATCTCCCGCCGACCCAGTCCCAGAAGCCGAACATATTTGCCGTATCGATGCCGAACTTGGTCACTTCCTCCGCATTCGTCGAGACGGCGACAAAATGCTTGGCTACCGCCTTCGCGTCGCCCAGCTTCTTGAGGCTCCAATCGCGCGCCGTGTGCGCATTGGTCATGGTTTCGAGCGTGGTGAACGTTTTCGACGAAATGATGAAGAGTGTCTCTTCCGCATCGAGATCTTGCGTCGCCTCGGCAAAGTCCGTGCCATCCACGTTCGACACAAAGCGGAAGGCCATGTCGCGCCTGCTGTAGTGGCGCAACGCCTCATAGGCCATCACGGGCCCAAGATCCGAGCCGCCGATGCCGATGTTGATGACATTCTTGATCGGCTTGCCGGTATGACCTTTCCATTCGCCGCTGCGAATCCGGTCGGAGAAGGCCGTCATGCGATCCAGCACCTCGTGCACCGCAGGGACGACATCCTCGCCGTCGACAATGATTTTTTCGCCCTTGGGCGCGCGCAGCGCCACGTGCAGAACGGCTCGCTTCTCGGTGATATTGATCTTTTCGCCGCTGAACATTGCGTCGATGCGCGCTTTCAGGCCACTCTCCTCGGCGACCTTCAGCAGCAGGCCGATCGTCTCGTCGGTAATGCGGTGCTTCGAGTAGTCGAGGTAGAGGCCCTCGGCTTCGGCAGTCAGGCGCGTGCCGCGGTCAGGGTCATTGGCGAAGAGATCACGCAGGTGTTGGCCGTGGATCTTTTCATAGTGCGCGGTGAGGGCTTTCCATGCGGAGAGCTGCGTGAGGGGTGTTGCAGGGGCTGCGGTGGCTGTGCTCATAATCGTGCCTCAAATCTCTCGGAATGTACTCATTGAGCCTTATACACCTTGGATTCACCTGGCGTCCGCTCGGTCACGCAAAAATACGATGACAGACTGGTTTAGGGGTACCGCGAGGCCGCGCCGGTTCTGGTACGATTTGCCGAGGAGCGCTCCATGCTACGTTTCCGGACACGTTTTCCAGCCATTGCAGCCTTCATCCTGAGCACCACCCTGTTCACACACGCCCAGTCCCCCGCTCCCACGGCCACGACAACGACCCCCCCGCCGCCGACGAAGCTTGGACCTGCGGCCGATGTACAGCGCGGCTATGCCGGTCTGAAGGCCAACATTCTGAAAGCCGCCGACAAGATGCCTGCTGAAAACTACTCCTACCGTCCTACCCCGGAAGTCAGGACATTTGCTCGTGTGCTGAACCATGTCAGCGAGGCGCAATTGCGCAGTTGCGGAACGATCAATGGAACCGCTCCGGAAGCGCGATATCAGGTGCCTCCGGAGACTGCCGATAAGGCCGCGATTGTGGCCGCGCTGCAAGCGTCTTTTGCCGAATGCGACAAGGCCTATGCCGCGCTTACGGACGAGAACATTCTGCAGATGTTCACGATCGGACCGGTAACACGGACAAGAATCGGCTATGCGTGGGGCAATGTATCGCACGACAACGAGCAATATGCCACTCTGGCACTGTACATGCGGCTAAAGGGCATAGTGCCGCCGAGCAGCGAAAAGTAGATCTCTCTAATTGCCCGTCGGGATGATTCCTGCGTTCTCGACCATCAGGATGACGGTCCGCTGCGGTGCCCGCGTCCGATGCACGACGCCTCGGGGAACGACGTATCCCTGGCGCGGCGCCAATTCGACGGTCTTTCCCTCCAGATCAATCAGCAGTTCTCCTTCGATAACATAGAAGAACTCGTCGTCCTCATCATGCTTGTGCCAGTGGTATTCACCCTCGATTACCGCCATACGCACTACTGACTCGTTGACCTTGCACAGCGTCTGATTGAACCACTTGTACTCGCAGGCGTCAGCAATAGCCTTCTCATCGATGACTTCCATCGCCGGATAAAGAATGTTCAACCGGGTTTCGTACGGATAACCGGAAACAGGATCAGCCATGGCAAACACCTCACTGGAGCACCTATCGTACCTAACAAAGCAGAGAACGCTATAACACCAAACGCACTACTGCTCATGCTCTCCGCTCCCCATGGCAAACGCCCGGGCCGATTCGAGCAGCTTTGTTACCGATTCCTTCGAACATGACTCCGAATAGATGCGCAGCAGAGGCTCCGTGCCCGAAGCTCGCAGCAGCAGCCACGTTTTCGCTGCGTTTGGCTTCATTGTTGCCTCTGGATTGTCCAGGAAAAACTTGATGCCATCCAGCGTCTCCACACGCTCAACCGGCATCCCCGCAAACTCCCTCACTCCCGCATTCGCCCGCGCAATAGTGGCGTTCTTTAATTCGTCGGAAATGTGCAGATC
>CAYVSQ010000361.1:0-17232 GCA_964453815.1 uncultured Acidobacteriaceae bacterium | reverse complement strand
GAGCTGTTTCTGGCGCGCCGACGGAGTCCCTGTCTGGGAGAATGTCGATCTCATTGCCCGCGAAGATCACGACTACGGTTTCGGCGCGGCCGATGCGCTCGCGTTCATGGAAGCTCTCACTCGCCGCCTTCAGCTGAGCGTCGAAAACGTGCTGCCTGCGTACAACACCGACGCGGAATCTGAGGAGCCGGCTGGATACATTTTGCCCATTCGCCGCCGACAGCCGGGCGACCGGTTGAGCTGGTCGAGCCAGTTGTGGTTTTCTCGCCCGGTACGTCTGCGGCTTATGCCTGGCGACTCGCCCATCGGTTATCGCATACCGACGGAGGCGGTGCCCTGGGTGGCGCCGGACGAGATCAGGTACGAGCACGAGGCCGCGCCATTCACAGACCGGGTCAGGCTCCCATCACAACCGGCGCGGCGCATGGAGCTCTTTGAGAAGAAACCCGGGGCCGATCCGCTGCCCGCGCTCTCAAGCACGGCGGAAACGGCGACTGAGCTGATTCGGCCATCGCTGTGCGTGCAGGCGAGGGAAGGCCGCCTGCATGTGTTTCTGCCTTATGCGTCGAGGCTCGCGGACTATCTAGATCTGCTCGCCGCGGTCGAGGATACCTGCGAGTATCTGCACAAGCCGGTATGGCTGGAGGGCTACGCTCCGCCGTCCGATCCACGGCTGCGCTCGTTCAGCGTCACTCCCGATCCCGGCGTTCTTGAAGTTAACCTTCCGCCGGCGGGCAATTGGGACGAACTCGAAGAGATCAACACGGTGCTTTTCGAGGAAGCGCGAGGGAATCGGTTAACCGCTGAGAAATTTGCTTACGACGGCAGCCATATCGCTACTGGTGGCGGCAGCCATATCGCGATGGGTGGAGCAACTGTCCTGGACAGTCCCTTTCTGCGCCGCCCTGATCTGCTCCGTAGCATGGTGACGTTCTGGCAAAACCATCCGTCGTTGTCCTATCTGTTTTCAGGCATGTATGTGGGTCCGACGAGTCAGTATCCGCGCGTGGACGAGGCGCGCATGGATGCCTTGTATGAGTTGGAGATTGCATTCAGCCAGTTGCCTGTCAATGACTGCCCTCCCTTCATTGTGGATGGATTGTTCCGCAACCTGCTCGTCGATGTCACAGGAAACTCGCATCGCGCCGAGTTCTGCATCGACAAGCTTTATCCGCCAGAGGGTCTCGGCTTGCGTCTTGGACTGCTTGAATTGCGCGCCTTCGAAATGGCTCCGCATGTCAAAATGGGACTTATAGAGATGCTGCTCGTCCGCGCTCTGGTCAGCATGTTCTGGAAACGGCCATTTGAAAGCAGCCTGGTCCGTTGGGGCACAGCGCTCCATGACCGATTCATGCTGCCGCACTTTGTCAGGCGCGACTTTTCTGAAGTGCTCGACCAACTTCGCCTTGCAGAGTACAACTTCGAGGATAAGTGGTTTGCTTCGCACTTCGAGTTTCGCTTTCCGAAGATCGGGTCGATCGTCGCAGACGGAGTTGAACTCGAGCTGCGCTACGCCCTCGAGCCATGGAACGTGCTCGCGGAAGAGACTGCTTCCGGCCGGACGGTGCGCAGCGTGGACTCATCTCTCGAACGGATCCAGGTGAGGGTGTCCGGGGCCACGACGGCATCCCGCTATGTGGTTGCCTGCAACCGGCGGAGAGTTCCGCTCCATCCCACCGGTGAGCTTGGAGAGGCGGTCGCAGGCGTTCGGTATCGCGCCCGGCGGCTGTCCGCTGCGCTACATCCTACCATCCCAGTACACACACCGCTGGTCTTCGACATCATCGATCGCTGGAAAGAGCGTTCGATCGGCCGATGTACCTACCATACGCGGCCACCCGACGGTCGCATAGACACCGCCCGGCCAGCCAATGCAGAAGAGGCCGAAGGCCGCCGGCAGGAGCGTTTTCAGCAGTCGAAGGCTCCGTCCGGCCCGATGGAGGCGCCGGAGGAAGAGACAAACCCGATCTCGCCTATTACTCTGGATCTGCGGTTGCCGGGGCTTGTCTCATGACAATGGATCTGTATCAGACTCCGTTACGCTTCGGCGCTGCCTATGATGAAATGTCGGCCGATGGGGTGACGCCGCGGCCGCACTGGACTCACCTGATGGAGTCGCTCCAGGCAATCGGCCCAGAGGAGCTGGAGCGACGCTGTGAACGTGCCGAGCGCCGCATTCGCGAGAACGGGATCACCTACAACATTTACAGCGACCCGCTCGGGGTCAATCGGTCCTGGAGGATCGATATCGTGCCGCTGCTGATTGCGGCGGGTGAGTGGCGCTACATCGAAGCCGGCATCATTCAACGCGCCCAGCTGCTGAGCCTGCTCCTCGAGGATCTATACGGACCTCAGGAGTTGCTGATGCAGGGCCGCTTTCCCGCTGCGCTTCTCTATGCCAACCCGGCATTCCTTCGGCCACTGGTGGGTGTGGCTGTCCCCGCGCACAGTTACCTGCACATGCTGGCCATCGATCTTGCTCGTTCACGGGATGGCCAGTGGTGGGTGCTGGCGGATCGCACGCAGGCGCCTTCAGGCAGCGGCTATGCACTGGAGAACCGCACCATCGTCTCCGATGTTTTACCTGATCTCTTCCGTACCTCGAACGTATTGCGCCTCGCGCCATTTTTTCGGGCACAGCGTGAGGCGCTGATCAGCCTCGCACAGTGCGACAATCCGCGCATCGTGCTTCTGACCCCTGGACCGTACAACGAAACCTACTTCGAGCACTCGTATATCGCGAAATACCTTGGATTCACCTTGGTCGAGGGAGCGGACCTGACGGTGCGCGACCGCCGCGTATATCTGAAAACGGTCGACGGGCTGGAGAGGGTCGACGTGATTCTGCGGCGCGTGGACGATAGCTTTTGCGATCCTCTCGAACTGCGGGGCGAATCGCTCTTAGGCGTGCCCGGCTTGGTAGACGCCATCGTCGCCGGAAACGTCAAGGTTGCCAACGCACTGGGAAGCGGCTTGATTGAGACGGCCGCGATCATGCCCTTTCTTCCTGGCCTCTCCACGCACCTGCTCGGCGAAAAGCTGAAACTTCCTTCCGTAGCGACCTGGTGGTGCGGGCAGACGTATGCGCTCGACTGGGTGCTCGACCATCTCGACTCGGTGGTCGTGAAGCCTGCATTTCCATCACGCGGCATGGAGCCGGTTTTTGGGGCCGAACTGCCGCAAACCGAAAAGGGCAAGTTTGCCGAGCAATTGCGAGCCCGCCCGCATGAGTATGTGGCGCAGGAGCAGATCGCCTTGTCCACGGCGCCGGTGTGGGACGACGGATGCCTGAACTCGCGCAGCGTGGTGCTGCGCACCTATGTGCTCAATACCGGCAACGGGTGGATCGCGATTCCCGGAGGACTGGTGCGTGTTGCCGAAGCAGAAGGGTCGGTCGTTTCGATGCAGCGAGGCGGCCATAGCAAGGACGCATGGGTGCTGTGGGACGGCCCCATAGATACGTTCAGCATGCTGCGTCCGCGCCATGAGCCGGTGGAGTTGCGACGCGTCTCGCGGGTTGTGCCCAGCAGCGTAGCCGACAATGTTTTCTGGCTGGGACGATATGGCGAGCGGGCGGAAAACATCGCCCGTATCTTGCGCGCGATGATCCCTCGCGTACGGCGGGCCGAGGAGGCGGAGCTTACGTGTCTCATCCGGCTGCACAGTTGCATGGAGTCGCGGCACAGCAAGCTGCCGAAGGCGAAAGACAGGCGGCCCACTTCGGGCGACCTCGAACAAGAAATGGTCTCGATGTTGATCGATACCAAGCGTCCGGACAGTCTGATCTGCACCCTGGAAGAAGTATCTCGGGTTGGCGGCCATGTTCGGGAGCGTCTGTCGGCCGACATGATGTTTCTCATTGGTCAGCTGCGGAACTCAGTTCGGATCGAGCGTGGCACGGAGTTTCTCGAATATCCGACGATGCTGACCGCGTGCCTGGAACTGCTCTCCGCCTTTTCCGGCATGGAGCGGGAAAACATCAACCGCGGATTAGGCTGGCTGTTCCTGAGCATCGGCCGGCGTCTGGAGCGCGCGGTCTATCTGACCAGGCAACTACGCGAGATCACCACGCCGCTCGCCGAGGAAGGTTGGCCTTTGCTGGAATGCCTGCTCGAAGTAGCGGACAGCTCCATGACCTACCGGACGCGGTACTACACCACTCTGCAGCCGCTGGCTGTGCTGGATGTGCTGATGGCGGATGAGACAAA
Source organism: uncultured Acidobacteriaceae bacterium (assembly GCA_964453815.1). Lineage (GTDB taxonomy): Bacteria > Acidobacteriota > Terriglobia > Terriglobales > Acidobacteriaceae > Silvibacterium. The sequence continues at coordinate 13,024 of CAYVSQ010000361.1, read as the reverse complement.
TCCCCGATCGCTTGACTTTCAATTGAGCCACATAGTGGATCTTTATCAAAAGCTTCCCCGGCACTTGCCGGATGACTTGCAGGCCATGCGGGACGTGCTGGCATTGTTGCGTAACTTCGATCTGCGAGAAATGCAGTACCCGTTGCCCGGCGCGGTCGCGATGACGAACGGCTCCGATGGGCTTTCCCGGCTTGAGCGCTTTCTCAGGGAGCTGGAACGGTTGCTGCCTTCCTGGTCGAATAATTTATCGAGCCAGTACTTCAGCCACGCGCGCACCCTGCCGATCACCATAGGCCAATGAATTACAGAATCGTTCACCGGACCACCTACAGATACAAATATCCTGTTTCCTTCGGAAACCACGTGGCCTGTCTGACGCCGCGATCTTTGCCGCACCATTATCTGACGCGGAGCGAACTGCGCATCCAACCAACCCCGGCAACGCGTACCGAGCGGGTGGACTATTTCGGGAATCTCCTGTGCTATTTCACCATCCAGGAGCCCCATAAAGAAATGATGGTAGAGGCCCGAAGTGAAGTGACAGTGGACGGAAATGCGACGTCCATGCCGCAACCGTCGATCTCCTGGGAAGAGGCAGCCAGAGCCCTTTCTGGTGATCAAAGCCGCGCGGGGCTGGAGGCCTATCAATTTGGATTTGAGTCGCCGCGCATCCGCATAAGGCCCGAGTTTGCCGCCTACGCGCTCGAGTCGTTCAGGCCCGGTCGGCCCATGCAGGAGGCGCTCCTGGATCTGACCGCACGCATCCACCAGGACTTTCGATTCGATGCAAAAGTGACCAACGTTCGGACACCCACTGAAGAGGTGTTTCGAAAGCGGCGGGGCGTGTGCCAGGATTTCGCGCACCTGCAAATCGCCTGCCTGCGCTCGCTGAATATCGCGGCCCGCTATATAAGCGGATATCTTCGAACCTGGCCACCTGTCGGGCAGCCGAGGCTGGTGGGCGCCGATGCATCCCACGCATGGGTGTCCGCCTTTTGTCCGGGAATCGGGTGGCTTGATGTGGATCCAACGAACAACCTGGTCCCATCGAACGGTCACGTGACGCTCGCCTGGGGACGGGACTACGGCGACGTAAGCCCCTTGCGCGGCCTAATACTCGGCGGCGGAGCTCATACGCTCAAAGTCGCCGTTGACATGGAGCCGCTCGATTCGTGACTCAGGTGGTTGGAAATGGGCTCAAAACAGCGAATAACCAAGGTAGAAGTGGGGACACACACTCAACCTCACCAGTTTGCCATCAATTGATGAGGACCTCTCCTTCAGGTGTTCACTTTGAGGTAGGAAGTCTTAATGAAATAGATGAGGGACAAACGGCTGGTATTGGTGGTTATCAGACTGGAGGACTCTCGGATACCCATGCCAGCAGGTTCACCATCGACGAGCCAACTGCCGATGACGGCGCTATTGTCGTCTGCACTGGCTAAGGATGCAATCGCCGGTAGACGAAGGCGTCAGCTTCGCTGCCGGCTGACGTGTCTTCTTCTGCGGACCAGTTTCGGAAGACGGTAATGCCTGCGCCCTCGCGTCCGAACAGTGGTTTCCGAACGTAGTCTTTGAGATTGCGCGGCCCGTCGAGGTAAGCGGGCAAGAGTAGTTCATGACCGGGGTTGAGCTCCCAGAGGATCGCGAGAAGAGCTTTATTCGACCAGAGCATCTTCCAGATCGTTTCTATCCAATGGACATCGCTTATAGTGGCAAGGGCATGCTCTCCGAATGGTTCTTTGAGCATCCACTCCCACGGATAGAGCTTAAAGATGCTGCGCATAGGCTGACAGCCCAAATCCACAAATAGCGACTGTACGCTTTTCCAGCCGATTTCGTGCATGGTGAGAGGGACAGTGCGGTGACCTCCCTGCTCCGCAGTGTCGCGCAGATAGGAGATGGTCATGTAGCCCTCCTCGCTGCCGTCATAAGCAAAGTAGACGGGCTGCTCGAGATAGTGGATGAGGTCCTTCCATTTGGCGACAAGCTTCTCGTGCAGAGAGTTGAACTGGTCTGCGTCTGGAAAGCAGTCGTTGAGCCAATTCCATTGAGTAACGGCGGCCTCAACGAGAGCCGTTGGCGTATCGGCGTTGTATTCGAGGAGTTTGATTAGTTTGCCGTCAAACGCAAGATCGAGGCGTCCGTAGAGGGCAGGTGGCTCTGAGTTCCACGTTTCTCGAATCCGCGCAAGGGCAGCGGCTGGAATTCGCATCTCAGCAAAACGATCGTGATCGAGAATATGTTCACCGGCGGCAAGAGCAAGCTTTTGGATCTCTGCGGTTGCGGCTTCTACTCGGTCGATCTCCGATGAGGTAAATTCCCAATACGCGGATTCGTCCCAATAGGGAGCGCAGTTGGCGAGGGTGTGGAAAGTAAGGCCAGTGCGCTCCACACGCAATTGCCAATTCGATCTTGGAGCTATGCGGTGCCGGCGCAACTATTCGCCCCCGCCTTCTCCGCCTTCGCCGTGTCCGAATCCACCGCGCTCTACCCCTTCTTCCTCACCGCCGGATGATGTACTGCCCCTTTCGACAGTGTCGCCGACGCGACCTCCGCTCGCGCCTCCGTAGACATAATGAAAGTAGCCGCCTCCGGAGGAGGGCGAATGGCAGTTCGCTTCGGGGACAATACGATTTTGTGCGTCCACACAATTACGGGTCTCGGATTGTCGGTTGCAGGCTGTTGAGGAAAGGGCCAAGGCTACGAGCAGGGTGAGTGGCACTTCGCGAGATTTGCGCATCGTTCAATCATGATCGTGCTTGCTTTTTTGCCCGATTGCAAGGGGGTGCAGCCCTGGACATTCATCCCCTGCGCGGGCGGCATTCTATGAAATCTGAATTTGACAAACTAAACTAAACCGTTCAGTATCTAGAATGGAGTTTGCGAGGGAGAGATGATCCGTGTTCAAAATCTGGTGAAGACGTTTGGCGACTTTACCGCGGTGAAGGATATTTCCTTCGACGTGGCGCAGGGAGAGATATTTGCCTTCCTGGGTCCGAATGGAGCCGGGAAGACGACGACTATTAAGATGCTGACGACGCTGCTGCGGCCGACGAGCGGGAAGATCGAACTCGATGGCCTGGACCCGACTATCCAGCAGAGAGAGGCGCGGCAGCGCTTCGGAATTGTCTTTCAGGATCCGAGCCTGGATCAGGAGCAGACCGCCTGGGAAAACATGGACCTGCACGGCGTGCTCTATCACGTTCCGCGGAAGCTGCGTACGGAGCGCACAGAACGGCTGCTGAAGTTGTTTGAGTTGTGGGACAGAAAAGACAACTATGTGAAGACCTTCTCCGGTGGAATGAAGCGGCGGCTGGAGATTGCGCGCGGCCTGCTGCATACTCCGCGCATTCTGTTTCTCGATGAGCCTACGCTGGGCCTCGATCCGCAGAGCCGCAACCAACTGTGGACACATGTGAAGCATTTGAACGAGACGGAGCAGACCACGGTTTTTCTGACGACGCATTATATGGACGAGGCCGACCGGGTGGCGCATCGCATCGCGATCATGGATCACGGCACGATTGTGGCGCAGGGAACGTCGGCTGAGTTGCAGGAGCAGACGAATACCGAGTCGCTCGAAGGCGCGTTTCTGGCGCTGACTGGTTCGTCTCTGCGCGATGAGGGAGCGGATTCGAAGGCGGCGTTACGGCAGGTAGCTCAGATGTGGAGGCGATAGAGCGATGGGCGCGATATATATTTTGTGGTTGCGTGAGCTGAAGCGGTACGTGAGGTCGCGGGTGCAGATTGTGGTCTCGCTCGGCCAGCCGTGCCTTTATCTGCTTGCGCTGGGCTTCGGACTGGGTCCGGTATTCCAGAAAGCTGGACAGGGGAGTTATCTGCAGTTCATGGCTCCGGGCGTGATTGGAATGACGGTGCTGTTCAGCTCGGTCTTCTCCGGCATCGCGATGCTCTGGGACCGGCAGTTCGGTTTCCTGAAAGAGACGCTGGTAGCCCCGGTGTCGCGCATGCAGATCATGATTGGCCGCACGCTGGGCGGCGCGACAGTGGCGGTATTGCAGGGCACGCTGATTTTGCTCATCTGCCTGGTTGCAGGCTTTCGCCCGCATAGCTGGGGGGCGGTGCCAGAAGCGTTCCTGTTCGTGGTCCTGATCGCGGTGGTCTTTGCCGCGCTGGGCACGGCGATCGGTTCGGTGATCAAGGACATGCAGGGTTTTCAGCTGGTGATGAACTTCCTCGTCATGCCGCTGTTCTTTCTGTCGGGCGCGTTGTTTCCGCTGGCCAATCTGGGGGTGGGGCTGACGGTGATCACCCGGCTCGATCCGCTGACGTACGGGGTCGACGGACTGCGCGGAGCGCTGATCAACCAGTGGCACTTTCATCCGGCACTGAACGCGGGACTGCTGGGCACAATCGCGCTGGTCTTCCTGAGCCTGGGTGCATACTTGTTTTCGAGAATTGAAGTTTAGCGAATGGCAAGACCGAGAAGCGCTCTGGCGCACGACAAGGTATTAAAGGCCGCGATCGAACTATTTGCCGAACGCGGCATCGATGCCACCAGCATGGATGCAATTGCCGAAGCCTCAGGCGTGAGCAAAGCGACGATCTACAACCACTGGCCAGACAAGGACAGCCTTGCCCTAGAGGTGATGGCTCATCTGTTCGGGCTGGATCAGGAACCTCCGGTCTTCGACTCGGGTGATTTTCGCGCCGATCTGATCGGGCAGCTACAGTATGAACCGGCGCCGGAGCACAAGGCGATGAAGGACCGTATCATGCCACACCTGATCGCCTACGCTTCACGGAACCAGGTTTTTGGCATGGCGTGGCGGGCGCGAGCGATCGAACCGGCGCGGATCGCGCTCACAAATCTGATTCGACGCGGCGAGAAGAGAGGAATCCTTAAGCGGGGAATCGATCCGGAGTTGGGGATTGCGCTTCTGCTGGGCCCGATGATTTACGGGAAATTCTTTCTCGCGAAGAAACTGGGCAAAAAGCCTCCCGAAAACCTGGAGGTGCATACGGCCGACGCTTTTCTGGCGCTATTTGGAAAGAAGTGACGGCGGAAAACCCGTCGGCATCATTACCAGTCTTTCGTAGTCTCCGCAATCTGCCGTGAAAAGTACGCAACCTGCTTGGAGTACTCGATCATGTCCGTGGCAACACGGTAACTCATCATATCCTTCTTATCTGAGAGTACGACCTTGTCGAGAATGTTCCTGCGGACCATGATGGCCAGCGTGTCGATGGTTCCTTTTGCCGCGACCACCTGCGCCGTCTCGCTTGTGCTTGGACGGCGTATTGTTCCGACGGCTTGTTCAAGACTTCGTGCAATGGCGGCGGTGAATTGACCTGTGTTCGGGTCCCTGAACCGTGTGATATCGAGTTTCTCTTGTGCCCGTGTCTGGCCGAGTGAAACCAGGTTCGTCGTCACAATGTCGCTGATGACCTCTAAATTACTCACAATTTGCGCTAGGTCGACAATTTGCTGGCTTTCCTCCTGGCTAGTTTCCACCTCTGACAATCGGCCAATGTAGGCCAGAATGGCATCTTCCAACCGGTCGATTTCGTCGTCCTTCTCGAGGAGTGACTGAAGTTCCTGCAGCTGTCCTTCCACTAAAACCTGTGGAGCGCGTTGAACCATCTCCAGAACCAGATCGCCCAGGCGCGCGGCCTCCAGGCGTACTCGCTGAATTCCCACCGAAGGCACGGTTAACGCCGATTCATCAAGATAGCGTGGTTCACTGGGACTCCTGGCTTCCACGCCGCGAGACGGGACAATGAGCCGCGCAAGTTTGGCTAGCGGTCCAGCAAACCAGATCAAAACGAATGTTGTCGAGACGCTGAAAACAGTATGGGCGTTCGCTATCTGGCGCGGTGTTTCTGCCGCCAGTCGCGCGACGCCTTCCAGTTGTGGGGAGGAGGGCGTGATATGTCTAACCAGGTCAGCTAACTGAGGGATGAAAAACACCCAGAACAGCACACCCACGACATTGAACAGAAGGTGAACGACTCCAACCTGAACCGCCTCAGCGGCTTTACCAATGGAGGCAAGCATCGCTGTCAAACAAGTTCCGATGTTGGCTCCGAGTACGACGGCTATACCCGCTTCCAGGGGCATCAGGCCTTGACTTCCGAGCGCAATGACGACGGCCAGGGTAGCTGCGGAGCTTTGAACGACAGCCGTAAAAATGGCTCCGGCAAGAATACCTAAGAGCGGATTTTCCATCTCCTGCATGGCCCTGATGAACGGCTCATAGGTCCGCAGGGGATGGGTTGCAGCGCCCATGAACTCGATCCCGAGAAAGAGCAACCCAAGGCCGAGGACGATGCCCCCAAGCTGCCGGAAAAGATTTCGGCCTGCAAATGCCTTAAATAGAAATCCGACCGCCAGCATAACCGGTACGAACGCCGACACATTGAAGGCCATAAGCTGCGCCGTAAACGTGGAACCGATGTTGGCGCCCATGATCATAGGGACGGCCTGATCCAGGGTCATCAGGCTTGCGGAAACAAAACCAACTATAAGGACGGTGGTGATCGTAGAGGAATTTAACATCGCGGTGACGAAAGCACCGGATACCAGACCCAGAAAACGATTAGCGGTAAGTTTCGCCAGCGCGCCTTCCAAGCTCGCTCCGGCGACGGCTTTCAGACCGTCGGTCAACAATTCCAGGCCGAAAAGAAAGAGGGCAAGACCGCCGGCGAGCAAAGCTAGCATCGGGAACCACTCAATATGGTTCGACATTTCGGGAAGATACGATTCCATTTCACCTCTTCTTCACGCGGATCGCGCTTCGCCGATCGAACTCATCCCGCCAATAACTTCCACATTCGTCATTAGATAGGGAGTTTGCGCGCGTTACGAGGCAATCATATCCCAATGCGCCCGAATCATTTAAGCCGGGCGAATATCAGCTTCGGGCAGAAATGGAAAAGGGCACCCTCGCGGATGCCCTTCTTGGTTTTCGCCTTGCGCTCTAACTACGGGAGGTAATAGCGGAAGGAGGTTTCGATGACGTTGTCGATGCCGCTTGGGGCTCCGCCCAGGCCTGACCAGGTGCCGCGATTGAAGTAGCTGTACTGCAGACCATAGCGCAGACGGCCCTTTGGTCCACGGTAGAAGTCATACCAGGTGCCGATGGTGGCTTCCTGCACGGCCTTGGTCTGGGCCGGGCAGCCTGCCGGGCTAGCTGGAGAGAAACCGGCTGTCGGGGTCGCACCGGGTACCGGCTCGATGAAGCAGGGGGCATTGTTGAGCAACGGCGAACCGTAACCCGAGGTGCCGGTTCCGTTCAGGAAGTAGCGACGGCCAGCATAGTCCACGCCATAGTAGGAGTAGATATCCAGCCGCGGAGTAGCGTGCGCTTCGATGCCGCCCATGGTTGAGAAGCCGTGGAGCAGAGCGATCTGCGCGTCCGGGCGCAGAGTCATATCCGACAAGGTGCTGGAGCCGTAACGCCCGATGCCATTGCCCCACAAGCCCTTGGCAATGAGTTCGAGGTGCTTCTGGAGGGTTGGATAGCGTAGGCTGCCGCCGATGCCGCCGCCAAGTGTCGCGTCGTTGTAAGCTCCAGCCGCGGTGGGGTGAGCGCCGATGTCATTGGGGTAAACGCGATTGCGGAAGAAGCGGCCGATGCCAAAGACCTCATAGTGTCCGCCGAATTTCGGTTCGACCGCAAGCTTGGCAATAAAGTCCGGGGCCACATTGAAGGAATAGCTGGCGAGGTTGCCCGAAGAGGTTGCGCCGGGAGCGCCGCCACCGTTATACAAGCCGCCATTCGCGCCAGGCCCGCCCAGGAAGTAGTTCGTCGGGCAAGTACCGCCGGTCGATGCCGAGCAGCTGGGGGCCAACGCCTGCGCATTTTCGACCGAGACACCGAGCCAGAGCTCTTTTGGAATAGCGTTCCACACGACCCGCGCGCCGTACTGGCGTTCCCAGACGAAACCCGCCTGGTATTGCGGGTCGATGGTCTGGGGCAACGCTTCTGTGCGGTTGGTCATACCCTGGCGGGTTTCCGTGGCCAAGCTCCACTGCTGGCCGGCGGTGAAGAGTATAGGTCCACCTTCGAACTGAGCCCATAACTGGCGCTGACGCATAACGTAGCTGTTGCTTTCGTTGTTGTTGGAGGTGACACCGACACCCAGCCAGTCAGCCTCATAGTAGCCGCGCATGGTGTAGGCATCCAGCTTGCCCTCCGCGAGCAACGCGGCGCGCGACTGGCGACCGGTGCCGTAGAACTCACCCACCTTAGCGATATTGGCATTGGACAAGGGAATGGCGTTAAACGGCGTATTGATATCTCCGCCCGTAGCACGGTTCCGGTACACGGTTTCAGCCGCTAGGAAACTGCCGTTCGGCGACAGGGTAACACCCTTGTAATGGATCGAATCCGGACTCTCTAGGGCCTTCTTGACCTGGGCTTGCTGATCCTGAACCGTGGTCACGATGGACTGAGTGTTGGTCTTAAGATCGGAGACCGCGCCCTGCAGGCTGCTAACCGATTGAGAGTTCTCTGCAATTGCTGCTTGCTGGGATTGCGCAGCCTGTTGCGCCTGTTGGGCCGCAGCCTGGGCCGTTGCCGCAGCCTGCTGAGCCTGCTGGAGCTGGGAATCGCGATCGACAAGCTGCTGCTTGAGCGAATTGATCTGCCCTCGCTGCGAATTCAAATCGTTGCGAAGCTCTTCGATCTGTGATTCAACCGACGGCTTAGGATCTGCCCTGCGACTAGCGGTCTTTTTCCTGGAAGTCGTGCTCGTGCTGTCCGTCGTGGTCTGGGCATAACCGGCAGATAAAGCCGATACCAGTACGAGACTCGCCAGCGCCTTCAGATTGGTGTTCATTTGGCCTCTCATATTTTTGAATTACTGTTACTAAATCAAGAACTGCGAAGTACTTGAGGTCAACGTTGCGACTTGCATGCGACACCTATGGCTTACCCATCTCGATCGGGCGCACACATTGGTTACGCTTGGGGAAAGCGGCCAAAATCCGGGGATCGCGACGCCGTAACCCGACCTTGATCGTCGCAGGCAACTGTAAAAATCCCGCGAATTTTTGATGAATAACCGGGGAAACTATTGGTAAGCAGCCTGTGTAAAACAGGCGCAATTGTCGAGGGATCAACAACCTGGGCGATTTGGGAGAGCATTGCGGGAGTTACGGCGCTTATGGGACGCCGCTTTACCGCGACTCGGCAAAGCGCGAAACCGAACTATTTTGAGCTGGGATGCGACTCTGGGCTCTTGCCTATGCTGATCAGGTTAGCCAGAAGACGATACGCTCCAGGCACAGCTTCGGGAAACTGCCGGTAAAGCGCATAGGCAATATAAGTGTAGGTTCCCTTGCCGTAGCGCGCGCTAATCAGGCCACCATGTTGGGGGTCCTGTCCTGGGTCGTGCGTTTCGGTCGGGGCTGAGTAGTGGTTGTCCCAGGATTCGAGGAAGGAGTGGCCGCGCTCCTCGACCCATCCATCGAAGTCAGTAGTGGTGATGCGATTGGGCCACTGGAAGAGCGGATCATCAGCAATGCTCACCGGGGCGGTCTCGTCGATTACCCTCTCGGCGCGGCCGAGCGAATAGGGATACGGGCCGAAGCCGCCGAAGCCGGCGCTCTGATATTGCACGATGAGGTTTCCACCATTGTGCACATAATCGAGGAGGCAGTGGCTGTTCGCGGCCAGCTCGGGCCGGTTGGAGTAGGCGCGGATGCCAATGAGGATGGCGTCAAAGCGGCTTAGATCGGCAGAGGCGATCTCCGAGGCGCTCAGAAGGTGGGGGTGGATGCCCAGCTCTTCCAAAGCCTGAGGAACGTCGTCTCCAGTTCCCATGACGTAGCCAACGTTCAGATTGGGAGCTACTTTTACGTCGACTCCGCGAGCGCGGTAAGTGGCTGGGCGGTAGAGGAAATAGGGCCGAAGGCCGGGGTACCCCACGGTCTCGACACCTTCGCTGAAGACGGAGTTGCCGATTTGCGCGGTGGCTTTGAGAGTGTAGTTCTCAGAGGCAAGCGATATGGGATGGATGGTAAATGTGACAGGCGCGACTTCATTGGCGCGCAGATGAAGCTGGAAGGCCGGCGGCTCGGTTGTCCAGCCAGCAGGCAGCTCAAGCCGGAGTGTGCCATCTGCAACTTCCTGCTGGCTGTTTTTCACAGAAACTGTAAGCGGAAAGCTTGTCGCGCCAAGCGGGACGATGCCGGCGGGCGAGGTGATATTTACTGACAGCTCGGGAACGACAACCAGCGGCTGGTAGAGATCGCCGTAGCCATGCTCACGGTGCACGGTCTGCACGACCTGTCCCAGGTGCAGGGGAACGCCGTTGTAGTTGAATTCGGCCCATCCCGCGAGGGGATACGGCGCGAGCGGCCGATTGGCGAGTTGCGGGTCGGAAATGTCGTAATAGGGTTGTTCGGGCGTGGGGCGTGTGAAGTAGGGCCGCGTGTATGGCGCATCGTGAGGAACGGTCACGCGATAGGCGGCATCGGCGGAGTTGCTCGACGCGACATCCATGCCGGGAGTTCCGAGACGTTCGGTCTTCCACTGCTTTTCCCCTGAAGGCTCGAGCCAGGTACGGGTAAGGCGCAGCGGGCCTCCCGCGGTCCAGGGCGCGGCGCTGGTGACGTGCAGACGCACATCGAACTCGGAGCCCGGAGTGACCGCAGTGGGCGTTGCCTCGGCGGCGAAGAAGAATGGCGACGGGCGATTTGGCGTGCGGGGGATGACAAAGGCATTTACTCGGAGTCCAAGGGCCTGGGCAAGAGCGGTGTTGAACTGGGCAAGCTTGATGTTGAGCTCGTGCGTGACGTCAGCCTTGTCATCAGCCGAGAGTGTGCTGGCATTGACGGCGTCGATCAGGTCCTTGGTCTTGAGGTATCCGAGGGCTAAATCGGGTGCGATCTTTTCGGGATTCGAGGGCAGATAGCCGAAGGTTGCTGTCATTACATGCTGGTCGATCTCTTTGAGGGCGGCGGCGAGAAAGGCGGTGTCTCCATGGGCCAAAGTGGCGATGCCGGGCAGCGAAGTGTCGATGCCGTCGAAGATGCTTTTCTCGGGGCTTGTCGTCGGGACGAGCGAGCCATAGCGGTGATAAGAGACATCGAACGGGCCGGGTAGTGGAGGATTGCCGCCACCATTCTGTGATTTCTGCTGGCTCCATCCTTCACGGGACATTTGAAGATAGGAGCGGCCGAGGATTGGATCGAAGGTACCCTCGGGGATTTCGACATCAACGGAGGGAACCTTGTCGCTCCACTGCTTGTTCACGTAGTCGTAGAAGCGTACCGGCGTCCACTTGCCGGTGGCGTAATCGAACATGCCCTTGTCGCTGATTGAAAACATGGGAACGCGGGCGTAAACCTTGAGCGGCGACCAGGGGCGCAGGCCCTGCGCGATCTGATTGGGGAAGACGGTGGGGTCGCCGGCGAGCTTGAAGACTTCCTGCGCGGCCTCACCTGAGACCTGGTGATGACCGTGCCCGTCGGTGATGCCTCCCACGAAGACGGCGGAGATGACAAGCGGCCGGTTGAGGCGGACAGCACGGACCACGTCATAGAGAACGCGGTCGCGTCCCCATTTCTCGTGTGCTTCGTCGATGGTTTTGGAGAAGCCGTAATCGGCGACGCGCGAGAAGAGCTGTTCGGTGCCGGAGTACTGGTCGGCCAACAGCAATTCATTGGTACGGATTAGCCCTAGCGCATCGTCCTGCTCACTTGACATGGCGTTCTGTCCGCCCTCGCCGCGAGTAAGTGTGAGGATGGCGGTGCGCGCTCCGAGGCCGCGGGACTCCAGGGTAAGCATGCCGCCGTCTTCGTCGTCGGGGTGGGCGACGATCATCATCAGGCTGGCCCAGGTGTGCAGTTTTTTCAGCGTCTGTGCGAGGCCGTCAGCCCCGCGGTCTTCGGACAGCGTTTGCGCGTCGGGTGAAGGGGTGATCTCCGTTTGCCACGGCGTGACCTGCGCGAATAAAGGCGCGGCCAGCAGACAAGCAAGAGTGAGAACGGCGGCATGGCGCAGATGAGCGAAAGCGGCGTCGTGCATGTAATGTCAGTGTACAATCCGCGGAGCCCGGAGCTCTGCGTTTGGGCCGGGAATACGCAAAGACTAACTTTTTGCTGCTCGTGTCAGTAACCGCACAAGAAAGATCGGATCCTATGCCTCCTAAATCGGCACTTCTGTGCTTCTACTTTTCTGCACCGTGCTCACTGCACGAGCTGACGACATCTCGAAACTTGCCGAAGTGGAAGAGTTCTTCAGGGTGGCAAAGTTGGATCAACTGATGGCTCGAACACTGAAGCAGACCATGGATCAAGTGAATTCGGGAATGATGCAGCAAATGCTTGATGTGAAGTTACCTGCTGATCAGCAACAAAGAGCGGATGAAGTTTCAAAGAAGGTGGCCAAAATTGTCTCGGAGGCTTTGAGTTGGGACAAGATCGAGCCGGAGTATGCCAAGCTCTATGCGGCAACTTACACAGAAAGGGAGATTGGTGGCATGCTGGTGTTCTACAAGTCTCCCGTCGGACAGGCGATGGTTGATAAGAGTCCGACGCTCATGAAGCAATCGAGCGAAATCGTACAGGAACGGAAGAAGGCCGCAACGCCAGAGCTTCAGAAGCTGATGAAGGACTAAATGGCAGAAGCAACTGCAACCAAAGCGCCAGAAGACAAGCCGAAGGAATAGTTCTTCGTCGTGTCTACAAAGTGCTGTCGGCTCGACGGTCACAGCCAGAAGTCGCAGCGTAGGCTGGCACTAAGTTCGGTGAGGCGACGTGGTGTTCAGGCCGTCAAAGATGGTGGCGTAGTTGCTGTTTTCCGCGGCAAAGCGCAGGGGCTTCACCCTCTCGACGCAAATCTCCGCCGGGGTGGGCTGGGTCTTGAGGATTACGATGGTCTCGGCGATGTATTCCTTGAGCGGCATGGCGCGTGGATCGGTGTTCTGGTGCTCCCCCATCAATTCGGTCTGGACGTAGGGCGGAATCAGTTCGAGGACTTCGACCTTCGTGTCCTCGAGCTGATAACGAAGCGACTGCGTCCAGGAGTGGATCGCAGCCTTGGTTGCG
>CAYVSQ010000360.1:0-16445 GCA_964453815.1 uncultured Acidobacteriaceae bacterium | reverse complement strand
GAGACTACAAATGCCCGGGCCACATCGCAGCCGGGCCTTTCATTTGGGAAGACAACCGAAGCAAGGCGATTAGAATCTGTGACGTAACCATAGCCCAAGTGAAATGAAGGGTGTGCCGATGCAGTCGAGTACCGCCCCAATACGGTGCATTTCCAGCTTGTAACCCATTTAGAATCAGAGCAGATCAAAATGAGCGTATTATTTTCACACACTTGTCAGGGTAAAGGCTCGCAACCCTCACCGAATCATTCACTTGTCAAAACCAAGGGCGGAGGGTATCCCCCTCAAACACGAACAGGAACAAGAATCCATTTGCCTAAGGTATGAGGCAGCCGCTACAAAGACTGGTATGCCTAAGCGCAAACCGGCGACCCCGGCGAAAGACAAGACAGACAAGCCGACTGGGGAGCAAAACGAGTTCCTGCATCGCCGGCCCATAAGCCTTAAGATTTTAGGTGACTATCTCGATCTTTCCCCGGCAACCATCTCGCTGGTGCTGAACAACGCGCCCGGCGTGCGCTCGATCCCACAGGAGACTCGCGACCGCGTCCTGGCCGCCGCGCAGAAGTTCGACTACCGTCCCAGCTTCTATGCCCGATCGCTCCGCCGCAAGCAGAGCTTTTCAATCGGCGTGCTCGTTCCTGAGCTGAGTGACGGATATTCAGTCCTGGTCATGGACGGCATAGAAGAGGTTCTGCTGGAGGAGGGCTATTTTTACCTCGCCGCCAGTCACCGCCGAAAGGCCGACCTCATCGAGGAGTACCCCCGCCTGCTCATGGACCGCTCCGTCGAGGGCTTCATTGCCATCGACACCGCTCTTCAGCACAGCCTACCGATCCCCGTCGTCACCGTCGCCAGCCACAAAAAGATTGAGGGCATAACCAATATCGCGCTCGACCACCGGCGTGCCGCGGAGCTGGCGCTCCGCCACCTGCATCAACTCGGGCACCGTCATATCGCCTTTATGCGCGGCCAGACCTTCAGCTCCGACTCCGACGATCGCTGGAAGAGCTTCATGGCCGTCGCCAAAGAACTCGGCATCGACGTACACCCCGAACTGACGATTCAGCTCGAGCTCAACATTTCCTCGCCGGAGCTGGGCTACCCGGTCGTGCAACAGCTTCTCGCCCAAAAACGGCCATTCACCGCAGTCATCTCCTTTAACGACATAGCCGCCATCGGCGCCATACGCGCCTTTCACGACCATCACCTGCGCGTGCCCGAGGATGTTTCCATTGTGGGCTTCGACGACATTCAGGGAGCGGCCTACCACAACCCCAGCCTCACCACTATCCGCCAGCCGCTCCGCAACATGGGAACCACCGCGGCGCGCATCCTGCTACAGCGCCTGCGCGGTCAGAAGGATTATCCCGACCACGTAGCCGTCGTTCCAGAACTCGTCATTCGCGAATCCACCATGCCGCCGAATCCCAAACGAACTCCCCGCCACGGCTGAAACTAGCTCCGATGCCACGCCACATAGCCGCATCTCGTCTTGAGCCGCTTCCGGCTACCCCGTTTTATTTCGGATTCATCGTCGCCGGTATGGCGACGGTGCTCCTCGGACCAATCCTGCCCATTCTGAGCACACGCTGGCAACTCACCGATCTACAGGCGGGTACTCTGTTCGCAGCCCAATTCGCCGCATCGGCAGTGGGCGCTGTCGTGGCCTCGCACTTCCGTCATCGCTGCGTGGTCTTTGGGTACGCCTCCGTCGCCGCCGGTCTCGCTGCGCTGGCACTGGGAAACTACGGCGTAGTTCTGCTCGCCTTTGCCCTGTTAGGAATAGGGCTTGGCTCCGCCACTACTGCGACCAATCTTATCTTTGGCACGAAACATCCCAGCCAGCGCGGCATTTTGCTAACGCGCGTCAATTTCTTCTGGGGAATCGGCGCCGTCTTCGGTCCGCAGTTCGTGGCGATAGCAGATCGAGCCGGCATGCTTCGTATTCTGGTGTTGGGACTGTCGCTCTCCGCTCTCGCGGTCTTTGCTGCTTTTACCCCATTGCTTCGATTCAAGGAAGACAGGCAGCAGGCTCAAACAGAGCATAGCGGGGTTTCCGATAAGCCTGACCTGCCGATTTTCGTGCTCTTCAGCCTGCTCCTCTTCCTTTACGTCGGTGGAGAAACCGTGATTTCCGGCTGGATCGCGACCTATGCGTACCGCTTCGCCAACCTCAGTCCGGCGCAGTCCAGTTTCTTCGTCTCCGTATTCTGGCTGGCGATCGTACTGAGTCGTGCGGCTCTCCCCCTGTTCTTGCGATTCGTCTCAGAATTGACGGTCCTGATCGCTGGAGTCATCGCGGCCTTGACTGGCATCTCGATCCTGTTATTTCCCCACCCTGCGGCGATCAGCCTGGCATCGGTGGCCTTCGCCGGAGTCGGCTGCGCCCCGGTTTTCCCTCTCGCTACAGCGCGATTGCTCGCCCGTATTGGCGATTCTCGCCACGCCGGATGGATCTTCGCCATCTGCGGCTCCGGCGCTGCAGTCCTTCCCTGGCTGACGGGACTTCTTTCGGCGCACACCGGCTCTCTGCGTGCCGCATTCATTGTGCCTCTGACCGCCATGGCTGGAGTCCTCCTGCTCGTTTTTGTTGAGAGTATGCTCCCACTGCCGCGGTCCGGCAAAAACGTGAATGCCATTTCGTGCTGAAGTAAACAGTTTTACTATCTCTTTCGCGGATGCTAGGATGTCTCCGTTAAAGGAGCCTGTTTCGCTTGATCAATCGACGTCAGTTTCTCAATTACTCGCTCGCCTTGGCCGGCAGCTCGGCATTCTCCCGATACGGCCTCGCCCTTCCGTCCTCATTTATCCCGAGAAACAGCGCGCCTTTACCTCCCATCGATGTGAGCGGCGCTCGTTTCCCTGCCAATTTCCTCTGGGGGTCGGCAACGGCTTCTTATCAAGTCGAAGGTGCCTGGCAGGAAGACGGCAGGGGCCCCTCTATCTGGGACACTTTCTCTCACACCGTCGGCAAAACGAAGGGCGGCGATACCGGTGATGTAGCCTGCGACTCTTACCACCGCTACAAAGAAGACATCGCCATCATGAAGCAGCTGAACCTGAAGAGCGCCCGCTTCTCCATCGGCTGGCCGCGCATTCAACCTACCGGTACCGGCTCAGTGAACCAGAAGGGCATCGACTTCTACAGCCGTTATGTCGACGCGCTGCTGGAGGCCGGAATTCGCCCTATGTGTACGGTCTTTCACTGGGACCTGCCGCAGCCTCTTGAAGACCAGGGCGGCTGGCCAAATCGCGACACCTATCAGCACTTCGCCGAGTATGCCGGAATCGTCGCCAAAGCTCTTGGCGACCGCGTCACCACATGGGCCATCTTCAACGAGCCTTGGGTTTTCACCTATCTCGGCTACGGCATCGGCATTCACGCGCCGGGGAGGAAGGATCCAAAGCTCTTTCTGAAGGCCGCCCATACCGTGAACCTGGCCCAGGGCGAGGCCTTCCGCGCTATGAAGGCCGTGTCGTCAAAAGCAAAAATCGGCAGCGCCTTCAGCATGTCGCCGGGCGCCCCCCAAACGGACACCGAAGCTGACCGCGCCGCCGCAGAGCGCTTCCATGCACTGAATAATGACTTCTTCCTGCATACGGCAATTCACGCCGAGTATCCAAAAGCCTTTGTGGGCGATCCACCATACGAAATCATGGGCGTACGCCCCGGCGACGACAAGATCATGCAGGCCCCGCTCGACTGGGTGGGCATCAACTACTATCAGCGGACGATCGTCTCCAATGCCCCCAATATTCCTTATGTTCAGTTCAACGGCGAACAGGGCGGCGAAGGACCACTCACTCACTTTGGCTGGGAGGTCTGGCCATGGGGACTCTACGACATCGTCACGCGCATTTCGAAGGAATATAAGCGGCCTATCATCGAGATTACTGAGAACGGTTGCTCGTACACTGACGGCCCCCTGCCAAGCGATCCCTCCAAGGTGCCGGACCCGCGGCGCACCGAGTACTACCGCGGCCACCTTGCCGAGCTCGCCCGCGCCATCAAGGACGGCGCAGACGTGCGCGGCTATCATGCCTGGAGCCTGCTCGACAATTACGAATGGGCCGAAGGTTACAGCCAGCGCTTCGGTCTCGTGTACGTCGACTTCCGCGAGCAGAACCGCACCATAAAGGACTCTGGTCTCTGGTACGGTCGCGTCGCTGCTGCCAACCGTCTCGACGTTTAGCTTGAACAGCGGCGGCCCTCCCCGCAGAAAGCGGGCCGCCTACTTTTTCTATCCTTGTCGAAACCCTGTTCTTTCCCTTCATCGCGCATAGCGCCTCTGCGCCCGGCAGTCGCACCGATTTATACTTGCCGCACCTTCAGGAAGGACCTTCAACGGATGAAATTAGCCACGCGTGCCCATGTCACTTTGCTCCTGTTTCTTGCCATATTCGCCGGGCCAGCACTGCCCGTCATCGCGCAAACACCTCCAACCCAACCGGAGACGGTCCTGCATCCAGCCGATGTAACCAAAATCCTGCCCGGCTCTGTTTTCTTCCGTGGCCAATCTGCAACTACGCAAGGACGAAACTCCGGCGGCGTCCGCTTTGCGGATGGATTCTACACCCTTGTCTCGATGGTCGATAATTCCGGTTACTCGACCGGCATCCAGGAGAAGTACCAGGCCTATTTCATCACTGAAGTGCCGCTCGACATCAACGGGCATCGTCTCGTACCCGGAGCCTATGGAAGCGGAATCATCAAGGGCGCGAACGGACCGCAGTTCGTCGTTCTCGATATCGGCGCGCACGACCTGTTTACCGTAGACTCCGTAAGCGATGCCAAGTTTCGCCGGCCAACCCCGCTTCAGGTGACAGAAGGAGAGGCGCACGGCAAATACCGTCTTTACTTTGGCCGCAATTACGTTGAATTTCAGCGCGCGCAATAATGCGAGCTAGCGAACCCGCGCCGGGCGAACGATCCCCCTGCAGCTCCCGAAGCTGATGCGTGCATGGCCCTCGCGTTCGCAATACCCGCGGAGCTCTACCTCGTCACCATCTTCGAGAAACTTCCGCGTCTCGCCATTGGAAAGCTGCAATGGCTTCGCGCCGCGTCGCGTAATCTCCAGCAGGCAGCCCAGCGAATCTTCAGCTGCGCCGGATACTGTTCCACTCGCGAGCAAATCTCCGGATCGCAGGTTGCACCCGTTGCTCGCGTGGTGGGTCAGCATTTGTGCCAGTGTCCAGTACAAATCATGCAGGTTCCCCTGGCTCAACCGCACCGAATCGGCATTCTCGGCGCGCATCCGTTCTGTCGTCAACCAGACTTCAAGCTTCAGATCGATTCCGCCTCGTGCACGATCCTCAGCCGCGTTGAGATACGGCAATGGCTCGGGATCGCCCTTTATGCGCGCAAATGCGGGCACGCGAAAAGGTTCCAGCGCTTCCATCGTCACAACCCACGGCGAAATCGTCGTGGCAAAATTCTTCGCCAGAAACGGTCCGAGCGGCTGATACTCCCAAGCCTGCACATCGCGCGCCGACCAGTCATTCACCAGGCACAACCCGAAAATATGCGATTCCGCATCCTGTATCGGAATAGCCTCGCCCTGCCTATTTCCCTGGCCAACAAAAAAGCCGACCTCGAGTTCATAATCGAGCGACCTGCTTGGTTCGAACGAAGGAGCCGCAGCGTCCGCGGCTTTCGTCTGTCCACAAGGCCGCTGAATCTCCGAGCCGCT
This sequence comes from uncultured Acidobacteriaceae bacterium, assembly GCA_964453815.1. Classification (GTDB taxonomy): domain Bacteria; phylum Acidobacteriota; class Terriglobia; order Terriglobales; family Acidobacteriaceae; genus Silvibacterium. The sequence continues at coordinate 10,752 of CAYVSQ010000360.1, read as the reverse complement.
CACAACAATCGACGACGCACGCCCGTGATACCCAATCGGAACATATTTGTAGTTGGGTAGCAGAGGGTTATCTGGACGGAACAATCGGCCTACATTCGTCGCGTGATAGATCGATGCATAGAAATCCGTGTAGTCGCCAATGTGCGCGGGCAGCAGCATCTCCGCACCGGCCTGCGGAACCAGCAGATCGGCAACGCGAGCGCGAGGACTTTGCCCTGAGAGTGCTTCCATCAGTCGCCCCCGAAGGGTGGAAACTGCATCCCCTCCAAGGCCCATCCATGCGTTCAGCGAATCCTGCCTAGACGACTGAGCAATTTCATCATCTAATCCTGCAAACAAGCCGGCGTCCGCAGCCGCACGCAGGTCGAGTATCCGATCTCCGACCGCAACACCAATGCAGGCGGCTCCATCCGCGCGCCGAAAGATCCCGAAGGGCAAATTTTCCAGCGGGAAACCTGTCTGCGGATCGTTCGCACTCTCAATCCAGCTCCGCGTCACAACCATCCCAGTGCTTTCAAGTCCTCAATTGGTTCGACAAAGGAGCACGATCCGAAATCGGTGCCGAAGTCGCGGCGCATCGTGCCAATCTGGCCGCCCGTCAATGCATTCCTGTGCCAGCTGACGGTGTCCTCAGTGAACCGGAAGGGCGCAGGCGATTCTTCTTGAAGAGTCTCCACGATGAGTTCCTCCTCTTTTCCCAGCCAGGCCAGCGTTGCGGCGAGAAATACATTCACAAATCCGTGCATCGTTCCGGACGGACTATCAGCAGCGTTGGTCAACCGGTAAAGACCGCGGACAGGATGGTGCAGCCCCGCAGTCGCCTTGAAAGGGACCTGAGCATCTGCACAATCGATCGCGAATCGCGCAACCGTCTTCACGTTGGGAAACGAATCAGGCGTCAATCCGCCCATTCGAATCTTCGCCCGCGCGCCATGTCGCGTAAGTACCGGCAACATTTCGCTCGTCTTCTGCGGGGCAAATTCCACATATGCCGTCAGACTCTCGGACAATCCCGTCAACAGCCGCTCCGCATCCTCAGGCCCCGCGGCCTTCAGTTCAATGGTGTCAATAAGCGCCGCACCCTGGGTAAATGCGGCAATCCGAGCTGCGTCATCGATTGGATTATTCGAGCCGAGAACGCTCAGAACCCAAGCTTTTGCACGCTCATCGCAGCACACTTCGTTGAAGGCATCTGTAAACTCAGACAGGCGGTCAACCGGCACAATCAATCTTCCGAGGGCCCAGCTTTCTTCCCCGTCTGCATACTCTGCATAGTTGCGCACCACGGTTTTCATGTCGAGAGCGGCAGGAGGAAACAATCCTGCGTAGTCGATCAGCCCCGAAACCAGCGTGCGCATGACTCTCATTTCTTTGATCCTTGAAAGTGCTTCTTCAAGCCCTGCCAACACTCGTAATACTCATGCTGCAAAATCTTGGTTTCAAGCGCAAATTTCGTTGGCCGTACAACAAGCTGCGTCTCAAACATGAATGCCAGTGTGTTATCCAGGTACTGCGGCTTCAGTTCCGCCGCGCTCGCCCGTTCCCAGGTGTCGGCATCGGGACCATGCCCTGCCATGCAGTTGTGCAGGCTCGCTCCTCCCGGCACAAAACCTTCCGCCTTCGCATCGTACTGGCCGAAAATCAAGCCCATGAACTCGTTCATCATGTTGCGATGAAACCAGGGTGGGCGAAAGGTATGCTCGGCTACCATCCAGCGCGGCGGAAAGATCGCGAAGTCTACGTTTGCCGTTCCGGGATTCACTGTGGGAGCCGTCAAAACTGTGTAAATCGATGGGTCAGGATGATCAAAGGTGACGGTGTTAATGCAGTTGAAGTTTTTCAGATCATATTTGTATGGTACGTAATTTCCATGCCACGCCACTACATCGAGCGGCGAGTGGTCGATCTCCGCCAGCCACAGCTGTCCAAGAAATTTGCTCACGATATGGAATGCGCCATCGCGATCCTCAAATGCCGCCACCGGCGTGAGAAAATCGCGCGAATTCGCCAGTCCATTCGCGCCGATTGGCCCCAGCTCCGGCAGGCGGAACGTAAGACCATAGTTCTCGCAGATATATCCACGCGCCGCGTTGCCCTCTATCTCCACGCGAAACTTCACGCCGCGCGGGATCACGCAGATCTCCCCGGGTGCAACGCCCAACACGCCTAGCTCAGTGTGAAACTTCAGCGAGCCTTCCTGCGGCACAATCAGCATTTCGCCATCGGCGTTGTAGAAAAAGCGATCGTGCATCGAGGTATTCGCGCCGTATATGTGAATGGCAACGCCGCTCTGGAATGCCGGATCGCCGTTGCCTCCGAGCGTGATGATCCCATCCACGAAATCCGTCTTCTCAGTCGGAATCGGCACCGGATTCCATCGCAACTGATTGGGAGGCGTCGGAACCTCCGTGAAGGGTCCGCTGCGAATCAGCTTCATCTCCGCCGCCTCGTACGGCTTGTGAGTCACCGAAGGACGAATCCGGTACGTCCATGTGCGCCGATTCGTCGCACGCGGAGCCGTAAACGGCGTCCCGCTGAACTGCTCCGTGTAAAGGCCGAGCGGAGCCTTCTGCGGTGCATTCTGCCCTTTGGGGAGCGCTCCTGCCACTGCTTCCGTGGCAAATTCATTCGCAAACCCAGATTGATAACGCAGTTCCTTCTCAGACATCGAGTGTCTCCATCGCTTTCGAACAATAACTGGAATTAAAGCGGCCAGCCAGCAAAACCCTATACGCTATCTGGAAGCGACGAAGTTTGGCAAACGCGCAAATCTCTAACGCGCCACACGGAAAAGCCCAGGCAGCACCTCTCCGGCCTTCCCCAGCACGATCTGCGTGAACATCTCCGCGTTCAGCGGCCTTTCCGGACCAACATAGTAGGTCCGAACTCTCCGCCGGCTCGCCCACAGCACAAAGCTCGCTGCCGGATGCACCGTCCCCGACGACCCCACCACCATCAGCACCGTGCATCGATCAATCTCATCCGCGATGCGACCCATCTCCATCGGCATCTCGCCAAACCACACGATATGCGGCCTGATCCGGCCACCGCACTCGCAGCGTGGAATCTTGTCAGCGCAATCGTAGATCCCCTCATCCGCGAAATCGCCGCGTCCGCATTCACGCTCACACCGTGAGCGAAACAGCTCGCCGTGCATATGAGTCACCCGCTTCGATCCTGCGCGTTCATGCAGTGGATCCACGTTCTGCGTGCAGAGAAATAACCGGTCACCCAACTCGTGCTCGAGTTCCGCAAGCGCAAAGTGTGCTGGATTCGGCTCACAGCTCAAGGCATCTCCCCGGCGCATTGCATAAAAGCGCCACACCTGCTCCGCATCGTCTGCCCAGGCCTCGGGCGTCGCCACATCCTCTACCCGATACCCGTTCCACAATCCGTTGCTGTCTCGGAAGGTCGGCAACCCGCTCTCCGCGCTTACGCCCGCGCCGGTCAGCACGAATACGCGCTCTTCCGGTCGGATCTCAATCGTCTCAGCCATAGCCCTACCCAGCTACCAACATAATCATTTTCTCAATTCGACTATTCTGAATAGCATGCTCCCGGCCGGCGACCACCATCTTGTGCAAATCGTCGACGCCGCCACCGCCGATGCCGCGCGGCGGTCGGGTGACTGGCTCAAATGCCGCCGCGGCTGCACCCAATGCTGCATCGGCATCTTCTCCATCACACAGTTGGACGCCGCTCGTTTGCGCGAAGGCCTCGCCGAGCTTGCGCTCACGAATCCAGTACGAGCGGCTGCGATTCGCAGGCGTGCGCGGCAATCGATTGATCGTCTCCAGCCCGGGTTCCCCGGCGATCCCGAAACCAGCGAACTTAACGAATATGACCCCAGCTTTGCCGACTTCGCCAACGATGAGCCTTGCCCGGTCCTCGACCCAGCAACCGGAAGCTGCGACCTCTACTCCGCCCGCCCTATGACCTGCCGCGTCTTTGGGCCGCCTATCCGCTCGGAAAACGGCATTGGTGTCTGCGAGCTGTGCTTTGACGGGGCGACCGAAGCGGAAATTCTTGCCGCTGAACTCCACACCGGCTGGACAAGCCTCGAAGACTCCCTCAACGCCGAAGCCGAGCGGATAGCCGGCCGCACCGGAACCACCACCGTTGCATTTGCGCTACTCGCGCAGCCAGCCTGCTGATAAATTCCTGTTAATTCACCTCTTTGCCAAGGAGACCCCTGTCTTGAATCCGCGCCGCCGCACCTGGATTATCTCTGCCCTCGCCTGCGCCCTCACGCTTTCGATTCTCCACTCAAGCGTGGCTGGCGCCCAGCAATCTTCGCGCACCCGCGTCATCGGCTTTATCACCGACTTCGACGTTCGCGACGACGCCATCGGGATCTGCAAGGCGGTCATGGTGGGCATCGCGCCCGACGTGCGCATCATCGATATCACTCACCAGGTCACGCCCTTTGATATCGTCGAAGGCGCGCGCTTCATCGCCGGTTCAGCGCCTTATTTCCCCAGGGACGCAGTCATCGTCGGCGTCATCGATCCCGGCGTAGGGAGCGCCCGCAAGGCCATCATCGCCAAATCGAAGACCGGTCAGTTCTTCGTCGTACCCGACAACGGCCTGCTCACCCTGGTTCAGGATCGCGACGGGATCGAAGCCGCGCGTGAAATCACTAATCCAGAATGGATGATCGGATCCAAGATCTCATCCACTTTCCACGGGCGAGATATCTTCTCGCCCGCAGGCGCACATCTCGCACGCGGAGACGACTGGACCCAGGCTGGGCCCGAACTCGATGTAAGCAAGCTTGTCCGCCTGGATATTCAATACGCCACCATCGACGAGAAAGGCATGCATGCCCAGGTCCTTGGAACCGATGGCCCCTTCGGCAATCTGGTGCTCAATGTACCCGCGGACACCTTCGCGAAGCTCGGCTATCAACTTGGCGACACCGTCCCGATCACCCTGGATGGCCGCGATTATGCCTTTCCATTTCACAAAACATTCGGCGATGTGCCGGTGGGAAAGCCGCTCTTCTACATCGACTCGCGCGGACGCCTCTCGCTTGGCATCAACCAACGCAATTTTTTCGAGACTTACAAGGTTCCCGAGCACGCTGATCTCTTCATCCCCAAAAAGCAATAACTGATCCTGCATGAAAAGCAGTTCATCACGGTTACTAATTCTCGTTGCTCAATTTTTTCTGCGCAGGCTTTGGCAACGCTTCAGGTCGCGCGAGACACCCTTAAAGTACGAAACAAAGCCACGCATTGGATTTCATCTCACGCAACATTTTTCTATGTAAAAATCTTCCCCAAAAATGCTGCCTGCATGCTGTAACCTTATCCCGCTGCCGTACTCACATGCGGTAGACAGGTCTCCCGCCGGTGCATGCGCCGGGTTTAGGCCTGACATGGAGGAATGACCAATATGAAGCATTCGATGAAGACCCTGATGGTTGCTGCGGCAGTTACTGGTTTGCTGAGTGGCGCTGCAACAATGCAGGCAGCTACTTCCCACGCCGGTAACCCCGTACTCAAGGCGGGCAAAGCGTCGTTCAGCAGCGCTTCGCTCCACCAGGACACTAGCAAGCACTCCTGTAAAGGCAAGAATGATTGCAAAGGCCAGGGCGGCTGCAAGAGCAGCGACAATGGCTGCAAGGGTAAAAACAGCTGCAAAGGCAAGGGCGGCTGCGCGACTGATGGCTCCAAGCATCCTTCCTAGTTCGCGCGCAATGCATCTTTCACAAAGGGCCAGATACGTTCCACGCTGGCCCTTTCACCTTCCGCTCAGGAGTTTTTTCCCGTGCCCGCAAATCGCTTCAACGGCTTTACCGAGTATGGAGTCGGAGTCGGCCTTCGCATTCCGCACTATCAGCACATCCTGACCAGAAAACCTGCAGTCGACTGGTTTGAGATCATCTCGGAAAACTACATGATCGATGGCGGCCGCCCGCTCCAGGTTCTAGACCAGATTCTCGATCAATACAACGTAGTGCAGCACGGTGTATCCATGTACTTCGGCTCGGCCAGCGACCCCGATCGTGAGCACCTCAAACGCCTCAAACAGCTCGTCAAGCGCACCAGCACACCATGGCTTAGCGACCATCTTTGCTGGGGCTCGGTCGATGGCCGGTACACACATGACCTGCTCCCTATGCCCTACACCTGGGAAGCGGTGAAGGTCACCGCCGAGCGCATTCACCATGTACAGGATTTTCTCGAGATTCCCGTCGTCGTCGAAAACGTCTCGAGCTATGCCGAATACCATGTCTCCGAAATGACCGAATGGGAATTTCTTATCGAGGTCGTGGAACGCGCCGACTGCGGCATCCTGCTCGACGTCAACAACATTTACGTCTCCTCGCAAAACCACGGCTTCGATCCATTTACGTATGTGAATGCGGTTCCTGTCGAGCGCATCGCGCAGATTCACATCGCGGGCCATTCAAAGTTTGAGAAATACATTCTCGATACGCACGATCATCCGGTGCTTGAGCCGGTCTGGCGGCTCTATGCGCGAACCATCGAACGCGCTGGCCCGACCGCCACGCTTCTCGAGTGGGACGACAACATCCCCACCTTCGAAGAGATCCACGCCGAAGCGTTGAAGGCAAATCGCTTTCTGGAAGCGGCGTCCGCCAGGGAATCAGCACCGGCCTTGGATCTCACGCTACATGGAGTGGCGCGATGAGTGAGCTTCTCGAAATTCAGCGCCGCTTCGCCGCCGCCCTTATGCACCCGCTCACGAAGAATGAGACGATGCCACACCGGCGTCGCGATGGCGTCACCAACGACGCCGAGGCTGCTGCACTGATTAAGCCGAACGACCGGCTGACCGGTTTTGAACGTCTTGAGATTTATAACCGCCAATACTGGTTCCGTCTCTATACGTCCTTCGAGGAGGACTTTCCCGGCCTTAAAGCCATTGTGGGCGGCGCAAAGTTTGAGAGGCTTATGCGCGATTACCTGACGGAATGCCCGTCGGAATCGTTTTCCCTGCGCAATCTCGGCTCGCGACTCGAAAGCTGGCTCCTGGCACATCCGGCATACCTCGAACCGCGCTGCCAGCTCGCGCTGGATATGGTCCGTCTCGAGTGGGCACACATAGAGGCTTTCGACTCAGGTGAGAACCCGCTGCTTGATGCCGACGACCTCGCCTCCATCGACGAGCACTCACGCCTGCATTTGCAGCCATATCTGCGGATGCTTGAAGTGCACTATCCAGTGGAAGATCTCCTCATTGAATTACGCAACGAGAGCGGCAGCAGCGACTCATCCAGCAACAATGCAAGTGCCGCGCGCAAGATAAGGCACGTTCGCCGTATCGCCATGCTGGCGCCGGAGCAAATCTTCCTCGCCGTTCACCGGCATCAGAATTCCGTCTATTACAAACGGCTTGAACGTGAAGACTATCGGCTTTTGCAATCGCTGTTTGCTGGCAAATCGATTGGCCAAGCCATCGACTCGGCATTTGAAGACAGTGCGATTCCTGAAGAAGAGCGCGGCCTCTGGTTGCAAAGGGTTTTCGCATCCTGGTCTGCTCTCGGCTGGTTTACGCGCCAATAGAAAGGCATTTGATTTCCATGAGCACTTCATCTACATCTATCGCTGCGTCTAAAAAATCCGGCCTCGGCGGCCTTTATTCCCTATTCTGCAAGGCGGCACATCTACTTCGCTCGCCGTTCTTGCTCTTCGTCCGCCTCTATTGGGGATGGCAATTCATGCAAACTGGCTGGGGCAAGCTGCACAATCTCTCGCACGTCCGTGATTTCTTCGCGAGTCTCGGCATTCCCTTGCCGGGCTTGATGGCGCCGGCCATTGCCTCTCTCGAATTCTTCGGCGGCATCCTGCTGATTGTGGGATTGGGGACCCGACTGATCGGCCTCCTGCTCGCCGGAAACATGTTCGTCGCCTATCTCACATCGGAGCGCATGGCCCTGACCTCCATCTTCAGCGATCCCGGAAAGTTCTACGTCGCTGATCCCTTCACCTTCCTCTTCGCCTCGCTCATCGCCTTCATCTTGGGAGCCGGCCTCTTCTCTCTCGACGCTCTGATCACACGCCGGAGTCAGATTAACGTATGACCAGCGCCGCACCAGTTGACGCAATGGAGCCAGCCTCCGAACAGGCCCTCATTGCGTCGATCCTTGCCGGCGACCGTGAAAAATTTCATCTTCTCATACGGCCATACGAGCGGCAGGTCTATCGCACCGCGCTTGCCCTCGTAAAAAACGAGGCTGAAGCGGAAGACGTGGTTCAGGACGCGGTACTGAAGGCATACCGTAAACTGGCCAGCTTTCGCGGAGACGCAAAGTTCAGCACCTGGCTCATCGCCATTACTCTGAACGAGGCACGCGGCCGGCTGCGCAAGGAAAATCGAACCGTCCTCGATTCCCTCGACGAACGTGAAAACAGCGGCGATTACACCCCCGCCGCCCTTACCGACTGGCGCGAAATACCTCTTGCCGCTCTCGAACGCCAGGAAATCCGCGCACTCATTCAACAGGCTGTGTCTGAACTGCCGGATACCTACCGTGAGATTGTCACCCTCCGCGACGTAGAAGAGCTCAGCGTGAATGACACGGCCACGCTGCTGGGCATCTCCGTCGCGCTAGTGAAAGTGCGCCTGCATCGCGCACGGATGATGCTTCAAAAGAAACTAGTGCCGAAGCTGCGGCTTGCTACCAAAGCAGAGCCGAAGCGCCGGACCTTCGGGAGGCTGTCATGGCTCTGAGCTGCCGCCACGTCTGGGACCGCATCTCCGAATATATCGACGACACGCTCGACCCGCAGGTTCGCGCCGATGTCGAACGCCACTTGGCTCACTGCGAAATCTGCTCCGCAATTATTGACTCCACTCGCAACATCATCATTTTCATGGCTGACGAGCGCGTCTTCGAGTTGCCCCTCGACTTCAGCAAGCGCCTGCATGCCCGCCTAGATGAGGTTCTGCGGTACGAACCTCCTGGAACACTGGCCATCAATCCTCAGTGAGGGTGGTGCATCATCGGATGCGTCCACCACTCCAGAGCCAGCAGCACAAGCGTAACAATCGCCAACACAAATTGGAACCACTGCGAACTTTTCTCTTTCGCCGTCAATGGCTGCACTCGCCACTGCGAAGCCGGACGGCGGCGCAAACTCCATTGTCTCCACAATACGTAGAGATTGATGAGCGCCCCTGCCAGGGCAAGCAGCATCATCGGAATCCGGATCGCATCCTGATGAAATCCACGGGCAGGTGCATCCGTTCCGGCGGCTATCGCCAAAGCGCTCAAACCGATGAGGACTCGAATACCGCTGACGGCGAGGACCGCTGTGCAGGCGCTCTGCAAGAGTGCGAAGGCAAAGCTCGACCAGCTCACCCACCGGGTTCTGCGCTCTATCTGATCCATCAGACTCGTATACCGTAGTAACGCGCAGTGGAGCCCGTCAGATTCATGCCCAACATCGTATCAGCCTCGTTTCCCTGCAGGAGTAGCGTTGGCATTCCCGGGGTGCAGATGGCACGGCTCCTGCGCAGACGGCGTTTCGTATGTCCGCAGACGGCCGCATCATTTAGGTTTTGCCGTGTGACTTGGATCGTAACGTGAACATCACATCGACGTGCCCGAAGGCGCAATTCCAAAAGATGGTCCATCCCTCTATCTCCGAAATTTTTCGATCGTCGGTTGACCCTCAATCAGGGTGATTTGCATAAGCATCGGCAATCCCCAGCCACGCCATGTTTTCAGATCAAAAGATTTACCGCTTGGGATCTCCCATCCCTGCACATGATCAATCTGCACGGGGTTGCTTGGCTCACAGGCCACCGGCTTGCCCGCTGCTTCGTAAAAATCAACCTCGCCCTTCCCCACAACACGCCCACTACCATCCGGCTCGACGAGGAGCGCTGTCTTTTCATCGACGCCGATGCCGCGAATACGTTTCTCTTTTCCAGATTCGAGAATGCGCGCCATGAAGACCAGCAATCGTCCCTCGCGGTGGCGCGTATCGAAATGCGTGTCTGTAATGATGCCGCGTAGGATTGGAATCCCCAGCAGATCGGGAGCAACCACCACCTGGCGATAGAACGGATCGGCCAGCGCAGTCTCGCTCTTCAGGTCGTTATCATCCGACCTGTCATTCTCGGCGGAATAGATGTATTCGCCCAGCACAGCCAGTCCAGCGCTGGTGCCGCCCATCGGAATACCGCGCTTCACCGCGTCGCGCAATGCTACTTCAACCGGCGTATCACGCCAGTAGCGTGTGTACTTCGATTGATCGCCGCCGGAAATAAAAATCGCAGCAGCCTTCTGAATTCTGCCCGAGACGGATGGTTCCAGAGCCACTTCGCGATCGGGAATGATCAGGGTCGCAACTGAGTTCAGTTTGCAAAGCCCGTTGATGTACGGGTTATACGCGTCGTCGCCGGAGGCCCGCAGCACCAGCAGATCACCGCCATCGGCGCGATCGCACAGCCAGCGAAACGCCTCGTCCAGATCCGTTCCACCGCCCATCAGCGCATACCCGGTGCGCGGATGCCGCACGACGTCCGCAGCCGCTCCGGTCCGGTAATACAAGGCGTGCGGCGCCTGCTGAATCTGCGCTCCCGTAACAGCCGTTATCCCCAATAGCAACGCCAGCGTTATGTTCAAAACTTCCCGAAATACCTATGGTGTAAGCAGCCCAAATGCGGCCACGCCTGTCGTCGTTCCAACATAGACCTTACCGTTCGCGACCACCGGTGTAATGAACTTGTTATCGGTGAAGCTGTCTCGTCCGTTCGTTGCCTGGTTGCTAT
>CAYVSQ010000359.1:0-10813 GCA_964453815.1 uncultured Acidobacteriaceae bacterium | reverse complement strand
GGAGCGGCATCCGCGAGCATGGGCCGCTACGCTGGCCGCGAGCCTGGGCGTCGGTTTGCTTCTGAAAAGCCTTATTGCGATCGTCTTTCCGATCGCAGCCATGGTCATCTATCTGCTGTGTACGCGCCAGCTCTTCTCCGCACATGTCTGGAGACGCCTTCGGCCCATCAGCGGCGTGGCGATCATTCTGCTCATTGCCGCGCCCTGGCACATACTTGCCACGCTTCGCAATCCGCCCTACTTCTCCTTCACGATGAAGAGTATTCCCGGGGAGTACCACGGCTTCCTGTGGTTTTTCTTCATCAATGAGCAGCTGCTGCGATTCCTCGACCTTCGCTATCCGCGCGATTACAACACAGTGCCGCGCCTTTATTTCTGGCTGCTCAACCTGGTGTGGATATTTCCGTGGAGTGTCTACCTTCCGGCGGCAACGAAACTTTCCTATCGACCCATAGATCGTGCCGGAAAAACCAGGCTCCTTGCCCTCTGCTGGATCGGGTTCGTTCTGGTCTTCTTTACCTTTTCCACCACGCAGGAGTACTACTCCATGCCGTGCTACCCGGCCTTCGCGCTCCTGATTGGTTCGGCGATAGCGGCGAACGGTCGAATGGTCCGAGGTGGCACACGCGTCCTGACTGTCATATGCGCGCTTGCCGCGCTAACGGGCATTTCTATCCTGGTGGCTGTCCGGCATGTTCCGACACCGGGCGATATTTCTCAAGCGCTGAGTTCGCACCCAAAGGCATACACTCTGTCGCTTGGGCACATGGAAGATCTGACCCTCGATTCATTTGCTTATTTGCGTTTGCCGCTGGCCCTGGCTGCGGTTGCCTTTGTCATTGGGGCTCTTGGCACCTTACGTGCGGCACGTAAGACCACATACATTGCGATAGCTCTGATGATGGTCGTCTTCTTTCATGCTGCCCGTCTGGCGATGGTCAGGTTTGATCCTTATCTCTCTTCCCGCCCGTTGGTCGTCGTACTGGAACGATCGCCACAGGGCGGCTTAATTGTGGATCACCACTACTATTGGTTCTCTTCCGTGTTCTTTTACACGAATCGAACCGCGTTGCTGCTGAATGGGAGATTCAACAACCTGGTTTATGGATCGTATGCGCCAGGCGCACCCAATGTTTTTATCGACGATAATCAATTCAGGGATCTCTGGCTTAAGCCGGAACGGTACTACATCATCGCGAGAACAACTGCGGTTGCTCATTTGGAATCGTTGGTAGGCAGCGGTCAACTGAATACCGTCTATGTCAGCGGGGGCAAGGTTTTGCTGACGAATCATCCACTTGCAGTTGCGGAGAGCTTTTAGAGTGGCGTGATTTTTGTATCTAATGCTTCGATAAATAAGATGTATTTTTGATTTGATCTGGAGGAAACATGCGTATTGCCGTTCTCGGTGGGGATGGGTTCTGTGGCTGGGCCACGGCTTTGTATCTCGCAGGTAAGGGACATTCCATTGCTATCATCGATAATTTTTCCCGCCGTCTATGGGACTACGAATTGGGCGTTCAGACGCTCACGCCGGTCCGCCCACTGTCCGAGCGCCTGGATGTCTGGCATCAATTAACAGGGAAGAACATTGATCTTTTCGTGGGCGATGTCGTCGACTACGATTTTCTGTCTTCGACGATCAAGACCTTCCAGCCGGATACGGTGGTTCACTTTGCGGAGCAGCGGTCGGCGCCCTACTCCATGATCGACCACAAGCACGCGGTGTTTACCCAAGTGAACAACGTGGTCGGAACCCTGAACCTGCTGTTCGTCATCCGTGAGTTGCAGCCGGACTGCCACATCGTGAAGCTGGGGACCATGGGCGAGTATGGGACGCCGAACATTGACATCGAAGAGGGATATCTCACCATCGAGCACAATGGCCGCAAGGATGTGCTTCCGTATCCCAAGCAGCCGGGTTCGTTCTATCACCTCTCGAAGGTGCACGACAGTCACAACATCATGTTCACCTGCAAGGCTTGGGGACTGCGCGCAACGGACCTCAATCAAGGGGTGGTCTACGGCACCGTCACCGATGAAGTTTTGATGGACGAAGCGCTTATCAATCGTTTTGATTACGACGAGGTCTTCGGAACGGTTCTTAACCGCTTCTGCGCGCAGGCGGCTCTCGGTTTCCCACTTACGGTTTATGGACGAGGGGGACAGACGCGCGGCTTTCTCGACATTCGCGATACGGTTCGTTGCGTGGAGATCGCTTGCCTCAACCCTGCCGCGCCAGGTGAATTCCGCGTATTTAATCAGTTCACAGAGCAGTTCTCAGTGCTCGAACTGGCCGAGATCGTCAAGACAGTGGGCGGACAGATGGGACTCCAGGTCGAAATCGATCACCTTCCTGACCCGCGTGTCGAAGCAGAATCGCATTACTACAACGCCAAGCATTCCAAGCTGGTCGATCTCGGGTTGAATCCGCACATGCTGTCCGATTCGCTTGTCGATTCACTGATTAATATCGCGCTGCGTTATCGGGATCGTATTGACCCCGCTCTGTTTGCGCCGCAAGTCAATTGGCGGCAGACGCGAAATGAGCGGCGCATCGGCGGCGAAAAGAACAAGCACCCGCTCTTGGTAAAGGAAACCGTCTAACCAATTTCTCCGGGTCTCCCGTTAACGAGCTGTCATGGACAGGCTCTAGGGTACGAGCTGGGCCTTGGCTTTCGGGACTGATTCGTTCGGCGTGACGGGAACAAGCTCACCGTTGCGGATCAGGTAATCCTGTCCTCGCCAGCGGATCGTCTTGCGTGCGAAGCTGACCAACCAGATCAGGGTGGCAAAGGCGTCCCACACCGGTATCAGGAGCAGTTTTCCCAAGACCCCGCGTTGCTGGAGCCCCCATCCAACCGATGCCGTCAATGCAGCGCGAAAAACCAGATATCCGCCGATGTAACCCACGGCGATTCCAGGAGTGGGATGCACAGCGACTGCCAGCAGCGCCCAGGGCAGCCCCAGCGTGAAGAGCAGGCCCAGATGTCCCCAGGGGCGCATGTGGCGCATGACGGTGATCCAGCGGAGACGTTTATCGATCAATTCCCGCAATGACTGATAATCGGGCACCGTCGAAATGGAATAGCGGAGGAGCTCAACTTCGTAGCCCTGATCGGCGATCAATCGGCCCACCAGCAGATCATCCGCTGGACGGTTCTCGATGGAAGTGTAACCGCCAAAAGCCTGCAGCCGGGTGCGGGTGGTGGCAATAGTTGGACCAAGTGCAAACTTCACTCCGTCCAGTTGTTTGGCAACAAGAATTCCTGGATAGAAGTCGGAAAGCATCCCTACATCCTGCAACCGTTGCACCCAGGTGTTCTCTTCGGCGGTCTTCTCTTCGGCAGGATGATAAAAACAGGTAACAGCCCCCACCTTGGGATTCGCCAGCGACGCGATGATTTTGCGCAGATAATCCGGCTCCACGCGCACATCGCTGTCACTGATGACGAGGTGTTCATGAGCGGCTTCATCCACGAGTCGCGCAAGCTTGGCCACTTTGTCGTTCGCGGCCTCGCGGCCTGACCCGATCAGAATGCGGATCTGACGTTCCGGGAAGTCGCGAACAAGCTGTTGCAATACCGGTAATGCGGGATCTCTGGTGTCGCCCACGCAAAAAAGAATCTCGTAATTCGGATAGTCCTGCCGGCAAAAGCTGGCAAAGTTTTCGTAGGCATCCGGATCAAGCCCACGCACCGGCTTCAGATTGCTAATGGGTGGCAGGAACCCGCTCTTCTCATCTGTTTTGGCTGGCGCTGCCAGGAAAAAGCGCAGAGAGCTAATCAAGGCGAGGGAGAAGTAGATGAAAGGGATCGCGGCAATTACAAGGAACGGATTGTGTATCAGGGTCGTCGTCATCGTACCTCAAACGAGCATAGTCTATTTATTCTCTTGTAGATGCAATTCAGAAGCAAGCCGACCAGCGGGTATCTGATCGTGGGTTGATCCTCTTGAGGCAACTGTGAGGCTGCTCTAAACCGCCAGGGACAACGCCAGTGTCAGAACCAGCGCGACCACAGAGATGATGGTTTCGCAGATGGACCAGGTCTTCATGGTCTGCGCGACACTCATATTAAAGTACTCCTTGACCATCCAAAAGCCCCCGTCGTTGACATGCGAGAAGACCAGCGATCCGGCGCCAGTGGCAATCGCCAATAGTTCGGGCCGGACTCCGCCCGCGTGCAAGGCTATGGGAGCGACAATACCGGCCGCTGTGGTCATAGCCACGGTGGCTGACCCCGTAGAGAGACGTATCAGCGCCGCGACCATCCAGGCCATAATCAGGAGCGGCAGGTGGGCGTGGAGCCCAACGTCGACGATCGCCTGAGAAACGCCACTGTCCTGCAAAATACGGCCAAAGCCGCCGCCGGCACCAATGAGCAGCGTAATGGTCGCAGTGGGTGCCAGGCATTCATTCGAAAACTTCAGAATCGTCCCACGCGTGAAGCCCCGCATGCTGCCGAGCGTTACGAAGCTTACGAGGACTCCGACGAGGAGCGAGATGTCGGCATTGCCCAGAAAGCGCAAGCTCTCGTTCACCCAGCTTTTCGGAGTGGACAGGATGTCGGCCCAACTGCCGATCAACATCAGGCAGACGGGCAGCATGATGGTTGCCAGCGTCAACCCGAAGCTCGGCAAACTCCTTTCCTCGCCATGATCGACGAATTGTGCCGCCATGGGATTATCCGGATCGAGTTGAACCCTGGGCGCGATGAATTTTGCGAAAAGCGGGCCGGCAAGCACAGCAGTAGGAATGCCGATCAGCATTGCGTAGAAAATGGTGCGTCCGACATCAGCGTTGTAGATGGTCACTGCCAGCATTGCTGCCGGATGCGGTGGCATCAATCCGTGTACCACCGAGAGACCGGCCACCATGGGCAATCCGACGAGAATAAAAGAAGTGCGGGTGCGCCGGGCAACCGTAAAGGCAATCGGTATCAGGAGTACGAAGCCAACCTCAAAGAAAACCGGCAGGCCAACGACAAAACCAATCACCACCATGGCCCAGTGAATGTACTTCTCGCCGAAAAGCCGAATCAGAGTGTGCGCAATGCGGTCTGCGCCGCCCGACTCGGCCATCATCTTGCCGAGCATCGTGCCCAATCCCACCACAATTGCAATGTGCCCTAGCGTATTGCCAACGCCGACTTCAAACGCTTTCACAATGGCCTGAAGCGGCATGCCGGTGACCATCGCCAATACCAGCGAGGTGACAAACAGGGTAATAAAGGGGTTGAGCTTGTAAACAGCGATGAGGAGGATGAGCGCAACAATGGCGCTGAGTGCGGCGACAAGCAAGAATGCGCCGTGATGGTCGATCATAAGGGCAGGGCCATTGATTCTCTTTTCGGCGATTCTCTTTTCATCGACTCTCTTTCGGCAGATGGAATTTTTCAGACTGATTGAGAATCAAGACGCCGGCTCCTTGTAGGCGATGCAATCGATCTCCACTTTGCAATCGACAACCATGCTGGAAACAACACAGGCGCGGGCAGGAGGGTTTTCGCCGAAATACTGACGGAAGACGCCGTTGAATGATTGGAAATCGCGAGGATCGTCGAGCCATACGCCGCAGCGCACCACATCTTCCGGCCCATAGCCCGCCTCCTGAAGAATCGCCATCAAATTGCGAATGGCCTGGTGGGACTGGACGACAATATTCCCCTCGACCACTTCACCGTTGACCATGGGCACCTGGCCGGATACGTAGAGCCAACCATTGGCTTCGACGGCACGGGCAAATGGCAGATACTGACCTCCCGTGCCCTTGCCGCCTTCGACGCCATATCGTTTCATGCTCATCGTGATCTCCTTAATTTCTGCAAAGAATGAAGATTGCCGCGTTGAGCAGCGGCCGAGCGGGGTAGAAACCGTCCGCCTCGCTGCCCGGTTGGGGTGTTGCCAGAGTGGGACATAACGCCATTGACCCATACACGTGCGATACCCTCTGCCGCGCAGACGGGGTTGGCGAAGGTAGCCGTGTCCCGTATTGTTTCCGGGTCAAAGAGGACCAGATCGGCGTGGTAGCCTGCGCGAATCAGACCGCGATCGACTAACCCGAATCGTCCGGCGGGCATGCCCGTCATTTTGTGGACAGCGTTTGCCAGTGAAAAGAGACGCTCATCGCGAGTGAAACGCCCCAGCACGCGCGGAAATGTGCCCCAGAGCCGAGGGTGCGGCAGCGGATCGTTGGGAAGTCCATCCGACCCGATCATGGTTGCCGGATGCCGCAGAATGCGGCGCATATCGTCTTCAGAAATGCTGTGATAAATGGCCCCTGCCGGCTGCAGACGCCGCGCCGCCTCGATCTGGTCGACGTTCCAGTTCTGGGCAATTTGCTTGAGGGTTCGTCCCGCCATCTCCGGATGCGGAGTGCACCAGGTGATCATGATCTCGACGCGTTCATCCACCTGGCGCAGGTCGAGCGTGCTGGAACCGGCCGCATATGGATAACAATCCCAGCTGACAGGCTGGGAAACCTGGACTGTTTCCAGCGCCTGCAACACTTCGCCGCTCCGTCCCCAATTGTCGATACCTGCGCATTTCAGGTGGGAGATGACAACCGCGACGCCACACTCACGTCCGATCCGGAATGCTTCATGCATCGCCTCGAGGATCGCTTCCGTTTCACTCCGCAGGTGCGTGGTGTAAATCGCGCCGACCGCAGCGAGCGGCTCAGCCAGCGCCAAGACTTCTTCCGTCGATGCGGCGTTTGCCGATAAATACGCCAGGCCCGAGCTCAAGCCTAATGCCCCGCAGTCCAGAGCCTCTAGCAATTGCGAACGCATGGCCTCGATCTCCGCAACTGTTGCGGAGCGATCAAGGCGATCCATATGGTTATTGCGCAGAGCCGTGTGGCCAACCAGCGCAGCGACGTTCACTGCCGGCTGGACTGCATCGATCGCCGCGACGTAGGCGGCAAAGGTGGGATAGTGGAAGACGCTTGCGTTCCCCAGCAGGTTCATCGGATCGGGAGGATCCCCTGCCAAGTGCACTGGCGCGGCGCTAATGCCGCAATTGCCGACGATGACGGTGGTGACTCCTTGCGATAGCTTCGGCAGCATCTCGGGAGTGCGAATCACGTTGGTGTCGTCATGGGTATGGACATCGATAAAGCCGGGCGCCAAGACGTGGCCACTGCCATCCGTAATTTGTGATGCGGTGTAGCCGGCGAGTTGTCCGACCGCGCAAATGCGGTCGCCCTCTATGGCGACGTCGACAGCCTGAGACTCGCTGCCGCTACCGTCGATTACGCGCGCATTTCGGATGAGAGTATCGCAGACTGGCATGGGAACTCTCTAAAGATATACGCAACCTGCCTCGTCGTTCCATGAGTGGAGATATCCTTACTTTACACATAGCCCTTGCACATGGTTTGAGGCCCAGTGAATGAACGGGGGAAACATCGAGTGAACACTGACAGGCCCGACTCTCGAATTGCGCCACTTCATAAAGGCCTGGGCTTCTTGCAAGAAGCGCTCGAGCCCAGCGAGATCGCCGGGTTTGGATGGAATCTGCTGCGCGAAGACTTGAGCTTGCCAACAGCGGTCTTATACAGAGAAAGGCTGCTGCACAACTTGAACTGGATGCAGCAATTTATCTCGGCGTATGGAGTGAAGCTTGCGCCCCATGGCAAGACCACAATGGCTCCCAGGCTGTTTGACCTGCAGTTGCAGAGAGGCGCATGGGGCATTACGCTGGCGACCGCACACCAAACGCTGATTGCTTATCAGCACGGAGTGCGCCGCGTCCTGATGGCGAATCAATTGGTCGGAAAACAGAATATGGTGGCCATCGCGCGGCTGCTGAACGATCCGGATTTTGAATATTTCTGTCTGGTGGATTCCGCACAACAGGTGGAGCAACTGGGCGCGTATTTCGGGACAACAGGACAACGCTTGCAGGTGTTGATCGAGTTAGGCGTGGAGGGAGGCCGTGCAGGTGTGCGCGATTCCGATCAATTGCAATCCACGCTTGACGCGCTGGAGCGTTGGCGTGAGCATATTGCGCTCTGCGGAGTCGAGATCTATGAAGGCGTGCTTGACGAGGAAGAAGCGATTCGCGGCTTCCTGCACAATGCTGTAAGGGTCACACGAGAATTAATGGAGCGCAGGCGCTTCGATCGTGATCCGATTGTGCTTTCGGGGGCTGGATCTGCCTGGTACGACGCGGTGGCCGAGGTTTTTACAGAGGCTGGCCTGGGAGATTCCGTTGACGTGGTTTTACGTCCAGGATGCTATCTGACGCATGATGTTGGCGTTTATCGCGAGGCGCAGGAGAAGATTCAACAGCGTAACCCGATTGCGCAGCGCATGCGAGCAAGCCTGCTGCCGGCGCTGCAATTGTGGGCCTACGTGCAGTCGGTTCCGGAAAAAGAGAGAGCGATCGTGGCTCTAGGGAAGCGCGATGCCGCATTTGATGCCGGTTTACCGACGCCGGCACTGCATTATCGTCCCGGCAACCATGTTCCGATAGCGGCTCCCGCGAATTGGACACTCACCAAAATGATGGATCAGCACGCATACCTGGGCATCGGGGCCGAAGACGACATTTGCGTAGGCGACATGATCGGCTTCGATATTTCGCATCCGTGTTTGACCTTTGACAAATGGCGATGCCTGCCGGTGCTGGACTCTGAATATCAGGTAGTCGATGTGGTGCAGACCTTCTTCTGATTCAACGGACGTTAAGGCGCAGAGGGCAGCATCTGGATGGTGTGCAGCCAGGTCATGACGCTTTGCGGCCAGGTGGTGACAGGGAGTGCGGTGCGGCGGAGACCATAGCCGTGTCCACCCTGCGCGTAGATATGCAGTTCGGCGGGGACCTTGGCGTTCTTCAGAGCGAGGAAGTATACGGTGGCGTTTTCGACATGCGCGGTATCGTCCTCGGCCTGAACGATGAAGGATGGCGGGGTTTTGTCGGTCACGTGGATATCGGGGTTAGGCGCAAAGTTCTGTTCTGCAAGTGCGAGGTAGCCGGGATAGACGATCACGGCGAAGTTCGGACGGCAGCTGAGCTGGTCAGCGGCATCGATCGCCTCGTAGAGGCGTTGATCGAAGTGAGTGCTGAGAGCAGCGGCGAGATGTGCTCCTGCGGAAAAGCCGAGAACGCCGATACGGTTTGGGTCGATGTGCCACTCGATGGCGTGGGAGCGGACGATGCCGACCGCGCGCTGCGCGTCCTGGAGGGCCGCAGAAGACTTGGGATAGGGCCCGGAATCGGGCACGCGGTATTTGACCAGCACACAAGTGAGGCCGGCAGAGTTGAGCCAGTCGCACACCTCGGTGCCTTCGAGGTCGATGGCAAGAATGCGGTAGGCGCCTCCGGGAAAGACGACAACGGCGACGCCCGTGTTTTTGCCCTTGGGCGAATAGAGTGTCAAGGTCGGCGTGGAGACGTTACCGAGACGGATGAGCGGTCTTCCGGCGATGAGGTTGTCCTTGGCAGTCGTCGTATCGACCTCCGGCGCTGGATTGGGCTGGGCGCCAGGTGCTCCTTGCGGCCAGAGAGGTATCGTGACGTGGCCGGGTGCGGGCTGCCAGGCGGGCTTCTGAGCGAATAGGCTTACAGAGATGCCGACGACGGCGAGAAGAAGTAGACGCTTGCGCATGAAGAGGGCCTTGATTTGAAGTGTGCGGCGAAGATGGCGGCTGAAGAACCGTGGTGGGAGTTGAGTCCGGATCAAAAGATGAGCTTCAGTGAAAATTGAATCTGCCGGGAGTTACCCGCGGTCTTGCTGATTTCTCCAAATCCGGCACCTTTGATTGTGTTCGCCGGCAGCCCCATCGTCACGATATTAAATAGATTGAAGAACTCAGCCCGGAATTGCAGATTGAACAGCTCGATGCCGCTGTTGCGTTTGCCGAAGGGCGTGGTCTTGATGAACGCGAAGTCATAGTTGTAGAAGGCAGGCCCGCGAAAGGTATTCCGGCCCAGCGTGCCAAAGAGTCCGCTGTTCGGTCCGGTGCCGCCGGGTATATTGATGGGGATAGAGAAGTAGGAGGCGTTGTCCTCGCCCAATCCGAAGTAGTCCTCCCGTTTTTTTCGAGCCGTTGACAGATGCGGCGTACCAATCTGATCTGGACGGTCCACTCCGTTCGACCCGGCGCCTGTCTGCTGAACTCCCGAATACACAGTGAAGGGCGATCCGCTGGTGATCGTCGAGATAACCAGCATCTCCCATCCAGCGGTGATCTTGGGGGTGACTCCCTCAAGGAAGGAAACGTTGTTGAAAGGCAGTTCCTGGGCCACGCTCAACGTGAAGGCATGCGCCACATCGAAGGTTGACGGCCCTTTTTCCGCGTGAGTATCGAATGGATTCTGCGGAAAGCCCTGCGATACGGCGCCTGTTGCTCCTGTACCCCCAATCACCTGGCTGGTGTCGTCAATCGACTTGGCCCATGTGTAACTCGCCTGAATGCCTGGCCCGCCGCGCGCTACAGTTCCAGACAGCGAGGTCTGAAGCGCATGATAGGTCGAGTGGGAGGTAGCGGTGATGATATTCTCAACTCCGAATCCGCCAATTACCGCTCCAGAGCTATCGAACTGCGTATACGGCGCAAACTCGGGACTGGCTCCTGGATAGGCATTGGGAAAACTTATGCGGGGCAATCTAACGCCAGCTGTGCCAACATAGTTCGCATCCGCAACCAGATTGCCAAAGCGCCGCTCCAGGCCGGCCGTCCAGACATACAAGGAACCATTGCCGAATGACCGGTCAATCCCGCTCAGGTTCAACGGGCTTACCACGCGGCTTGGCGTGAGAGCCGCCACGTCCTTTTCATAGCGATCCACATCCATCACCGTATTC
>CAYVSQ010000358.1:0-6945 GCA_964453815.1 uncultured Acidobacteriaceae bacterium | reverse complement strand
ATTGGGACTCTGGCTGTGGGTTGGGTTTCCGGTTGTTCTGCTCACGGGCTCGATGCTCTGGCAGAACGTGCCCTGGCAACTCGCTTTGATCCATTCCGGGGACTGGCTCATAAAGCTAATCCTGATTTCTGTTACCGTCGCGGTTTGGCCTAAGAGGGCACGCGTGGGCATGTCCGGTTAGACAGGTGTGATTTACTGGAAACTTCTCCAACCAATACAAAAAGCCCGTCTGCGATGGCAGACGAGCCTTTTTGTCCATGTTTCTTTCAATGGTGATTCGGGACAACGAGCGAATTGAGAATGGGTAGGAGATAAGACCAAGCTCGCGGGGTCGCCATGCTGATTTCGCACTGCGACCCGGCAATTTTGCTCTTACATACCGCTATTGCTATTGTCCTGGTCTGTGTGAAGCACGCGATAGCTTGCGTTGCCCTTCGACCAGACAAGCAGAAGCAGGTCCTTCCCCGCAGGATTTGCGTGGACGGCGCTGACGAACTGCTCGGCTGTGGGAACGGCCTGGCGATTGACTTCCACGATCACATCGCCAGGAGCAAGACCGGCATCTTCCGCCGGGCTCGCCGGACGGACACTCTGAACCGCCGCGCCCTTGACCTCGGACGGGACGTTCAGCTGCTGCCGGGCGTCGGACGTCAGATCATTGACAGCCAATCCCAGCTTTCCGCTCTTCGGCGATGCACCGCCGTCGCTCGCCATTTCTGAATCAGCGTGAAATTCGCCGACGGTGAGATCGACCGTCTGCGGCTTGCCATCGCGGACAATGCCGAGGGAGATGGTCTTCCCGGGAGCATCTTCAGCCACCGCTACCTGCAGCGCGCTTCCGTTCAGAATCTTCTGTCCATCAAGCTGCTGGATCACGTCGCCTGCATGCAAGCCTGCACGGCTGGCGGGTGAATTCGGGGTAACCTGAGCGACGATCGCTCCGGTCGAATCCTGCAACTTGAAGAAGCCGTAGTTATCCGGAGTAACATCGTTCATGCTAATGCCGAGATAGCCGTGGTGAACCGTACCATTCTTGATCAGCGAGTCCGTGGTGGCATGGGCGATCTGTGCCGGAATGGCAAATCCCGCGCCTGCAAACGAACCACTGTTCGAGATGATGAAGGTATTGATTCCGATCAGCTCTCCATGGGCATTGACCAGTGCGCCGCCGGAGTTACCTGGGTTGATGGCAGCATCCGTCTGAATATATGCACCGGGCTTGCGGGGATCATCTGTGTAGGGGTTTCCACGATTGATCGCGCTCACGATTCCGCGCGTCACCGAGAACTGGAAGTAGCCGAAGGGGCTGCCGATGGCGAGCACACTCTGGCCGGGCTCCAGCTTGGTGGAATCTCCCCACGACATGGCCGGAAGATCCTTGGCATCGACCTTGATGACGGCCAGATCGGTCAGCTTGTCGGTGCCGACTAGCTTGGCATTCAGGGTGCGGCGGTCATGCAGGGTTACACGCATCTGGACCGCGCCGTCGACCACATGGTTATTCGTAACAATGTATCCATCGGGAGAGATAATGACACCGCTGCCGATTCCATGCTCGATCTGAGGCTGAGAGGGAGCTTGCCCACCCCGGGGACCGAAGAATTGCGAAAAGCCCGGGGGCAGACCGCCCTGCTCCTGATCTTGATCGTCAGAGGTAGCATGTTCGGCAGATCCGCGCGAGGTGACGGCAACATTGACGACTGCGGGAGTAACGCGGGCGGCAACCGCTTCGACCGCGCTGTCGACGGAGATGAGCGACGAGACGCTGTTGTCGTCCAGCGGAGCGGCAGACCCACTTCCGGCCTGCACTCCGGTGTGATGAAGGAAAAAGGCGCCTGCTAAAACGAGGCCTACGGCTGCTCCAGCGGGGACGGCAACCCGTGCTGTCTTACCGCTTAATTTATTAGTTGATACGGACATAGCGAACCCTCAAAATGGTTGGTTGTGTAGGTAGTTAGAGTTGAATGACGAACCAACCGCGATCGGTTGGCACGGCTGCATAGCGAGACAGAGCGTGCTCATTGGTTACGGTGAGCATCATTCCTGAGCGGCCAAATCCGTCCGAAGACGTTTCGTCCCAGGAAGTAAGGACGAACCAGCGCTGTATTCCATTGGGAATATTTTGGGCGTGCTGCACGACGCGAGCATGTGCAGGCTGTTTGCGCAAAGCGCGGCCAGTGCTGGCTGTTCGCTTTGCAATCTGGGGCGCCTGACCGGAGGGCAGCGTAGCCTTCAGCAAGGTCAGATGGGGAGCAGTCGCGGGATGGAACGCGACTGGCTGATATCCCATCGCCGGCAATCCCTGTGCTTCGGTACGAGCGGTAAGAGGCGATTCGGAGGTCGAGAACGAGACGAACTGCCGGCATCGTGAGAGACCAGCTGCTCCGCCGAGCAAAGCAAGCACGATCGCACTCAGCACCAGCCGAGCCTGCAGCCGGGTCATGCCTTCCCCACGGCGCAGGATGCTGTGCACACGGCGGCTCAGTTCCGACTGCCGCTCCCACGCTCCAAGCGAAAGAGATACTCCACGGTGATCAAGACTGTGTTCCGCCAGGCTGACCAGGCAGGTTGCATAGGCCTTCGGCGCCTTGGTGAAGCGAAGAACCCCATCATCGCAGGCCAGTTCTCGCTCGTAGCAGAGACGCCTCTCAACCCACATCAAAACCGGATTCAGAGGAAACAGCACCAGACCGATTTTCTGAAAGAGGTTGATCCAATCGTCGGCCCGGCTTAGATGTCCCATCTCATGCAGGACAATCTGCTCCAGCTCGGCCGGCGACAGCTTCTCAAAAAGCGAGACAGGGATAAGAATTCGCGGAGAAAAGAAGCCGATCACACTGGGACGGTCAACTGCGGTAGAGGTGCAAAGCTGCACGGGCCGCGAACCAACTCGGGAAGGCCATGAAGCAACACCCGCGCCCGGTTCAACCAATGTCGATCTCTTCCAGAGCCCGCGCAGTCGAACCGCACTCATCGCCAGCCTTCCGGCACGAACCAACGAGAGAGCGGCCCACAAAGCCGCAATCGCAAAACTCCAGCGCACGTCTAGATGAATGACAGCGCCAGGTTCGGATATCGTCTGATGCGATCTGCCCGAAAGATGGAGGAAGGGCAAAAGCGCGATCACCACGAAGACCGCTGTCCAGACAGCAAAGCGTATAGCCGCCGATGTCTTCGGCACCAAACGAAAGCACAAGCCGACGCCAGCAGCCAATAGAAGACCCTGCCATATGCCTGACACAGCGGAGGTAGCCGCTGCCTGCGAAAGGCTTTCAATCCAGTGCATGGTGGTCAGTCCCATCGTGCTAGGCATTCCTCGTATTGTCCGGCCTGTTGCTGTTGGGTTTTGTCTTGCCAGTTCCTGTGCTGTCATCCGCCGCTTTGGCGATGGCATCTTTTAGACGCTGCAACTCTTCCGGAGAAATCTCCTCATCGCCAAGCAGTGAAAGAAGCAGCCGCTCTCGGGAGTTGCCGAAGAAGCGCTGCATCATATGGCGAACCTCGGACCTGCTCGCCTCATGTTCCCCGACGCATGGGCTGTAGACATAGGCTCTGCCCTCCTGCCGGTGTTGGACATAGCCTTTTTGTTCCAGGATTCTGATCGTCGTTAGAACTGAGTTGTAAGCAAGGGGAGCATCGCCGGGAATCGCAGCGACCAGATCGCCTACCACCGATTCTCCGCGCTGCCACAGAATCTTCATGAGCCGTAACTCGGCTTCTGTCAGCGTGATGGATCTTTTTGGTGGCATCTGTGTTATGGGCTTTGGACGGACAACTAAAGGATTAGTTAGCAAGCGGGCTGTGGAAAATTCCGGATTGTCCGCGAGCCTGGACCACTCCCCGGGCGCTCATGGAGAAGGCATGTCCTTTCGTCACAAAGTGCTGGATCGCCTTTTATTCCAGCGGAAACAGTCGCTAAGCTGGTGCAACGCGAAGAACCGTATCTTCATGACTTCTCTTTCCATTCGAGTCTTCACGGCTGCTCTGGTCATTTTGCCGTTTGCCCCTTCGTTCACAGCGGAGCAGCCGGCGATGAACGCCAAAGAACAGCTGCGGAAAATTCGGGCAGAGCTGAAGGAGGAACACTCCAAAGGCGATGCCGCGGCCTATCTGGCCAGCGCACATAGATTGAGCGATTTACTCAATGGTTCACCGTCATCGCTGCTCCAGTTGATGAGCGCAGAAAACTTCGCTGGCGACCGGCAGGCGGCGCTGGACAGTTTCGACCAATTCGTCCGGATGGGCCAATCGAACGAAGAGGTCCTCAAGCTCAAACAGATCGAACTCATCCGCAATGACCCGCGTTTCAGGGAGATTCACGCGAACATGATCGCCAACACGACGGCTATATCCCGGGCCTCCAAGGTGTTCAGCCTCGAAGATTCCGGGCTTATTCCCGAAGACATCGACTATGATCCGGCGACGGAGAGTTTCTACATCACCAGTGTTCTGGAAAAGAAAATTCTCGCCGTCACAAAATCAGGCTCGACAAAGGTCTTTGCGTTGGCTCCTGATCAGTGGCCCATGATGGCCCTCAAGATCGACTGGCCGCGGCACGTACTGTGGGCCACCGAGGTTGCTTTAGACGGTTTCGTCGCCAGTCCGGCGAAAGGTTGGGGCAGGTCCGCGATCCTGACCTACGATCTGGGAACGGGCAAACTACTCCATCGCATCGAGGGACCAGCTCACAGCTCGCTCGGCGACATGACCCTGACCGCGGAGGGCGACGCCATCATTTCAGATGGCGAGGGTGGCCGCGTCTATCGCGTGGACCGCAGGACTCAACAAATCGAGCGGCTGGATGCGGGCGATTTCATTTCCCCTCAGACGCCCGCCATGTCTCCCGATGGACGGCGCATCTTCGTCCCGGACTACCTGCGCGGCATCGGCATTCTGGACCTTGAGACAAAGCACGTTTCCTGGATTTCGATGCAAGGAGCCTTCGCACTCAGCGGGATTGATGGACTCTACCTCGACGGTCACACACTGATAGCCACTCAGAATGGGACATCTCCGGAGCGCGTTGTCGAATTCAAGGTCGATCCGTCACTCTCGCACATTGAGTCCGAATCCACCATCGAGAGAGCAACGCCTGCGCTCGGCGATCCTACGCACGGGGTCGTGGTTGATGGGTACTTTTTCTACCTCGCAAATTCGGGGTGGGACGCGCTTGACGATCACGGCAATCGCAGGCCGGACGCAAAGGCATCCCCACCGTCGATCATGCGGGCGAAACTAGGCAATTAAAGTATTGGGGCGAAATCGTGGACCGCCTTTATACTCGTCTGCATGCCTCGGTCATTACCTCTCACATCTCTTCTTTTTGCAGCTCTTGCCGCTGCTTCAGCACTGGCGCAGAGTTCGCCAGCCACAACTCCCGCCGCAGATTCAACAGCGGCCGGACCGCACGCCATGACACTCGATGACCTGTTTCGCCTTCAGGATGTGGGCGATCCCCAGGTTTCTCCGGACGGACAGTGGGTGGCCTACACCTTGAGCAGGGTGGACACGACCGCCGACAAGCGTATCACCGATCTATGGATGGTCAATTGGGACGGATCGCAGGATATCCGGTTGACATATGGGGTGGATTCTTCCTCGAGTACTCCCCGATGGAGTCCGGACGGAAGGTATTTGGCTTTCGAGGCCGAGCGGCCGGGTGGAAAAGCGAAGGGCACCCAGGTGTGGGTGCTGGACCGTCGCGGCGGCGAGGCGCGACAGCTTACGGATGTGAAGGGGCATCTAGGCGCGTATGCCTGGTCTCCCGATGGCAAGAAGCTGTTGTTGACCATTCGAGCCGATGACGACGCTGAGAGTAAGGACGATAAGAAGGACGACAAGAAAGAGGAGAAACCGAAGCCGGTCGTGATTGACCGCTATCACTTCAAACAGGACGTGCAGGGATATCTGACGGGCACGAATCGCTCTCTCCTGTATCTGTACGACATCGATACGCAAAAACTGGAGAAGCTGACCATCGACAGCGCTCACGATGAAGGCAACGCCGTGTGGTCTCCGGACGGGAGCAAGGTTGCGTATGTAAGCAACCATGACGCGGAGTGGGATCGAACCATCAATACCGATGTGTTCGTCGTGAACACAGCGCCAAATTCGACCCCAAAGCAGCTCACTAACTTTAAGGGCGAGGATGGCGGGCGGCTTGCCTGGAGTCCCGACAGCAAGTGGATCGCCTACACGCAGGGCAGCGATCCGAAGTTCGAAGAATACAACCAGAACGAGTTGGCGATTGTGGGCGCGGATGGGACCGCCCCTCGCATCCTGACGGCAAAGTTGGACCGGAGTGTCTCCTCGCCGCACTTTTCGCCCGACGGCAAGACCATCACCGTTCTCGTCGAAGACGATCGTTCTGAATACCCACTCTCTGTGAACATCGCCGATGGCACAACCCGCCGCCTCATCGACGAGCCCGGCGTCGCCTTCGCAATCAACAACGCCGCTGAACATCACGTCCTCATCTGGTCCACTGACCCGAGCCCCGGAAACATCTTCGCCTTCGAAGACGGGAAGCTGCGTAAGCTTACCGGCCACAACGACGCCCTGCTCGCTCAGATGAAGTTGGGGGCAACACGCGAATTAACCGCGAGGGGCAAGGACGGAACCGAGATACATGCGTTGTTAACGCTGCCTCCCGACGCGGAAGCGGGCAAAAAGTACCCATTACTGTTACGTATTCACGGCGGACCCAACGGCCAGGACGCGCACAGCTTTGTAACGGAGCGGCAACTCTTCGCGGCGCGCGGTTACGCCGTGCTGAATGTGAACTACCGCGGCGGCTCCGGTCGCGGCAAGGCTTATTCTGAGGCGATCTTTGCCGACTGGGGTCATCATGAAGTGGAAGACCTGCTGGCCGCCGTGGATGAAGCAGTGAAGGAAGGCTATGCTGATCCAAACCGCCTGGGCGTTGGCGGCTGGAGCTACGGCGGC
>CAYVSQ010000357.1:0-2711 GCA_964453815.1 uncultured Acidobacteriaceae bacterium | reverse complement strand
GTCGCCAACCGCAAGGAGATAAAAGTGTTGAAGAAGCCATTGGCGAGCTGGATGATGCTCGTCGCGATAATGAGTCTTCCAATCTGCGCACGCATCGGCCCACTCGAATGCATTAGGCCCTCATTCCTCACGCCGCCGATGGAACGGAATCTCATCGGACTGCGTCTGTCCAACGTTACCTGAATCGTGTCCCGACCATCAAGATTATGGTTT
This sequence comes from uncultured Acidobacteriaceae bacterium, assembly GCA_964453815.1. Taxonomy (GTDB): domain Bacteria; phylum Acidobacteriota; class Terriglobia; order Terriglobales; family Acidobacteriaceae; genus Silvibacterium. Next base: position 2,498 of record CAYVSQ010000357.1, on the reverse strand, counting down.
CCAGCTTGTAGAAGCGATGCCGAAGATATGGAGCCTGTCAGTTGCTATTTTCTAATTAGTTGGACGTTATGAAGTAATGGCGCGTGATCGTGTATCTCCAGCGAAAAAAACGAAGCTTTCGTGCTCAGCTCATACGAAAGCTTGCCAGCGGAAGTGGAGTCTGGAGTGCGCTTTCTGTTTAACTTTGTGAGATATTCCTCCCCTACTTGGCCTGCTGCTCTGCAAAGCTTCCGATGAAGGGAACCTTGTAGCGCTCACCTCTACTGGCCTTGACGAGGACAATGATCCACAAAACCAAAAAGCCCAGGCTTACGATTGGCGCGGCGATCCACCCGACGATCGGGATAAGCCCAAGAATTGTGTTGATTGCGATGATGGCAATTCCGAGAAAGATCGACTGCCACGCGTGGAATCGCACGTAGGAGCTGCGGTTGTAGGGTTCCATCGCCAGAAAGATGATCGCCGGAATAAACGTAATGTAGGCGATGGTGCCAGCGGCAGTGTCGGAGAGTCCGCTGGGTTGAACTATCGCTTGGGCAGTTGCGCCGGTGCCAGTATTTGACCCACAGTGCGGGCAGAATGCGGAACTGCTTCCTGTCTCTGTAATGCAAACCGGACATTGCATGGCATGAACTCCTCAATAAGACATGGTTAGAACAGCATGATGCTGTGTACTTATGCTTTCGGGCTCGAGAGTATTTTGGAAGAAAGTTTTTGGATGCCGGATTTCCCCCTTTTTCCGTTATTCCCTAAGGCGCAGAAGAGTTAGCATCTCCGGAAGGCTGGTAACGGAGCATCTTGGGTTCGTCCGCTGCTATCCGCGTAGCCACATTGTGAATTGCTTTTTGCATCGCCTTGCCCAGTGGCGAGTCAGGCGCTTGCCCATCGTTTCCCAACTCTCCCAGGGATGTGTCGGCACTGCCAGATATCTTGCTGACCTTCTCTTCGCCGGTTACGCGGATGCTATCCAGCTTCTTGCCTGTAACCGAACTGTAGAGATCGGCTTGCAATTCGACGGTGGCTTTCGCGGAATGACTGGAGCCGCCAAGAGTCTGGCCGAAGATGCTTGGCCCCTGCGCGCTATGGTCGGATTCTTCGACTTGGGCTGAGAGGATGGTGGCGAGGATTACTACGTCGTTCTTGTGATCACGTGCCAATTTGACCGCTGCATCGGAATCGATATCGCTGCCGGCATCGTCCCCTGGTTTGATGAATCGAACTTCAAGGCCGGAGTTGTGCGTCAATTCGGATTGCAGCAGACGGGCGATTGCCGTTGTTTTGTCCTCAAGATTGCCAGTTGTATCCACGAAGGGCAGAACGCCGACCTTATATTGATACTTCAGTGTCGCAAGACTGGATGATCCGGAGGTCTGCGCTACACCTCCCAGGACAGTCGCCAGAGACAGAATTACGAGGCTGTAAATCTTCTTTCGCATAATATACGCTCCTACTTTTCGGTAATGCTCAGAGGCTCTGTGACCTTGTATGCGTTCCAGTAATACTCATACTCATGCCACACTTTGACTCCGTTGCGATGTTCACCCTTCTTGTAATAGGTGGCAAAGGGGGTGGATGAATCAGAGACCGTTGTTACTAACTCCTCGTGAGGAGTACATTTGCCTGCACCTCCCGCAGTACTTGGCGTTTCCTTGCCGCTCTTACCGCTCTTTACGTTGCAGGTAACCGACTTGCGCTCGAGTTCTTTAACTTTTCCGGATGTAGCAAGGTCGGCACTGTCGTTGTCGATAAACGGGCTCCAGGTGGGGAACTGCTGCTTGCTCGTGACCATGTTTACTGTGTATTGAACCGTAAGATTCTTGTCTCCGCCGTAGGCATCACCATCCTGGTGAAGCACAAGTTTGTGGCCGCTGACATAGCCGCGGACCTTGAACCGGCGCGACTCTGGTCCGTGCTCCAGACCTTTGTAGTCGTACTGGACCTTCGTGACCCCGGGAGCGTTCATCAGCACATTGACGGCGGCATCGGGATTCATCGTTTTGACGCTGTCTCCTAATTCCTTCCAACTGGCCATAAGGCTCTCCGCAGTTGGGGTGTTGAAGGAGTTGCCGGCTGTACGCGTCGAAGGGATGCCTGCGCACTCATCTTTGCCTGGCTGCTCCTGAACATCGAAGACATTCAGGGTCTTAATCGCCTTCTCTTTAAGAGCGTCTGCTGCGGCATCGACAGCTTCGCCGGCCACGGTTGTATACAGATAACTTGCATCGTGATTCCAGAAGCCCGGATCTTTCTCCTGCAGCTTCTTCCAGGCATCTTTTGCGAGATCTTTACCTTGATCCTTGGCGAATTCAGCTAGTTTGTCTGCCGTACTCGCCACTTCGCCGGGCTCAGCCAACGGAGGACCTCCAAGCAAGTCTTCGCAGCTTAGTCCTCCTACGATCGTGACCGGCGCGCCTTTACTGCAGCGTTCATACCAGACGGAGGCAGCAAGGTCGCCAGTGTCTTCGGCGTTGTGCCCCATATTGCTCCAGGGAGAAGTA
>CAYVSQ010000356.1:0-2707 GCA_964453815.1 uncultured Acidobacteriaceae bacterium | reverse complement strand
GCGGGCAGAGTAAAGTGCAGCAGCGCATGGGTGATTGCATCCTCAATACTTACCGTCTGATCGTCCAGCGACTCGTTGGAGAAGCTGTAGAGCACCGCATCGTCGAGCACCGTAGGAAACGCCAGCACGCCTGGCGAGAGTGGAGAAATCTCGCGGAGCACTGGCGCCGCTCCCGCGAATTTCAGCGCATAGCGATACAACGCCGCCGTCGGATCGTAGCCTTCAGAAAATTCCATGGGGTCCCGCGCCCAAAGAATATGCCCGGATCCATGGGCGATGGTCTGGACGGATGTTCCATCTGCAAAGCGCATCGTTTCAGTCGGCAACTGCTGCACAGTCGATGGGAAGCCCACCTGTAGGGACGGCTCATCGGACAGTTTCAACTCGGGCAGCTTCAACTCCGACTGGCGCACTGCCAGCGTCTCAATCTGCGCCTTGACTCCCAACGACGCCAGCCGATCTACAAATTGCCAGTGCTCATTGCGAGAGACCGGACCCGAAACCAGCAGGCATCCGCCGCTCGCCACATAATCCAGCAGCTTCTGCCAGGCCCCATCCGTCAAAGCCTGCGAAGCCGGCAGAATCACGAGCTTCGGCGAACCCAGCTCCGCCATCCGGTTTTCAGCGACCATGCGGAAGGGTGTGTGGTCGTAATAGGCTAGGGCGCGCAGCGCGCGCTTCTGGGTATCGATTGCGAGGCTGTTCATCCCGCTGTACTGGAATGCCTGTGAGTTCACCATCGCCACCTGCGGAGGCGTGATGTGCGTAAAGCTGGCTCGGCTCTTCGCCGCAAACGCCGCGAACGCGCTCAGGATCGCTGCTTCAGGTTTTTCCGTCCCGTCAGGCCGCACGGCGCCAATCGGAATCTCGTTGTCGTTCGCCATGTAGCTGTTCACATTCCACACCCACTGGAGCGCACCGGCACCCTGCGCGAAGGCTATCGAGATCTTGCGCTCCAGCTGCCAGGCTTCCTGCTCGGCGGTCAATCGCAGGTGGTCGTCCTGATACAGCCGCCGCTGCTCGCCCGTCTCCTGAATCAGCATCGGCTTGCCCGGAAACTTCGCGGCCAGCGACGCCCACAGGATGCCGTCGAAATCCCACCACGTATGGTTCGCCGTAAAGTCGATGTAGGGTGAATAAAACGCCGGCGACAGGCGAAGCGCTACGCCATACTCTTCCTGCCCCACCGTAATCAGCTGCGTCGAGCCCTCGGCGCGAATCACATCTCTTGTCCGCTTCACCCAGTCGACGAAGATGGCCTGTGTAAAGAGGAAATAGTCGTATACCTTCAGCGGGTTGTATCCGGACCGCACCGCGTCGAAGTTAAAGGCGTCCGCCGCAGGCAGGGCTAACGGGTCCTGGGCCGCCGTCTCTGGCGGAGCGGTCGTTGGCTTGAGCTGCAGATTGCGTCCGATCCCAAAGGACGGCTCGGCCCAGGCATCGAGCAGCGCCGCCTGATCTGGATAGCGCGCCGCAAGCCATTTCCGCCAAGCGGTATTCTCGAACACATCGCCCGCCGGTTGCGTGTGCCATAGATTCACATTCGCGCTCGGCTCGTTGATCAGATCCCACGCCAGAAACGGAACCGCGTGGAATCGCCCCGTGATGGATCGCACAAAGTGCGCCTGTACCTGCCACGCTACCGGGTCCAAATATGCGTTTTCTCCCCCCAGGTTCTCCGCTAGAAACGCAAAGAGGTTGAACTGGACCGGCAGATGATTATGCCGCGCGCACATCAGGAAGGCCTCAATGGTACGCAGCGCCTCTTCGCTCATTTCTCCATTCGGAGCCAGCTCGGGGTCCCATCCGCTCCACAACCCGGTGCGGATCATATCCAGTCCCGCGCCATGAATCTGCGCCATGTCCTGGTCCCAAACGTACGCATTCGGTTTTGCGAGATACAACCGCGCCACGTCGCTCGACATATACGTAGTGCCCACCACGGGCAGCGGCTTGCCATCGAGCTGGAAATAATCAGTGCCCACCGTCAATTTCGGTCCAGCGAGCAGATACTGCCAGTCCCGCATCCAGAAGCCCGACCGGTAGACCCATAACGGCTTTCCACCGCGCAGCAGCATTGCTTCGACGGTGTGTAGCCCGCGCCCCGCAGTCGCATTCGCGGGCAAGACTACCGGTTGGCTGGCATCGGCCGGAATCGTTAGCTCAACCGGGGCAGCATCCTCTTCGGCGGTCACGCGAATGCGCAGCTGATCTCCCACAAGCCATCCCGAACCGGCAGGTTCGAACAAAAACTCCAGCGGCTCACCCGGTAAAAACAACGGAACGCGGGGTCGAAAGGTGAACCGGTCCGCCTTGCGCGATGCCAGCTGCGCCAGGCTCGACAGCAGCGCTGCGTTGTTAAAGAAGTCGTCACCCAGATCGCCCGCGACAACGATCCACCGGCCACCCACAAAGCGGAACTGATTGTGATCGATCTGGAAGACAGGCGCCGCCAGCTTATGACCATCGCGCGTGCCCCACGCCAACGTTGTGAGATCGGCGTCCTCATCGCCAGTTGAACCATCGCGATGGTACTTCTGCACCACCGAAAGCCTCAGCACGGGACTGAAGGCGTGTTTCCACGAGAATTCCGGCAACGCGGGAAACACATCGGGGTTGGCATCGAACTTGAGCCCGTTTGAGCCGGGTGTTTCCTGATAGTCGTGAATCAGCAGCTCCAAAGATGCCGCCACGCTCGGCGCGCGCA
>CAYVSQ010000355.1:0-7260 GCA_964453815.1 uncultured Acidobacteriaceae bacterium | reverse complement strand
CGACACGCGTCTTCGCAAGCTATCGGAGGGAGAGGTCGCCGCCATCATCCTCGCCTCCGCCGGTCTCGAACGCCTTGGCCGCACGGAATATCTCCGCGAGCGTTTTCCGTCGCTCATCCTCTGTCCCGCCACCGGCCAGGGAGCTCTCGCCATCGAAACACGCGCCACCGACATCGCAACCATTCAGGCTCTCGCCTTTCTCGACGACCAGCCCACCCGCTTCGCCGTAACCGCCGAACGTGCCGCCCTCGCGGATCTTGGAGATGGCTGCCAGGTTCCTATCGGCACTTACTGCCAACCATCGTCTGAAGGATTCACGATCACTGGAGCGGTCGCTTCTCCTGACGGTCATCAGATCGTCCGCACCGTCCTTGATCATCAGCACGGGGCCGATCCCATCGCGCTCGGCCGGAAGCTCGCCGGCCGCCTTCTCGAACAGGGCGCCGGCAGACTTCTGAAGATGGCTATACCGTGACCTCGCAACGCCCCCTCGCCGGCAGGCGTATCCTCGTCACCCGCGCCCGCCATCAGGCTGGACAACTCTCCGCGGAACTCAACGCTCTCGGCGCTGAAGTCATCGAGATTCCCGCCATCGAAATCCTTCCGCCTGCGTCCTTCGAGCCCTTAGACACTGCCCTCCGCAATTTGCGACAGTATCAGTGGCTTATCCTTACCAGCGCGAACACTGTCCGATCGATCAACGACCGCCTCACAGCCCTCGATCTGCAACCAAACGCTTTCTCTCACTTGAAAATCGCGGCAATCGGTTCAGCCACAGCCCATGCCTTGCAGGAAGTGGGCGTGTCCGTCAACCTCATGCCCAAAGAATACGTAGCCGAATCGCTTATTGCTGCCATCGGAGACCAAGTACGCGATGCCCGGGTCCTGATAGCCCGCGCGGCCATGGCCCGTGACATCATCCCGGCGGCGCTCACCCAAGCCGGCGCACAAGTGGACCTAGTCGAAGCCTATCGAAATGTCATCCCTGAGACTTCCATCGCCCGCATCGCAGCGATATTCGTACCCGGCAAACTCCCACCGCAGACCGCAACCTTTACTAGTTCATCCACGGTGACAAATTTCTTCGATCTACTCAGGGCCGCAGGCATCGATCAACCGCCCCAAAATCTGTGCGCCATCTCCATTGGCCCCATCACCAGCCAAACCCTGCGCGACCACAACTGGGAACCAGCAGCCGAAGCCAGTCCTCACGACATCCCCGGCCTGATCGCCGCTACCATCCGCGCCCTAATTCCTAATGCCTAATCCCTGCTTCGCAGCTGTTCCACGTCTTATCCGGCGAATGACACAGTGTCTCCAGTGTGCAGTTCACGCATCGTGGACGCCGCGCAATACAGACCTGCCGCCCATGGTGAATAAGTTCATGCGAAAACTGAATCCAATGATCCTTCGGAATGATCTTCATCAGGTCCTGCTCTACCTTTTTCGGATCTGTCTCGCGCGTCAGTCCCAGGCGATTTGACAGCCGCAGCACATGCGTATCGACAACCACTCCCTCGGCGACGTTGTAGGCCACTCCCAAAACGACATTTGCAGTCTTGCGTGCCGCCCCCGGAACCGTAAGTAGTTCCGCCATCGTCTGCGGAACCTTACCCCCGAACTCGCCGACAATCTTCTTCGCCGCGCCCGAAATAGACTTAGCCTTATTGTGGTAGAACCCCGTCGATCGAATCTCTTCTTCAATCGCCGGCAGGGAAGCCTCAGCCATCGCCGTTGGCGTCGGAAATTTCCGAAACAGTTCCGGTGTCACCATGTTCACCCGCGCATCCGTACACTGCGCCGACAAAATCGTCGCTACCAGCAACTCCCAAGCATTTTGGTGGTACAGCGCACACTCCGCTTTGGGATACCCCGCCTCCAGCCGCCGCAAAATCTCCGCAATCCGCGCTGGCGCCAGATTATTCTCGATCTTCGCGCGCGCTGATTTCCCGCTAGATTTAGATCCAACCTTCGCCTGTTTCGCGCTAGTCTTCTTTGCGGTCATCCCAGCATTTTACCCACAAGCAAAGAGGCGCAAGCCAAAACCCAGCCCGCGCCTTCGTTCCCTAATGACTAATCCCTGATGGCTAATCCCTGCCTTTTCACCCCAGCCGATTCAGCATCTCCTCCGCCGTCATCCGGATGCACGTAAAGATGGGCGTATCTTTCAGCGTATACACGCTGATCTCCGTCTCGCGCAGCTGTTGCACCAGATCCAGAAAATCCTCAGGGAAATTGGTCTCGAAGGCCACAACGAACTCCTGGTCGTCGATGCCGAAGGAGTACGTTGTATTCAGCTTGACCCGCGGGTACATGTGTCCCACTCGGATGTGTTCATTCATCAGCCGCTGACGCTCTTCTAACGGAAGCAGATACCAGGTGCGGGTCTTCCAGAAAGGATAAATGAAAATATACTTCTGTCCGCCGGGGCGGAGAAAGCCGCGCGAGTCCGACTGGCCCTCGTGTTCATGGCCGATCAGGTACTGCGACCGCTTGGTCATCGAGAGAAAACTGTGCGGCATTTCAAGGTATCCGCCCAGCGGGCTCGCCATCAGTTCCGCCGTCATCTGGTTCAGATCGTCGACCGAATAGCAGATCCGCCACAGCACCATATCGACATCGCCGCGCAGGCCTACGGTGGAATATGTCAGCCCCAGCAGCCTGCCCGGTTGGTTCCAGCTCTTCAGAATCTCGGCAAATTGCCGCTTATGTTCCACGCGTTCGGCCACAGGCAAACGCCGCCACTCCGACATCACTTTGAAGAAGGTGAACCCAACCATCTGCCGCTGAATCTTCTTCTCGTCCCGTTTGTCGCTTTTCTCGACAGCCTGCTGCGTAGGCGCATGTCCAGCCTGCGTTACCTCGCCCAGTGTCGCTGGCTCACTCAAAGTTTCTGCCATTGTCTACTCCTGATCTATCTCATGCTAACAAAGCAGCCGTGGGGTGCGCCGGGCAGGATTCTCGGCGCTGGTGCGCCCACAGGTATACTCTCCTCGAATGACTGAGAAAATTCTCGCCTTCCTCGCTAACTTCATCATCGCCACGATCTCCGCTTCGGGATACGTCGGCATCGCGTTGCTCATGGCGATTGAATCCGCGGGCATTCCTTTGCCGTCGGAAATCATCATGCCGTTCGCCGGCTATCTCGCACATACCGGACAACTTACCCTGTTGGGTGTCGCCACCGCTGGAGCCATCGGCTGCAATCTTGGCTCGGCCGTTGCCTACTGGATCGGCGCCTGGGGCGGGAGGCCCTTGATTCTTAAGTATGGCCGCTTCGTCCTGCTTGACCATCGCGACCTCGACCGCGCCGAAAAATTCTTTGCACATTACGGGTCGATTACTGTCTTCGTCGCCCGTCTGTTGCCGGTCATCCGCACTTTCATCGCGATACCCGCTGGCATCGCTCGCATGAACCAGCTGCGCTTTCATATCTACACATTTCTTGGCTCCTGGCCCTGGTGCTTTGCGCTGGCCTTTGCAGGAATGAAGCTCGGGCAGGCCTGGGATACCAATCCAGTCTTCAAGAACGCTTTCCATCGCTTCCACACTGTGGTTGTAGTGCTTCTGCTCGCAGCCATCGTCTGGTTTGTATGGACACACTGGAAGGATCGCGTGCGGCCCAGCGAAGCCTGACGGCACTGAGTCAGGCCTGATCGCATTTGAACCCGCGATTCTGCCACTTGAGACGCTCTCGTTTGCCAAAGCTCCTGCCCGGGGGCGACACTGAATGTTTGCAATTTCAGACTTTTTTCAATGGAGAGGACGACCAGTAAGCAATGTCTACAACCAGGGCGGCGAACATTCAGCCAACAAATGGAAAACTCGGAGTCATGGTGGTCGGCATGGGAGCCGTCGCCACCACGCTGATCGCCGGTGTTGAGGCGGTCCGCAAAGGTCTGGCCAAGCCAATTGGCTCGCTCACCCAAATGGGCACTATCCGCCTCGGCAAACGCACTGACAATCGTACGCCGCTCGTCAAGGACTTCGTCCCTCTCGCCTCGCTCGACGACATCGTTTTTACCGGATGGGAAATCTTCCCCGAAGACATGTACGAGGCCGCGAAACATGCGCGGGTGCTCGACAACGATCATCTGAAGACCATCAAGCCCTTCCTCGAAGAGATCAAGCCCATGCCCGCCGTCTTCGACCAGCACTATGTCAAACGGCTCAACGGCACGCACATCAAGAAGGGCAAGAGCAAGTGTGACCTCGCGCAACAGCTCATCGCCGACATTCAAAACTTCAAGTCCAAAGTTGAGCGTGTCGTGATGATCTGGACTGGCTCTACGGAGATATTTCTAGAGCCATCAGCCGTGCACCAGTCTCTCGCCGCTTTTGAAAAAGGCCTGGTGGACAATGACCCTAGCATCGCGCCGTCGCAGATTTATGCCTACGCCGCGCTCAAGGAGGGTATTCCCTTCGCCAATGGCGCACCGAACCTAACCGTCGACCTGCCCTGCATGATCGAACTTTCCAAGCTCACCGGAGCGCCCATCTGCGGCAAGGACTTCAAGACCGGCCAGACCTTTATCAAGACTGTGCTCGCGCCCGCATTTAAGTCGCGCATGCTCGGCGTAGCTGGCTGGTATTCAACCAACATTCTCGGTAATCGGGATGGCGAAGTCCTCGACGATCCGGAGTCATTCAAGACCAAAGAAGAATCGAAACTTGGTGTCCTCGATTTCATTCTCCAACCCGAACTTTACCCCGAACTCTACAAGGATATTTACCACAAGGTTCGCATTAACTATTATCCGCCACGCGGTGATAATAAAGAGGGTTGGGACAATATTGACATCTTCGGATGGCTGGGTTACCCGATGCAGATCAAGGTCGATTTCCTCTGCCGTGACTCGATTCTTGCTGCTCCGCTGGCGCTCGATCTGGTTTTGTTTCTCGATCTCGCACAGCGCGCGTCGGAACTCAAACACCTCGGCATTCAGGAGTGGCTCAGCTTCTACTTCAAGTCACCCCAGACCGCGCCGGGCCTCTATCCGGAGCACGACCTCTTCATCCAGTCGATGAAGCTCAAAAACACCCTTCGACATATCCAGGGTGAAGCCCTCATCACCCACCTCGGCCTCGAATACTACGACTGAGACCCAGCCACCTATCGAGATATGTCATCCGACCGAAGTGAAGGCGCGTAGCGCGGCTTGACTTCGGAGGGACCTGCAGTTTGTTTTAACCGGTCGCTACCCCAAGTACGAAGGATTGTGCGCGGTTCCGTCAAAGTGGCTGGTCGTCTTGTAGAGTTCGAACTGCCCGGAGGCTGCCGCCAGCCGCGTCCGCTCCCTCAAGGCTGCAACCTCTTGCTGAGACAGGGGACGAAAAGTCTTCGCCGCCTCAAATGCCTGATCCAGAATCTGCATGCTGTCGATGCCCGTGATCTGCACAGAGACCGGCAAATTGAGTGAATAGTGCAGGCACTCGATTGGCTTCACTGTATTGCTGTTCAGAATGAAGTGATCGCCGAATGCCTTCATACCGAGAATACCGATCTTCTCCTGAACCAGGACCGGCACAACCTGCTGTTGAAAGCTGCGAAAATGCGTGTCCATTACGTTGAGAGGCATCTGCACCGCGTCAAAATGAAAATCGTGAGCCTTCGCCAGTTCCAGCATGCGTAGGTGCACGAATGGATCCTTGTGTCCGGTGAAGCCGATGTACCGTACCTTGCCCGCCCGCTTCGCCGCCAGCATGGACTCCATCGCGCCGCCTGAGGCAAAGATGCGATCTGGATCTTCCATCCGGATCACCTCGTGAAACTGCATCAGATCCACGTGATCGGTCTGCAGCCGGCTCAACGATTCGTCAATCTGTAGCGCAGCCGCCTGCTTTGTTCTGCCGTCGATTTTCGTCATCAGGAAGGCCTTCTGCCGATATCCTTCGCGCAGCGCCTTGCCCATGCGGATTTCGCTGACCCCGTTGTTGTAGTCCCAGCAGTTGTCGAGGAAGTTCATCCCTCTGTCCACAGCGGCCCGTATGAGCTGGATACTTTCCTCCTCCGTGAGCTGCGACTTTCCGATGTGATAACCACCCAGTCCCAGCGCGGAGACTTTTTCCCCTGTTTGGCCAAGCGTGCGATAAATCATTCCCGAAGAACGATCCGAAGTATCGGCGTCGGTAAGCGACGGGAAAATGTTCACCGAAGCCGCCAAACCCGCCGCCGCTGTAGCTGTTTTGATGAAGTCTCGCCTTTGCACGTCACGCTCCGGGGTACAAACGTTGAACCCTCTTTTGGTTTTCGATGCACACCAGAAGCAATTAGGTCCAAAAGGTAGCGAAAGTCTGCGCGGCCCGCTGTGCTTGATCGGGCCGCAATCATCGCAGACTTTCCGCGCTTTTATTTCGGGTGGCCCTCATGTCCACGTCCATCGCGCATTTCATTGCCGTGGAAGTTTTCGGCATGGTGCGCGAAGCGCTCCGGATCGGCATGCTCGCCACGTTCCGGGTAGGGTCCGTGATAGCCATTGCGTGGATCGAAATGGTTATCTACATGTCCGTAGAAATTGTGCGGGCCGTGGAACCAGGGTCCGGCTCCTATAAAGACTCCGCTGCTGAACCACTCCGGGCCGTAAAAGCCGTAGGGCGCGCATTGATAAGGCGGTTCGGAATAGTAGCCGTATGGGCAAGTGGGCGCTACTCCCACGCTGACAGAAACCTGGGCCGGCGAAGCGGGCGTTGTGACCCACAATGCAGCGGCCAGAGCGGGTAGAGCGAGCAACTTTAAAGAGCGCATTCGTGTCTCCTCGCTTTCTGGAATATTTAGAGGAGCGCTGTCGCACCTGAGTTGTTTCCGCTTTGAGTTTGCTCCGAAGGGATTACGCTCAAAGGGTTGCCTGTTTGAAGAAAATTGTTCGCGGGAACCGCCTCAAGAGTAATAGAGTGAGCACACGCATCGCCGGCAGATCGCGTTCTTCTCCATATCGAGACAGGCGCGGAATCTCAACGCCGATTCGCCGTTCACAATCTCCCGAGAGGCTGCTCGTGGATATTCCCAATCGCCGCATGAAAGAAACAAGGCCGCACTGTTCCGTTGCTCTCCACCACTGCGGAAACCCACGGCGCATTTGCACTTCGGAGCCGCAGCCTCGATCTCGCCGAGCGCACTGCGAAAGTGCCTCACAATCCGCCGCATCTTTTCCGGAGACTCCTGAATGAACCCGCTCCGAAAATCTTCCGCATAATCGACGCTCATTCCGTCCAGCAGCTTCGACAGTTCTACAATCGCATCCGCCGTCAGCATCACCACAT
>CAYVSQ010000354.1:0-5157 GCA_964453815.1 uncultured Acidobacteriaceae bacterium | reverse complement strand
GGGCGCGCTGGTGACGTCATGCGGAAAGCCGGAGAATCGAGCCGTCTTGTCGAAAAGGATGGCGCGCAAGACCAACGCGAGGCCGAATGCCAGCAGGATCGCCAAAGCATCGTTCAGCATCATGAGCAGCGAAGCGGCCATCGAAGGCCTGACAATACTGCCGGCTCGAGGTCGCTTAGTGGCTAGCAATCCTTCTATTGGTAGATTGGGGGCATCCGTCTTCCGTATGTATTCCGAAGTAGCCATTACCGTTACCTCGTTGCGTACTTCCACTTGCATTCCTGACCATGGCGATGTTCATATCAGACTCGAGCCGCGTAAGAGGTCAGAGATGCACACGATGGATGTTTTGTGTGATTCAGCTATGCGGGGCCGCGAGCCCGGCAGTCAATTCGTTCATTGATCAAGGAGGGCTTCGCAGGGATCGCGCAAAATGTTGTTGAAAGTGATTCAGTTCGGGATGACGCCCGATCGGTATGCAACGGCGAAAAGCTGACAAGTGAAGCTTGAATCAGGGAGCGACCTGAAGGCAATCTTGCAGGGGACGTAGCTCCGCCTCTACAGTCCCACCATCAAAAGTTGATGGGCTTCTCAACAATATGGTTGCTACTCACCATTGCTCAGCAACGTCGAGCTATGTTTCATAACGTCAAACTCAGTGCTTTCCGCCGATCCATAGCCGAACTGCGCTAATGGGACCAAAACGGTGACCTCTCCCTGCTGGTAACCCGTACTACGGTACCTCTGGCCACTTGCAATTCGCAGGAGTAACACCTACCATGGTTACAGCCCAATCCGCCCCTCAAACCCAACTTGGAGAGTAAGTGCAATTCCGCATTTCTCTCCATCGCCAAACCCTACAGGCTTCTGTCACTTTCCGGAAATGCCTGACGAGTCAGGTGGTCATCATCAAAATTGCCTCGAACTCCAAAATATCTGCATCCAGCTTCGATTACGACTTCGGTTACTTTACCGATGCATTCTATGCGCAATTCGCAATCGCTCGGGTCTGGTGATGGGAGCAAAACCTCAACGCGTACATCACTTCCCACTGAGGGACATTTGCTAGTGAGAATGAATGCTCCATCCAGCGCAACGTCAGTTGTGAAGCCGCCTTCGATGTGGTCTGTCCCATCGTTCCACTGGAAGATGACTGGAAGCCTTAGCCTGTACCGAACAGCCGTTCTCGGTCGTAAATGCAAAGCGTGTTTTATGACTGGAGTCAAATCCATAGCTGGAAAGTAGTCTAGGGCAGCCATAGGAGCGTCGCAAGCCGCCGATGGTTTGAAACGATATGAGAAGACTGGAGATGGACAGGCGACGACTTACCCTGCTTTAGCCTAAAATGAGACCCAGACTGATCCCAGATGTTGGGTTCAGCTACCCGGTTTCGCTAGAGAAGAAAGTTTGACTGAAATTTTAATTGCAAATATGCCCGAATACCGTACAGTAGCAAGACATAGTCTGCATCGAGGTTGTTAGCGTTTGATCCGAGCATCGACGACCGGACCCTTGCAGATTTGTCTTTGCCCTGCGGCGCTACTTCCCCGGGTGATTTTAGCCCGCCGCAATTTTCGCACGTACGACAAACAGATTTCTCGGTCCCTAGGACACGCTAGCTCTACCTACCATCATAATTACACGGCAATAGTCGACGGCCGAGGGTCAGGCTCACCAGGAACCCTCGAACTATTTCCAACCACTCCCCAGGAAGGAAGTTACAGGATGTCTCTAAGAATGAGCAATGAAGAGCGAGTTCTCAAAATCGCACAGCGTCCAGATCCCGGACTTCGTGCGGTAATCGTCGATCGGGACTCCATGAGCAGTCACCTTCTGGCGGATGCTCTTGTCAACCGGAAATGCGATGCTATTCCCGTTCCTTCCGACGATCTTCTTCGGACGCTCGCAAGCCGCGAGATCGACCTTGTAGTCATTGGCGCCGATCTCCACTCCGGTCCCGGTAGCGGCTTCGACTTGGCGGATGCGGTTTGCCGTGCTCATCCGGAGATCATGATCGTCCTTCTGCTGAACCAAACGAGTCACGAAGCCGTCATCCGTGCATTTCGTTCGGGCGCTCGTGGCGTTTTCTCGAGACAACGGCCTATGACTGAGTTTCTCGATTGTATTGAACAGGTAGGCAAGGGATTTATCTGGGCCGGGAGAGAAGAGACAACTTCTTTGCTGGAAGCCCTCAAGAGCATTCCGGCTCCGAGTGCATTGACCGCAAATGGTATACCGCCTCTGACCAAACGCGAATTCGAAGTTGTGCAATGTGCCGCGAAGGGCAAGACCAACAAGGCAATCGCCGGTGAACTGGGCCTGAGCGAGCATACCGTGAAAAATTATCTCTTCCGAGCGTTTGAGAAATTGGGAGTATCGAGCCGTGTTGAATTGCTGTTCTATTTGACGGTTCGAGGGCATACCTTCCGTCCGGCAGCCGCCGATTGATCCTCAAATGGTCAAACCCCCTAGGTGTGCTCGCAGAGATCAGGGAGCGCGCTCGGCGCCACGGCTTGTCCATTACCAGCAAAGTGTGGCTGACACTCAAACCTGCGCGCTGTAACTGCAAAACAACCAATGAGATAGCATGGTGCCATGGTGATCTGCCGAAGATGCCATCAACCCTTGCAACGACGAGAACGCCAGGGATTCTTGCAGCGATATGTTCTCAATCGCCTTGGCATCTACCCGTGGCAATGTAGAAGCTGCCAAATCATCTCCTATCGGCGTGCGCGCCAACACCGTTAGACCCCATCGCCAGCCTGCAAGAGTCGCGGTCAAGATTACCGATGGGTAACTTGCGGCGGACCAACGGGGGATTTCCGTTTTGACGTTCGCGGCGTATTGTTGTCATCAATGGAGCGGTCCTCGGGGGAGGGCATCGCTTCTCACTGGCACTCGCAGATCTATCCGTCTGCGGGTGCTTTTCATTTAGTATGCTTGCACCGTGAAAGTTGATATTTCTGCTCCCTCGTCCTTCTCGTGTTTTCTTTTGTGCCAAAGACCCTTCGCGGATGGCGCCAAGCATTGAAAGAAAGGGAGGCTGCCGCGAGTCAATGGCCGGAGAGCGAATTGTCACCATCGTAGTTCCGTTTTTCAACCAGATTTCTTATCTCGTGCAGGCTCTGCGCTCAGTTGTCAGCGCACCCTCCCGTGGATTTCGTGTCAAGGTCGTGCTCTTCGACAACGCTTCCGAAGAACAACTGCATACTTCCCTGCTTGACGAGATGGGCCTCGATTGGACACTCTTTCGCAACCAAGTCAATCTGGCGGTTTCCAAGCCCTGGAATACGGGCATTCGTCTTGCGTTGGAGGTGCATGGGGCAGAGGCCGTTTGCCTGTTGAACTCCGACGTAATTGTGGGCGAGGGCTGGATTGAACATTGTATGCGGGCACTCGATGAAGGCGCGTACTGCTCGTTCCCGCTGGCTTATACGGATGGAGGCGCACTCCCCGGCGACTTTGACGCCCGAGCCAAACTAGCGGCCGCCGACCGTCTCGAGGAAGCTTACGCCAATTTGCGTCTAGAAAATAACCACCAACCCGTCGAGGACTGCTACTCCATTGCGTATAGGAACCCTCCCACGAACTTGCTCCCCCCCGCCCACCCAACCGATGGGTTCTGTGGATACTGTTTTTTCGTTTCCCGAGAATGCATTGAGAAGATCGGGTACTTCGATGAGGCGATGATGCTTCTCTATTCCGATGTGGACTACCGCAATCGGCTGATCGACGCCGGACACCCTCCGGTTTGTGTGCACCGCTGCCTCTTGCATCACTTCGGGAGCCGGACTATTCTGCCCCTTCTTGAAGCTCCTGGGCCAAAGACCACCATGGCGTCCGACAAAGAATACTTCTATCGGAAATGGAACACCGCCTATAGCCGAAGCTGGAGGAACCACTGCATTGGAATAAATTCGGAGGTTCCATAGCCGATGACCTTGGTCGGTTTCCACATATCTCCATGCTGTCTCTGTCCCGCACGAAACGGGCCGCTCAAGCGGCGACAACAGAGTGGCTGTCTTGCGATAACATTTAGTGGGTTCATCCGCGACATGCAGCAGGTTCGCCTGTTGCGGGTTGGAATCGTGGATGATCTGGTCGACAATCGGGCCATGAGATTAGCTTCTGCATACAGACGGCACCTAGACTGAGGCGAGCTGTCAGGGCGATTGGCCAACCAATAAACCACAACGAGCGGCCCGGAGTGAGACGTCCTCCTCTCACGGAGTGTCGCCGAGGAAGCTGGGCCCATGGAGCGAGCAATGACAACTCCCGCGCAAATGCTATCGAGTGTTGATCGGGCCCAGGACGAACCGGGTCGCTTTTCCAGCGAGTCTGTACTTGACATTTTAAAGTTGATTCTTGCGGGATCTCCGCTGTCTGAAGTACTGACGATCATTGCTCGATTGGTTGAATCTCGGGGCGACGGCACATTGTGTACTATCTGGCTTCCGAACGATAACGGAAAGCAACTCTATTGCGCGGCAGCTCCGAGTCTTCCCGGATTCAGCGCTCACGTAGGGTCAATGCTTATTGATCCAAAAGGTGGATCCTGCGGCACGGCCGTTTATCGAAGAGAGCCGGTTTATGCGACAGATATCCTAAAAGACCCCATCTGGGATCATTATCGTCATCTGCTCTCGCCTTATGGGATTCGTGCTGTGTGGTCGCGACCCCTGTTTACGAGTGATGGTAAAGTCCTCGGGACTTTCGCCATTCATTATCGTGAAGCGCGTAGCCCGGGGGCTACCGACCTGCAATTGATCGAGAATGCCAGTCGTATCGCTGGAATAGCAATTGAGCGGCACATTAATGAGGAACAGTTACGGCATGAACGCGACCGGCTGCGATTGCTCCTGGAAATCACAAGCAGCGTGACATCCAGGTTGGACATCCGGCAAGTGGTTGAGGCGCTTTCGACGAATCTATTCAGAATAATGCAATGTGACGTATCCGCCTTGCTGCTACCCGACTCCGAGAGCGGCGAGTTACGCGTCACTATCTTGTACAATCCCGACGCGAGAGGACCCTTCCGCGAGGGATCGTTGGTGCCGATGAATAGTTCGATCTCGGGTCAGGTATTTCGGAGAGGCAAGAGCATCCGAATCGATAGCTTCGAACAGGTCCGGGAGGATCCTGAAATTTATGGGAATC
>CAYVSQ010000353.1:0-2695 GCA_964453815.1 uncultured Acidobacteriaceae bacterium | reverse complement strand
CTCTCGTATTGGGCTGAAAGGGTAAGGTATACAACGAGAATTCCGAGGCCAAAAATGAGAATTGCCTTGCCGCCCGATTCGATTTCTTCGAGCGACAGCCCTGTCCAGGAGAAAGCCATGCCCTGGATCATATTCTTCCGCGCGAGGTCTTCCATCGCGTTCAGGCCTTCACTGGAGCTATAACCGGGAGCGGCGGACCCGTCGATCTCAGCCGAACGGAAGAGGTTGTGGTGCGAGATTACCTGCGGTCCCGAAGACTGCTCGATCGTCACCAGATTGTCGAGTGAAACCATCTGTCCCGAGTCGGTTCGTACATAGAACTTCCGCAGATCGCCGGGCGTCATGCGCGAAGACTGATCCGCCTGCACATAAACTCGGTACGAGCGGTTATTGAAGTCGAAATCGTTCACATACTGCGATCCCATGAACACGCTAAGCGTCGAGCTGATCTGGCTGATCGAAACGCCCATCGCCTTTGCTTTTTCGCGATCGATTGCGATCAGCAGCTGGGGATCGTTCGAGGTATAGCTGGTGTAGAGATTGGTCAGCTTCTTGCCCTGCCGGCTCGCGCCTACAATCTGGTGAGCCACGCGGTCAAGATCGGCCAGCGTATTACGGCCTAGATCCTGCAACTCAAACTGGAAGCCCCCAAAGGAGCCAATGCCCTGAATGGCCGGGGGCTCAAACATAACCACCAGACCTCCGGGCACACCGAAGAGCTGGGGCGAGAGATCGGCCAGGACGTCCGACGCCGAATGGCCTTTCCCCTTCTTCGTGCGAAGCTCAACAGCCTTCAATGGAACAAAAATGAGGCCGTAGTTCGAAGCGCTTCCTCCGCTCAGGCTGAAGCCCATCACGGAGAACGTTCCATAGACATCGTCGTTCTTTCTAATGAGTTGCACGGCCTTATCGGCAACATTGCTTGTATAACTCAAGGAAGCACCTTGTGGCGCCTGCACTACGCAAATCAGGTAGTTCTGATCTTCACCCGGCACGAATGCCGTAGGCACATGTCTGTACAGATACATGGTCGAGGCTAGTCCAACAACAAAGAGCACCAGCACGAGATAACGCACCCTCAACACCCGGTACGTAACTCTCCCATAAATCTGCGTGGTCTTCTGAATTGCGCGATCGATCACGCCAAACAATCCGCGCTTGACCTTCTCTCCCCGCAGGAATAGGGCTGCCAGCGCCGGTGAAAGTGTGAGCGCGTTGAATGCAGAGATAGCAATGGCAAAAGCGATCGTAAGCGCGAATTGTCGATAGAGAATGCCCGTCGTTCCAGGAAAGAACGATACCGGCACAAAGACGGAAATCAACACCAGCGAAGTGGCGATGACCGCGCCTGTCACCTCGGACATGGCAATGGAGGTTGCGGTATGCGGGTCGGAATGTTCCTCGTTAATATGCCGCTGCACGTTTTCGATAACCACGATGGCGTCGTCGACCACCAGGCCCGTGGCCAGCGTGATGCCGAACATGGTGAGCGAATTGATGGAGAAGCCAAAGATCTTAATGAACGCAAACGTGCCGACAAGTGATACCGGAATCGTTATGGCGGGAATGATCGTCGCCCGCCAATCAAGCAGAAAGAGGAAGATGACGACGATGACAATAATGATTGCTTCGCCCAGCGTTCCTACGACCTCGCGAATCGAGTCTCCGACGACCGTAGTGGTATCAAACGGGATGACATACTGGAAATCCGGCGGGAAAGACTTAGCCAGCTGATCGAGAACGGCTTTTGCGTCGCGGTCCACCTGTAAGGCGTTGGCATTACTCAATTGCTGAACGCCGATGCCAACGGCGTCCTGGCCGTTGTAGCGCAAGTCGGTGGAGTAGGTTTCAGCTCCCAGATCCGCGTGGCCAACATCTTTGAGTTGAACAATACCGGAGGAAGTGTTCTTAACAATAATGTTGTTGAACTGGGCGGGATCCGTGAGGCGTCCGACTACGCGCACGGGAATCTGATACGCCTGCTTAGGATCAGAGGGAGGCTGGCCCACTTGACCGGCGGGAATCTCGACATTCTGTTCCGCGAGAGCATTGGTTACATCGACGGCGGTGAGGCTGCGGGCCGCAAGCCTCGCAGGGTCCAGCCAGATACGCATCGCATACTTGCGCTCGCCAAAGATGAGAACATCGCCCACACCAGGGACTCGCTTGAGCGCGTCTTTCACATAAACGTCGATGTAGTTGCTTATGAAGAGATCGGAGTAACTTTTGTGCGGAGAGATAAACGCCGCTGCAAAAACAAAATTCGAGTTTGCCTTGGTGATCGTGATGCCTGTACTGTTCACGGCCTGGGGAAGGCGACCCTGAGCAGACGCAACACGATTCTGCACATCCACTGCGGCGATATTCAGGTCATAGTTGGTCCGGAAGGTGGTGGTGATAGAGCTGGTGCCATCGTTTGAACTGGCTGAGTCGATGTAGCGCATGCCCTCGACTCCGTTGATTTGTTCTTCAAGCGGAATGGTTACAGCGGACTCAACGACCTGCGCGTTTGCACCTACATAATTGCTGGTGACCGTGACCTGCGGGGGCGCCAGTTGCGGATAGAGAGATATCGGCAACGTTGGAATAACAACCGCGCCCGCCAGAATAATCAGCAGTGCGCATACGGTTGCGAATACTGGCCGGTGAATAAAAAAATCAACCACAATAGCCTACCTGTCTGTTGTCATGCCGG
>CAYVSQ010000352.1:0-4194 GCA_964453815.1 uncultured Acidobacteriaceae bacterium | reverse complement strand
TTTCCAGAGTGGTTGAATTTAAGCACTCAAAACCTACTCCAAATGGGACGCTCTTTTATAAGGCGTAACTTTCGCCCGTCAACTTGCGCGAAAAGGCTCGGTATAATAGAAAAAGAGACACAATGGCCCGGCATCGTCGCCGGGCTTTTCAATTCATTGAGGACCCGTAACCCTTTTAGAATCTTTACTACTGGCTATCCCATCTATTTTAAAATGATTTGCGTGACGGTAGACATTTGCCTCAAATCAGTGCAAATTTACCTATGTAAACCCCTTAGAATCATAGCAAGTTAAATAAACTCTGTCTTTTCACCCACTTGCCAATGCTGAGGCTTGTAAGATGCACAGAATCAAACACTTATCAAAATGGAGCAGGAGAGAGGCAGGCAAAACGGAAGCCCATCTTGCGCCATTCTGCCAAATCAGTTGAAATACCTCTGGCATGCGTACCCACAAGCTCGTCTTCCTTTTTCCCGGACAA
Source organism: uncultured Acidobacteriaceae bacterium (assembly GCA_964453815.1). GTDB lineage: Bacteria > Acidobacteriota > Terriglobia > Terriglobales > Acidobacteriaceae > Silvibacterium. The sequence continues at coordinate 3,713 of CAYVSQ010000352.1, read as the reverse complement.
GGTTCTCAGTCGGTCGGCATGGGCCGCGACCTCTTCGACAAGTTCTCTATCGCCCGCCGCACCTTTGAGGAGGCCGATGATGCATTAGGCTTTGCCATCTCCAATCTCTGTTTCAACGGTCCCGAGGAACAACTCAAATTGACTGAGTTCACCCAACCGGCCATCTTCACCGTTTCAATCGCCACCCAGCGGGTACTGGCTGAGGAGGGCGTTGCGCCCAGCTACGTCGCCGGCCATTCGCTCGGCGAGTATTCGGCGAATGTCGCGGCGGGTGTCATCTCCTTCGCCGACGCGGTTCGGACCGTTCGCAGCCGCGGCCAATTCATGCAGGAGGCCGTCCCCGCCGGACAAGGCGCAATGTCGGCCGTACTAGGCATGAGTTCAGAGGAGGCCGCAAAGGCCTGCGCAGATACCGCCGCCGAGACGCAGGCTGTCGTCTCCCCGGCAAACTTCAATTCACCTGAGCAGACGGTCATCTCCGGTGACACTTTGGCAGTGGCCCGCGCCGGAGAGCTGTGCAAGGAACGCGGCGCGAAAAAAGTCGTTGCCCTGGCCGTGAGCGCGCCCTTTCACTGCGCTCTTATGCAGCCCGCGCAGGACAGGCTCGCAGCACTGCTCAATGCAATGGCATTTTTGCCGGCAAGCATCCCGGTTGCTGTAAACGTGGACACAGCTTTGGTCAGCGATGCCAGGCAGCTCCGTGACGCCCTCATTCGCCAAGTGACCGGTTCGGTGCGTTGGGTCGAGTCGATGCGCCTGCTGATCGAAGAGCGGCCGGCGCATTTTATCGAAGTGGGGTCGGGAAAGGTTCTATCTGGCCTTATGCGCCAGATAGACCGTAGCCAGAGGTGCATGAACGTCGGGGATGAGGCAAGTCTAATGAAAACCTTGGCCGCTCTCGATCCGCAGGCACAGGAGCTATAGATTCAAGGCGCGCATGCCCACGGTGTCGTAGCGATCGCCTGCCACAACTCCCCGCGGCGCAACGGCATCGATCTCAGCCAGGTCGCTGGTCGAGAGATGAATCGGCAGCGCCGCGACGTTTTCCTCGAGATATTTTCGGCGCTTGGTTCCGGGAATCGGCGCCATGTCGTCTCCCCGCGTGAACACCCAGGCGAGGGCTAGCTGCGAGGATGTGCAGCCCTTCTTCGCCGCGATCTCTTCGATCTTGCGAACCGTGTCTAGGTTCTTCTGGAAATTCTCTCCCTGAAAGCGCGGCGAAGTGCGTCGCCAGTCGTCGGAGGCGAGATCATTCGGCGTCTTGATCTGCCCAGTAAGAAAGCCTCGTCCCAACGGCGAATAAGGCACGAAGCCGATCCCCAGTTCGCGAACAGTGGGGAAGATCTCGTCTTCGGGCTCCCGGCTCCACAGCGAATACTCTGTCTGCAGCGCACTAATAGGATGAACTGCGTGCGCGTGGCGAATAGTTTCTGGCGCTGCCTCAGAGAGCCCGAGATACCGTACCTTGCCCGTTTGGACCAGCTCCGCCATCGCGCCGACGGTATCTTCGATGGGCGTATTGGGATCAACCCGATGCTGGTAGTAAAGGTCGATGGTGTCAATCCCAAATCGCTTCAAACTAGCCTCGCACGCCGCGCGAACATATTCGGGCCTCCCGCTGATGCCGCGGCGGGTCCCATCGGCGTCGCGCACGATACCGAACTTGGTTGCGATGACCACCTTATCCCGATACGGACGGAGTGCTTTGCCTACGAGGACTTCGTTCGTGTGCGGGCCATACACATCGGAGGTGTCAAAAAAGGTGACGCCGAGTTCGATTGCCCGATGAATGGTTGCAATCGACTCAGGCTCGTCATCCTGTCCGTAGAACTCAGACATGCCCATGCAACCCAGGCCCATGGCAGAAACAGCAAGACCCTGGCTGCCTAATTTACGCTGTTGCATCGTGCGGTTCTCCTCACTCTAAGAGGTTCTGCGACAATCGAAGGAGGGGATGAGTGACCAGTAGATTAGGGGCCGCTGTACAGTTCGACGGGTGAAAATCCAATCGTCCGCGACTTGGAATCAACCCGCAAAAAGATCGGCGTTTTTCCTCCATTGATGGTTACCCCCATCACCACTCCGTTGCCCACTCTTTTGGCCACGATGATGTTGTGCGAGTGGATAACGCCGTAGTCACTTGCGGGGCCCCAGTCTTTCTGAAAGGCAGCGAAGTCGTAGGCCTTGTACTGATCTGCATGCTGTTGCCAATTCGGGTCGTTGGTCCAGATGCCGAAGGCTTTCTGGAAGTCGCCGGACTCAACCGCGCCGAGGAACTGGTTTACGCGATGAGTCTGCCGCCAATGCCAGACCTGCCACGGAACCTCGACTGCCCAGGAACCGGCGATGATGGCCGCCAGAATGACGACGACGAGGCCCGTAATCCAGAGGTTCCGGTTGCGCCGTTCACGGCGTGCATCAAACGCTGGGGCATTCAACAAAGTCATTGGCGGCTATTCGTCCTTTCGGCCATCTCGACTACTTTTGGGCAGAGTTCCCCAACTACTTCTGACACCGGGTCGTGGTCCGGAGTTCCTTAACGGCTGTAGCTCGTGCGATCCTTCTCGGCGCGGCGCTCGAGAGCGAGCGAGATCAGCCGGTCGATAAGCTCAGGATACTCGACCCCCGACGCCGCCCACAGCTTAGGGTACATGCTGATAGACGTAAAGCCCGGAAGCGTATTGATCTCATTTAGATAGATGCGGGCGGCTTTGCCTGAGTTCAGTGTCGGCTCCATCAGGAAGTCTACGCGCGCCAGACCCGAGCAGTCACAGGCGCGAAACGCGGCGATGGCCATCTGCTGGACCTGCTTTGTCTGCGTCTTGGTGAGCTTCGCGGGGATGATGAGGTCGGATCCCTCGCTCAGGTATTTTGCTTCATAGTCGTAGAACTCCTTGCCGGGGACGACCTCGCCGACCACCGAGGACTCGGGATTGTCGTTGCCGAGGACAGCGACTTCGAGTTCGCGAGCCTTACCCCGGCGGCCACCCACACCCCCTTCGACGACGATCTTGCGGTCGTAGCTGGCCGCCAGATTAATGGCCGGGCCGAGTTCTTTACGGTCGTGGGCCTTGGTGATGCCCACCGAGGATCCCAGGTTCGCCGGCTTGACAAAGAGCGGATACTTGAGCGCAGCTTCGATTTTGGCGATGGTCTTTCTGGCGTTCGCTTCCCACTCGGCGCGTAGGAACGAGACGTGCTTAGGGATGGGCAACTTTGCGGCGGCGAAGAGCCGCTTCATCACGTCCTTGTCCATACCGGTCGCCGATCCCAGCACTCCCGAGCCGACGTATGCGATTCCCGCCAGCTCAAAGAGGCCCTGAATGGTCCCGTCTTCTCCGAAAGTACCGTGCAAAACGGGAAAGATTACGTCCAGGCTAAGGGCGGGGCCAGAGGCAGCGCTGGCCTGAATGTCCAGGGTCGTGGCGTCGGTCTCAAAGGGGACCAGTGCGCCGGTCTTACTTTCGGATGGGACGGGTGGGACGATAACCGACGCGCCGCGTGCCAAGATCGCAGCTGACATGGTCGCCGCTGGATCGCCAGCCCGCAAGGCGCGCGGCGCGGAAGCCACTTCGCCCGCAAGGAGCCGTGCGGCGTCAGAGGCCGTGACCCATCGGCCTTCTTTGGTAATACCGATAGGGGTGACTTCGTACTTTTTGCGATCGATGGCTTTGAGAACGGATGCGGCGGAGAGCAGCGAAATCTCATGCTCG
>CAYVSQ010000351.1:0-9969 GCA_964453815.1 uncultured Acidobacteriaceae bacterium | reverse complement strand
TATGACCCAGCTGCGGCAAGCGCTAACTTGCGCGGTTTCAAATGGCCATAAGGGGTGAACATGGTCCTATCATGCGGCTGGTTGTTTGAAACGAATCTTAACGTCCCGAGAAAGCCACGCGAATTCTCGAGGACGAGCCTTTTGAGTAAATCGCCGCCTGCATGGTAACAATCGGCTTAGGTACCTCTGTTTGCACTATATTAGGCCATCCTGCATAAGCAGAACCTTAGGGTGTGTTGATAAGATATTCACTACGTTCCCCGATTTTGTTTCACAAATAGAAGGGTAAATAAAAAAATGAGTCGTCAACAAATCATTGCTGCTATCGATGAAGAAATCGGTAGACTTCACCAGGTACGTAAGTTGTTGCAAAGTTCGAGCGGAAACCTGAGCACCGCCCCCTCCGCAAAGACTCGCAAGGAGCGCGTGCTAAGCCCCGATGCACGCCAGCGCATCTCAGCGGCACAAAAGCGCCGTTGGGCCAAGCAGAAAAGAGAGATAGCCGCAGCAGCCAAGAAATAGAAACGATGCTGAAAGTTAAGCTGCTCCACGTGGACGCTCATCCCCCCACAGTCGCCCATGCGGGCAGTGATCTGGGCTTCGATCTCTATTCAATTGAAGACGTCGTATTGTCACCCGGGGTCCCCGTCAAAGTAAGAACGGGGATTGCGGTCGAGGGTCCGGCAGGATGGGGATTCGTGCTTGGCGACCGGTCGTCGATGGCAGCCCGGGGCGTGACCTACGCCGGAGGCCGCATCGACGCCGGGTATCGAGGCGAGATCCTCGTTTGCCTGGTGAACGTCAACCAGCCTTCATACTCTGTCCGCGTCCTCAGGGATGCGGCTGGAGTTGTTACGGATGTGGCGCTCGAGTGTACGGATGCGAGCGTCCATATCCGCAAGGGAGACAAGATCGCGCAGATGTCCCCGTTCGAATCCAGGACAACGCTGCAGGTGGTCCTGGTCGAGGAGCTGTCGGCGACCGATCGAGGCGGCAAGGGCTTCGGGTCAACGGGCCGTTAAAAAAGGCTACTTGCGTAAATAGGCATCCGTCCCTGCAATCCAGTCGGCACGCGGAGGCGTGAAAACGTCGAGGTCGATCGTGTCTTCCAGGGCGTCGACCCGATGTGATAAGTGGGGAGGAATTACCAGCACCTCGCCCGAGCGAACGACGATGACTCGTCCGTCGCCGAGGGCGAACTGGAGTGCACCCTCAAGAACATAGGTGATCTGTTCGTTTGCGTGGCTATGCTCGGGAACAACGCAGCCCTTGCGCAGAATTAATCGCGCAAGCATACCCTGCTCTCCATGAACGAACTGCCGCTCAAGCAAGGGATTCAGGTGCTCCACGGGAATCTCAGCGAAGCTGGCGTACTTCAATGCGTCAGATGCCACGATGCCTCCATTTCATCTCTCAGCCCTCCACAGAATTCTAAGGCCTGGACGTCAGAATCAGCGGCAAGAGTTGGGGAATCGAGAGTTCGCGCTGGCCAAGCAAAACAGCTATTGGTCAATTGAGCCACGGAAAATGCGAGCGTTAGTTAGTCGCCCGCAGGGCGGACCACATCATCCATCGCCAGACAGTAAATAGAACTGCAATCGCTGCCAGCAAAAAGACGATGAATAAAACATAGCTTCGAGTCCCCGTGGAAGCGAAAATACACGCCGCCGGCCGCTCCTATCGCTCCAAAGAAGACACCGCTAAAAAGCTCCGCGACACTCTACGATAAGAGAAAACCGAATCAAGGAGTAAGACTTACGGGAGCATAGGGCTCATGGTGACACTCGGCTGGATTCAGCCTGCCCACGAGGGTAGAGATCATCCGTGGAAATCCTGTTGAAAACTAAGGGATTACTATCTTGATTCCTTCAGGTCAAGCTTTAAGGATATTCAGGAAGTGGTTGCTTTCCTGAGATGCTCCGGGAAACACGATTTCCAGATTCTTCGCACCCAGGGTTTTGAATGCTGCTTCGCCCAAAACCTGCCGGAAGTCCGTAGTGATGGCCAAGTCCCTCTCTTCGTAGAGCTGGCCCTTGTCCATCCCCGGCCATTTTCCGTAGACCTTCCGGCCCGTGACCGGCCCGCCTAGGACAAACATGACGTTGGCATGACCATGGTCTGTTCCGCCTGTCCCGTTCTGGTGGACGGTGCGCCCAAATTCTGACATGGTCACCAGCGTAATGTTCTCCGCGTCGTCGCCCATGTCCGTCCAGTAGGCGGCCAGCGATTCGCTGAACTCCTTCAAACGGTTGGGCAGCTGGCCATTCACGCCGCCCTGATTCTGGTGCGTATCCCATCCGCCGATATCGGCAAAGGCGGCTTCGACTCCCAGGTTTGCCTTCATCAGCTGAGCCACCTGTTTCAGGCTGTTGGCAAAAGCTCCATTGGGATAATTCGCCCCCGGCGCCGGCGTGTATTTTCCTGAATCGGTCCCCTTCAGCATCTTCACCGCCTCGAAGGTCTCGGTTGCCGTCCCATGCAGCACCGCGTTGACCGACTCGTCGTACATCGCCTGAAAGCTGTTCGAGAGCGGAGCCGCCGCCGGATTCTGCCCTCCGACGTTAAAGTCCTTCAGGTTGCCGATGGCCACCGCCGGAACCTTGCCCTCCAGCGTCCGCGGAAGCTGCGTACCTAGCGCGACCGCGCGAAAAGCTGATTTTCCATGCCTCGGGTTTGCGGCATCCTCGGCTGCCAACGCCCGGTTCAGCCAGCCGTCCGGAGTGGCCGCGAGTCCGGGCGTTCCCGACTCCATAAAATCCTGCGCGTCGAAGTGTGATCGCGTTGGGTCGGGAGACCCGCACGCATGTACCATCGCCAGATGTCCCTGGTCCCAGAGCGGCTTAAGCGACTGCATCGAGGGGTGCAAGCCGAAGAATCCATCGAGATCGATCACCTGATTCTGCGGAATCGCGATCGTCGGGCGTTGCTCGTAATACGTCTTCTCCCGGTGAGGAACGACGATATTCAACCCATCGGCCGCGCCGCGCTGGAAGATGACGACCAGTTTCTTCCCCTGAAGCTGCGCTGTGGTCGCCTGCGCCAGCACGCTGCGCGTAAGGAATGAGGGGACCGCGGAGGCGCCGACCACCGCCATCGCGCCACTCTTCATAAATACCCGGCGAGTCAGAGACATGGGGAATGCTCCTTCTGGTTACCACTGACACCCGAACCGGCCGGAAAGTCGCGCCTCTGCCCTATTTTAACCTCCCGAATCGGAGGAAAAAAATCGATGCAGACATTGATACGTATAGAGGTCTATACTGCGCCAGACTCTATCTTCACCCTGAAAGGCATCCCTAATGACAAAAAGGTTCTCTCTGCGCGTTTCTCTGGCTCTGCTTGCAAGCATGTTCGCACTCGTCCCCTGCGGTGCTCCCGCGTTTGCCCAAAACAATAATAGCCAGGGCAAGATTCTGGCTGGGTTCTTCGAAGAATGGAGTATCTACTACGCGAATTACAATCTGGCCAATCTGGAAAGCAACGGCTCAGCCGCGAAGCTATCCCACCTTATCTATGCGTTCGGAGATGTCTCGGCGAGCGCCTCAGACCCTTCTTCGAACACCTGTGTCATTGCCGATGCATGGGCCGATTTTGAAGACAACAACCTTCCACCTGTAGGCGGCATTGCTGACTCCTGGCCGCTCTACGGCAACTTCGCCGAGATCCTCAAGCTCAAGCAGCTTCATCCCAAACTGAAAACGGTGATCTCTCTGGGCGGTGCCAGCGCTGCCGAAGCCCAGGCCTTTTCAACCGCCGCCAGCACGCAGGCTGGCCGTCAGGCTCTGGTCTCGTCCTGCATCAACATGTTCGTTGTTGGAAATGTGGGCAGCGACTGGAACGGCAACATCACCGCCCCCGGCCTGTTCGATGGCTTTAACATCGACTGGGAATTTCCCGCCGCCACCGACAAGCAGAACTTCACGCTCCTTCTGCAGGAGTTTCGCAACCAGTTGAATGCCTTGAGCGCGCAAACCGGTAAGCAGTACATCCTCAGCTTCGATGGACCGGCCGGCGCACAGAACTACACCAACATCGACCTCAAAAATGCGGCCAAACAGGTGGATTTCATCACCATCGATGGCTACAACTATGCTGGAACCTGGGAAAGCACGACGAACGACGCTTCCCCATTGTTCGATTCCCCGCTGGACCCGGCCTTCGGTCAGCACCTTGACATTGAAGACACAGTCACCGCTTATCTGAAGGCCGGCGTGCCTCCGCAGAAGTACGTCATGGGAGTGCCCCTCTACGCCGCTGGCTGGACGGGCGTTCCGAAGACCAATCACGGCCTTTACCAGAACTCTACCGGACCTTCGGCGGTTCTGCTCTCCAATGGAACGGGTCCGTGCACCGATCTCAGCGGCAACACCCCTGGATGCGACACGCTGTTGACTCCCGGCACGGCCACCTATGCCACACTTTCAACCCTGACCGCCAACGGCTATAAGAGCTACTTCGATCCGAGCAGGATTGCCGTATCTCTCTACAACCCCACCAGCCAGACCTTCTACACCTACGACGACCCGGATACCGCCTTTCTCAAGGCTCTCTATGTCGACTTCCGCGTTCCCGGAGGCTTGGGCGGCGCGTTTGTCTGGGCCGTCAAGGACGACGACGCCAACGGCACTATGGTGAAGACACTGGCAACCGGCCTCGGTCGCTAACAAGTTGCATTGCCTACCCATCGGCCCGGCCACTGTGGTCGGGCCGTCTTTTTTTGCAAAAAGTGAGGCAGGACAGCTCACCGCGTGCACACTTGCGGCACATGATGGATAATGGTTCCTCCAAGGAGTTCTCCCATGGGCAGTGTCGCTCTTCTACAATCGCTGAGAGAAAGCATTCTCGGCCAAGCCGGCGTAAAGACCATCTACGGCGAACCGATCACCGCGCAGGGAAAAACGGTCATCCCCGTTGCAAAGATCGTGTATGGATTCGGCGCAGGAGCAGGTACCGGCGGCGTAGGCAATGCGAGCGCACAGGGTGAAGGTGGAGGAGGCGGCGCGGGTGTGCGCACCATTCCTGTGGGCGTCATCGAGATCAGCGACCAGCCCACCCGCTTCATTCCCATCACCAGCCGAAAGAAACTAGCTGGAGCTGTGCTCGGGGGGATCGTTCTGGGCATGTTGTTATTCCGCCGCAAACGGCGTTGACCCATGGTTGCTGTCTTTACTGGGCGAGCAGAGGTTCAGGTCTCTCCATAAGTTGCGCGAGCCAAATCCTCTAGGACAAGCCATGCTGAACTACGGCAGGTTGGGGCAGGTCTTGCGATAAGGTCCATCCATCTTCAAAGTCTTCCAATCATCGGGCGTCAGGTTACGCGGCAGAAGCTTGCAGGCCTGAGTGGCAAGGTCACTCACCTGGAGCGGCCACAGACGAACTGAGCCGTCTTGACTGGAAGTAGCGAGCCAGCGCCCCCTTGGGCTGAAAGCCGCATCGGTCAGTTCGCTTTCGTGCTCGAAACTCGCGATTGGGCGCTTGCTGTCGGCTTCCTCGAGAACCAGAGTTGGAGAATACTGATCGAACTCGATGCGCCAGATTCCATCAGGGCTGATGCGACGGCTGTCGACTGAAGTGGGCCACATGAGGGAATCTTTGATCAGCCGTTGCGGACCGCCTTGCGGTGGACGTTCCGCGGGGTCGTCCGAGACTTCCCGTCCCCTTTCTTCCCAGGCCACTTCCGCACCAGTGGCAAGTTCCCACATACGTTGAGTCTGGATATAGTGATGGAGTCCTCGCGGGTTGGACTGCGACCGCGCGGCTAAATAGTTCCCATTCGGACTCAGCCTGAATTCCTGAAATCGTCCTTCGATGAGAATCTTCTGTCGTTTGCTACCCATATCGAAGGTCCTAATTGAATGGTTGTCGAGCACGACCAATGTGCGACCGTCTCCAGAAAAAGTTATGACCGGCTCACCGGATGCGCTGTAGTCAGCGACGGTTTTCAAGGTGCGAGTCTCGACAAAGTAGAGATGATCCTGACCAGTCACGACCAGAAGACGGCCATCGGGGCTAAAGCAGACGCCATTCAGGCCGGGGGTGATACTCGCCTCCTTCAGTCGGCGGATTTGACGCAACTCAGAAATATCGAAAAGCCTGAGAGATCCACCTTCTCCCACGGTTGCCAGCAGGGTCTCATCCGGACTTACGCTCAGTCCTCCGCGCTTCTCAGTCAAAGCCGGGACCGGTACGGACTGGTTGCCTTGCGCGGTAGGCCAGAGCGCTATCGAGCCGTCGTTAAGACCCGCGGCAACAACTTTGCCGTCAGGGCGAAACGCGACGGAACCGCAACAGGATGAGCCGATGGCCAAGAGCAGATTCTGGGTACCTGGGCGAACAGAGTAGATGATGTCGTCGACGGTGATGAAATCTCCGGACGGACTTGCCGAGATCCTGAACTCGTCGATACCTCGATTGTGATTTGTTACAGGAATCAGATTGCCAGTAAATTCATAACCGTTGTCACCGAGTTTCGCTGTGGCGATTCCTTTCCCACAAAGAGCGGCGAGGGTGGATCCATCCGTACTGAGGCTGAGGGCATAGCAGGAACCTGCGTCACTGTACTTGTATTTATTGCCATCGGAGGAGCCAGGCTGAGTGATCCAGACTCCGGACTTGTCCGCGATGGCCAAAGCTCCATTCTTCATAAACTGGACGCTGACAGTCGGGCCCTCACCCGGGGGAAATGTCAATTCCTGCCATTGTTGCGAAGCTTTTTGAAAGAGACGCGCACCGCGCCCAGTACCTTCGCCATAGGTAGTCGTCGCCAGGTACTGCCCATCCGGACTGAAGGTGATCGACCTCACCACGTAGCCATGAGGAATTACAACTGCGGGCTTGCCCGTTTGCACGTCCCATATCCCGACGGCGCCATCCGAACCGGCCGCCAGCCAGCGGCCATCGTAGCTGAATGCCAAAGCTCTGATGGGCGCGCGCAGTGGGATGGGTCGCGGAGATTCCAGGCCGCGCTGCTTTATCTGAGCGGAAACGTCCCATAAAATGACCTGGTCACCGCCGGATGCCATCCAGCGTCCATCGCGGCTGAAAGCCAGTGAATTGACGATCCCGTGATGGGCATTGGGAATGATCTTCGGTGCGGCAGGAATGAGCCGTAACACCTGCGAGAGAGCCTTCATGCCGTCCGCAGTGGGGTAGGCCTCAAGAGATTCGAGAGCGAGCGTTCCGCTCACAGCCAGATCGTCAGTGTCGTAACCGAATCGATAGAGTGACTCGGTGGCCATCCTCCTGGCGTTGGTGATCTTTGCCTGAAGAACTGCCTTCGCCGTTTCGTCCTGAGCGATGCCTTTTTGCCGCACGGCCTCTGCTTCATTCTGTACGGCAGTATCTTTCTGCAGCGTTGCCTCCTTGGCGCTAACATCGGCGGCGTTCCTTTGCTTCGTCGCTTCCACCTCATTGGTTTTCGCCAGCTGGGTTTGGCGCTCCGCAACGTTCTTCTGCAGGAACGCGTAGATTGCCAGGCCGACGGCGACCAGGAACGCCACGGCGACTGCCCCGATGATGATTCGCTGGGTCCTGGTGGCGGCCTGTCGACTGGCAAGAATGTATTGGGACTGCAACGTGGTCGGCTTAGGTTCCCGGTCAGAGCTTTTGGCGATCCACTGCTCGGCCTCGCGCAGGTCTTTGCCGCGGAGAAGGAAGCTGCTGTCACTGTTCATCCGCTCCCACTCTTTGGCGCGGGTCAGCAGGCGAGTGTGTGCCTGGGTCCAGGGCAGGTCGGTATCGAGCGCCGCGATCAGAGCTGCGAATTTTGCGTCAAACTGCTGCGGGTCATCGAAGTCCAGCCTTTGAAACCGGCTCAACGTTTCGGGGACCGAGTCGTCTGGTACCGGCCGGAAGAAGAGCGGAAGCATCTTCTTGTTGTTGGCCGCCGCATGCTCGATCTCTTGTTTGCAGGGGATAGAAGCAACCGAGTCAGGGCTGATAATGAAGATGAAATTGTCCGCTGTTTCGATGTTGCGCAGGATTTCCTGCTGCCATTCGGAGGTAAGCGGGATGTCCTTCCAGTCGACCCAGGCTTCACGGTTGTGGGCGACGAGTCCATCGCCGAGCCGGCGCACGAAGTCCTTGTCCCTGCGGGAATACGAAATGAAGACCTCTGCCATGGAAACTCAGTACGTTCTCATCTTGTGCCATTGCTCGGACCGCAATTCTACTACTTTGGCGATTCGAAAAAGGCAACCCTCCAGACACCTCCCGTACTCGCTTAGTAATGGCTTGAATGGAAAGGAAGTATCCAAAAGCTATCCGGCCTAGCATCCACCAAAAACATTACCCCGAGCTTCTGTCAAATCGAATCGATCGGAGCCTGCATCTTCACCACGATCTCCGCAGGCTCGTTCGGCAGTAGGTCGAAGTAATTGTCCGATATCTCCGCATCCAGATCGCCAAGGAGAGATACACGCTGCGAGCCAACACCGTCAGTTTGACCGCAGTAGCCGCTATCGGTGGGCAGGACCTCGCTCTGAATATACGCTGCTGCAAATGAATACCCTTGCGTGGATGAGCCCCATGCGCAATCCTCGTAAAAAGTTGCTTACAGACAAAGTATTTTTCTTTGCTTCCTCGTGTGCGATCAGTGCGTCGAGTCATGCATCCCACTTCATGAAGTTGATCGCAGTTTCCCCAAGGAGCAGCAAACATGGAACCCACGCAGCGTCAGCGGAAGCAATTTGTCATTGGATCCGCCATTCTTTTTGCATCAGCCTTGGCCATCACAGGATGTCAGAACAAACCTGCTCATCCGGACGAGAAATCGGCCGTCACTAATTCTCTCAACGGCAACAACCTCAAAGATGTGAGCGTCTCGCAGGACCAGGACAAAGGTGTGATGACCCTCACCGGCAATGTCGATTCGCAGGATCAGAAATCGCAGGCCGAAACTCTTGCCAGGCAGGCCGCGCCCGACTACACCATCGCGGATGAAATCGGCGTAAGGCCTCCAGGCGCCGAGAGCCAGGCGAAAGCAGTCGATTCCAACCTCGACAGCGCGATTGAAGACAACTATAAGGCGTCCATCAAAAGCAACAAGAACCTGGACGATCAGAGCATCGACTACTCCGCAAAGAATGGCACGCTTGTACTCAAAGGATCAGTGAAGACTGAAGCACAGAAGAGGGAAGCGGCAAAACTCGCCAAAGCGGTCCCGAACGTTCAGCAGGTGGTGGACGAAATCGAAGTCAAGCCGGGCAAGCATTCCACGCCCAATTCCTGAAACATGTTAACGATGCGGGAGCCCGCTCGATGGCTCCCGCACTTTAGCCTCCAGGGTTAATATGATTGTCATATCTTGACAATCAAGATGAGATGGTATTAGCCTGCTCTCTATGAGTGAGCAGAGCACGGATGTCATCCAAGGCACGCTCGACCTGCTAATCCTGAAAACTCTGAGCCTCGAACCTATGCACGGCTTCGGTATTGCCCGCCGTGTTGAGCAGGTTGCCCGCGGCGTTTTCAAGGTCAACCCCGGCTCTCTACTGACTGCGCTGCAGCGTCTGGAGCGCGCGGGCTGGCTGGACTCTGAGTGGCGCAACACCGAAAACTCACGTCGTGCGAAGTTCTACACCCTCACACGCACCGGCAGAAAACAATTGGATATCGAAACAGCGGAGTGGACCCGTCGCGCTTCGGCAGTTGCACGGCTTCTCCGGCAGGAGGCTTAGGGTGTCATTCTGGCGCCAGGTCACTCGGGGCTTCCGAGGACTGCTGCATCGAAGCGAGCAGGACAGAGAGATCGATGACGAGGTCCGGCATTACTTCGAAGAAGCAATCGCAGCATATAGGGAGCGCGGTCTATGTGAAGAGGATGCTCGCCGTGCAGCGCGTCTGGAATTCGGAAACCCGAACGTAGTCGAAGAGCAGGTGCGCTCGTTTGGATGGGAAAACATGGTCAGAATGTTTCTCTCTGACCTGCGCTTCGCCGCGCGACAACTGCGTAGAAATCCGAGTTTCACG
>CAYVSQ010000350.1:0-3248 GCA_964453815.1 uncultured Acidobacteriaceae bacterium | reverse complement strand
AGGAAGGAAATTCCCCGTCTTCTGGAAGTTGCCCGTCCTTCCACTCCCGAATCCGAAGTCCTTAGCCGGATCGTCGGCATTTCCGAAGTGGAAGCGCCAGCCAAAATCCAGGAGAAGACGTTCGCGGCCAGCGCCTGGCATTGCAGATGCGTGTGCGGCGCTTGCCGGAGCCGGCCTCGGACTCTCTCCCGCTGCCTGGATTGCCATGCCAATCGGACCAATTCTGTTGGCCGCCATTGCTACGGCAGCTGGCGCCAACAAGCCTCCCTTCAAAACATCTCGGCGTGAAAACGGTTTCATTTAATCTCCTGATAACTTGCAACATAAACCGCTAGTGAGTATAACCCAGTCATTTCGGCAATCGAAGTAGTTTCAGCAGGCTATTATCGAGTCCGCCCCGGCGCGAGACTCTACCGCAGGACTTCCACAGTTGATGGGCAAGGCCGGCTTCCTGAGCAAGCCGACCGGCGAATCCGCGGGATTGGCCTTTGCAAAATCGAATGGAATTTCCGGGACAGACAGCGCGGCTCTCGACGCCCTGCGCAAGCTGCCCCCGGACGCCATTCTCGACAGGCTCAACATGATGAGCCTTTTTCAGGCCTTTCGCACTTACGTGGGACCGATGATCGATGGCCAGGTGATCGTTGAGACCACAGCGACTGCGTTTCAGGCACCAGATGAAAATTCCAGTGATCGCGGGTGCGACGAACCGCGATATGGGAATCACTTTGGCGCAAACCATGCCTCAGGTGATGGCCCCATTCGGCTTTAATCAGCTACGCGTATACGCAGCTTATGATCCGAACCACACCAACGACGCTAAGACCGGTAGGCATGGCGGTTGCATTCGATCGGCTCTGGTTGAGCCGAGCCGGAGCCGTTGCCGGCCCCGATCCGTGGAAGACACGCCTCGACCTGACGGAAAAAGTGGCCGGCGGCCATCCATAATCCTAGCGTTGGCTGAAGGCTCAGGCTGGGTGCCCAACCAAATTGCAACTTGACAATTTATCGAGCCGCTGAATATACTCCGCGCGCATTAGTAAATCGAATTACTTAGGGCGTTTGTGCACGGCGGCCCACTAGTCCGCGCGACGGACTGCCCCGGGTAGCAGTCTGAATAAGGGAGAAACCACGATGTTTGTTTCAGTCGCAAACTATACTCCACGCCTGTCGCGGAATCGTGTGACTCATGTCCTGTGCGTCATTTTTGCTTTCGCACTTCTCTTCGCCGGTCAGCTGAGCGCGCAAACGGTTGCGACGTACAGCTTCGAGGATGGAACCGCCGATGGATGGACTTCGTTTAATGGCGCAAGCACTCCTGTCGCCACGAACGC
The DNA here is from genome assembly GCA_964453815.1 of uncultured Acidobacteriaceae bacterium. Taxonomy (GTDB): domain Bacteria; phylum Acidobacteriota; class Terriglobia; order Terriglobales; family Acidobacteriaceae; genus Silvibacterium. The sequence continues at coordinate 1,914 of CAYVSQ010000350.1, read as the reverse complement.
CGCCGCGGACACAGGCTCGTTCAGTCTCCTTACCACAACCGGCTCCGGTGGCGCCGGCGGCCCTTCCATCCTGATGACAGGCACCTTGCTGCCCGGGGCAACGTACACCATCACCGGCTTTCTCCAGCTGACGCCCGGTGAAAGCGCAACTAACGCGAACTTCACCATCAAGCGCACCGATCCCAGCTGCTCCGGCGGCACCTGCTTCGACACAGTCGGTCCTTTCCAGGTCGCCGTAACTGATTCCGGTTGGACGCAGATCGGTGGCAGCTATACCGTCCCCACCACGGCTACAGGCCTGACCCTTTACGCTCAACTGGTCGGCGCGACCACCGCGCAGTCCTTCTATCTCGACACTGTCGTGATCACCGAGACAGCGCCGCCGCCGGGCGGGACGCCGATTGCCTCCTACACCTTCGCCGATGGCGGCGTTGATGGCTGGACCCCCTTCGGCTCGCCGACATTGACCAATGCCGCGCCGCCAGTCCCCGACCCTAATGGCGATACGCGCAGTCTTCTCGTCACCAACCGGACAGCCACTTTCATGGGACCGAGCCTTGATCTGCTGAGTGTGCCCAACATCGTTGCCGGCGCAACCTACCAGGTCAGCGCGTACGTCCTGCTCGCATCTCCCGACAGCACGAACCCGACTGCGACCATCTCAACGAAAACGGCCGACTGCGCCACACCGGGAGCCTTCAACAACGTCGCAACCTCCGGCACCCTCTCGAGTACCGCCTGGACGAAGGTGCAGGGCACATTCAGCTTCAGTAACATTCCTGGACCGCCCACCAGTCTGATCCTCTACTTTCAGTCCAGCAGCGCGACCACTTCCTTCTACATCGGCGATGTCGTCATCAGTGAGATCGCGCCGCCTCCGCCGGATCCAAGCCAGCAGGACAATACCGGAATCACCAGCACCTTCGAAGATGGCGGCCTGGATGGCTGGAGCTCGCGTACTGGCAGCTCCACGGTTGCTAATTCGACCGACGCGGCTCACAGCGGTACGCACAGCCTCCTGACCACGGGACGCACCGCTAACTTTGACGGACCGCAGATCAACGTCAGCAACAAGATGTACAACGGTTCGAAGTACAACCTCAGCGTATGGGTCAAGTTACTTCCCACCGATGGTTCAAGCCATATCATCAACATGAGTCTGCAGGTCACGCTCAATGGCAACACCAGCTTCCCGGGCATAACTTCATTCCCGGGCGTCACCGTGCCCGCCGACGGCAACTGGCACCAGATCAGCGTGAACGGCTACAACATGTCGAGCGCCTACGATCCGGGAGCCGCCTTCCTTTACTTGCAGACCTTCCCGTCGTCCGGCAATGATCTGGTCTCGTTCTACATCGACGACTTCCAGCTCACCTATGTCGCTCCGCCCACCATCCAGACCGATATTCCTTCGATCTACAAGACGCTCGCCGATTTCTTCCCCGTCGGGGCTGAGGTTGATACCAGCGACCTGTCCGGGCCTCATGCGCAGCTGCTGACCATGCATTTCGACAGCATCGTTTCCGGCAACGACATGAAATGGAGCTCGGTCGAGAACACCAAGGGTACGTTCACCTACGACAACGCCGACAGTGAAGTTGGCCTCGCCGTCTGCAACAACATGAAAGTGCGCGGACATAACCTGGTGTGGGCAACCGGCGCGCAGACGCCCACCTACGCCTTTGGCGACGGAACCAATTCAGCCGTTAACCAGGCCTTAGTCACCGCCAACATACAGGAGCACATCCAGAACGAAGTGCAGCACTTTGGAGACAAGGTCTATGTCTGGGATGTAGTGAACGAGCCGCTCGATCCCACGCAGTCCGACTGCCTCTCGCACGGCCCGTTCTACCAAGTGCTGGGCAAGAGCTACATCGATATAGCCTTGCAGGCAGCCAAGCTGTATGCTCCTGC
>CAYVSQ010000349.1:0-10445 GCA_964453815.1 uncultured Acidobacteriaceae bacterium | reverse complement strand
ATGTACAGTCAGGTGGTTTATTGCTTCGGTCGGGTACCCACAGTTGTGAAGGCGAAACCGGAGCTCGCCAGCGTTGAGCCTTTCAAGACAGTATTGGCGGACAACCGCGGAGCCATCGCGAAGCTGCCGATGGACGACCTCTTCAAGATTCTCGCTGCCACACTCACCGGCATGAGTGTCGACGACTTCGGAGCTCAGGCCAAAGAGTGGCTCGGAACAGCCCGCGATCCGCGCTGGAAAAGGCTGTACACAGAGCTCACCTATCTGCCGATGATTGAGCTGCTAACGTATCTGCGCGCCAATGGCTATAAGACCTACATCGTTACTGGAGGCGGTCAGGATTTCGTCCGGGTATACGCCGAAGAAGTTTATGGCATTCCACCTGAGCAGGTCGTCGGTACCGTCGGTGGTACAACCTACGGCTACGACAAGAGCGGCCACCCGTTTCTTACCAAGGAGCCGAAGTTGCTCCTGAACGACAATAACGCCGGCAAACCGGAAGGTATCCACCTGATGATCGGACGCCAGCCTTATGCAGCTTTCGGCAATTCAACGGGCGACCGGCAGATGCTGGAATACACAAAGGGCGGGCGACGGCGAGAGGCTCGCCATGCTCGTATTGCACGACGACGCGCAGCGTGAATATGCCAACGGACCGACCCAGGGCCTCCCCGACACCAAGGTCGGCACTTTCACCCGGCGCTCTATGACGAAGGTAGCTCGAAAGGCTGGACCGTTATCAGTATGAAGAACGACTGGACGCGGATCTTCGCTTTCGAGCAATAGTGAATGGCCAAGACCACCACGAGGCAACTACAAGGGAGCACGATGATGAAGGAAACAAAGATTACGAGAATCGTATTACTCACGGCAGCGTCATTGGCAATGGTTCTGCTGCTTTCGGGTATTGCCGCGGCGCAGAACAAGATCCAGGGTGTGATCAATGGACGCAACGGGCCCTCCATGACTGTCCAGACTCAGGACATGGGAAACGTGGTCGTCGTTCTCAACGACGGCACCGAAGTGGAAGATGTATCGGGCGTCTTCCATGCTCGCAGGAAACAGATGGGCGTGACCGTTCTGGTGCCTGGGCTTCAGGTCCAGGTGCAGGGAAGCTACAACGCCCAGAACCAGTTGGTGGCGGACAGGGTTACGTTCAATGGCAAGAATCTGCAAACCGCTACCGACATTCAAGCGGGCGTGGCCCCTGTGGAGCAGCAGCAGCAGGAGCAGCAGCAGCAACTGGCGCAGCAGCAAGAGCAGCTCGAGGTGCAGCAGGCCAAACTTCAGCAGGAGCAGGCAGCGGAAGCGGCTGACGCGGCGAAGATTGCGGCGAACAAGGCGGCCATCGCGGCGGTTAACAAGCGTTTTGGCGAGCTGGGTGACTACAACATCTGGGACGAGGCCACGGTCTTATTCGGAAACGGCAAGGTCGCGGTTGACCCGCAGTATCAGCCTCAATTGCTGGCGCTGTGCCAGAAGGCGAAGACGGTCACCGGCTATGTGATTCAGGTAAAGGGCTACGCATCCGCCGTGGGCTCGGCAGCCTTGAACCAGAAGCTGAGCCAGGAGCGTGCGGCCAACGTCACCGATTTCCTGGAACAGAGTTGCGGCATTCCTTTAACAAACGTCCTTGCTCCTGGCGCGATGGGCACCAGCAGGCAGGTAGCTCCTGACACAACGGCGGAGGGACAGGCTGAAAACCGGCGCGTCGTAGTGCGGGTATTGCAGAACAAGGGTATTGCCGGCACCTAGGACGAGTGACGTCCCCGGAGCGAAAAGGAGAAATGATGAATTAGGTTCGCTGATCCTAGCGCTGTGCGCGTCTGCGATGGCTCAACAATCCGCCGATCTTGTCTCGCCTGACCAGACAGAGAGCACTTCCGCGCCGCAAAAAGCAACTGCTCCGCAGACGCCGTCCGGCACCTTATTCGCAAGCTCCGACCTGTCTGATTCGAAATGGCACTTCTACGGCACTGGGTATATCTGGATTCCGGGAATACATGGAACGGTAGGTATTCGCGGATTCGACGCGAGCGTCCACGTAACCGCAGGCGATATCTTTTCGAATTTCAGAGGTGGATTCCTGGGTGTGTTCACACCTACCTACAATCGCTTTTCGGCGCCTGTCGATTTCATCTGGATGAGGCTCAGAGACAGTAGAGCGATTCCGTTTGTACCTGATTATTCTGTGCGGGCCACACTCAACATGAGCATCGTCACCCCCAAAGTCAACTACCTGCTGGTGAATAATCCTAAGGTCAAGATTTTCGGTACCGCCGGGGCCCCGCATCTGGCATGCGGGAACGACGCTCGATCTGGTACCGATAATTAACGGCAATAACCTTTACAAGGGGCTAACCTGGACAGATTTCGTCTTGGGCGGCAGATTCAGTTTTCCTCTTGGCTCCAAGGCATCCGTCGACGTACTCGGCGATGCCGGGGAGGGCGGTGCAACCCTGGACTACCAGGGTAGCTGGTCTCCTGAGTTATCAAATCAAGCCGAAATTATCGTTACAAGGGGGCTGGCGATCCCTCACCGCTCACTATGGCAACAACGAAAATGTATTCAACGCATCGATACAGGGTATCGCTCTCGGCGCAACTTATAAGTTCAGGTAAATGTCAGCGGCCAATTGACTTCTGGCATTTAGGCCTGGCGCACCGTCATTCGCAGTGGGACTTGCCTCGTGGTAACGCGTAATGACGATCGGCGCCCCCAAACGCGAAAACCCGGAATGTCAAGGCACACCGCGAGAAGGATCCAAGCCCATCAAGTTTTATCTAGAACCTATCTCATAAATCAATTTCAGCCGGTGTGCTCACCTTCGGCTTACATTCCGGTTTGCCAGTGATACGGGAGCGAGCGACCGCACGCCTGAGAAACCACCCATCGCCGCTTCTTCTGTTATAGGGCACAGTCCAATCCGGACCGTTACCGCTCCAAAGTACGCTGCCGCACCGATGTTGCCGATCTCGTGTTCAACCGCAGGCAGGATCATGGATCTTACGAAAATCGGCCGGGATGAATAGTCCCTGCTGGCATCCGTTTCCTGCGTAGGAGCTTTAACGCTGGTACTTGCACTTCTTGATTATTCGCCGAGCAGTGATTCCTCCGCGACTGAGCTTGCCGTCGGAAAGTCCGTCAATGAGCGTAGACATTTTTGTAAAGTGAGAATATTCTCGCTCCCTTGGCTGCCGTTTGCGATCGCGCCGAGCAGTATAGCTCGGGGTTCCTGCATGCGTTTCCGCAGCAGCAGCATGCAGTGGAGTTGATGGCAGTTGTCGAGCATAATTTTACGAGTATGGCAGTGCGCTTTTCACGTTTTAGAACTAGCTTAGTTTTTCATGCCCTTCTGGCACAACGAACCATGAAACGAGGAGAGATGGTGGCTTGTGCGGGCGGCCTAAGGGGGTCTATCGTTCGGAGCTGCAGTAGCGGTTGGAGAGGTTGTCTAGCAGTGGAGTCACCAGAACCCGCGGACTTAGTTTAACCCGGACACCGTTATGAACAACGAACTGTAGCTCGCATCCTGGATGCGGAGCACGTAGGAGAGACTATTGTGATTCAGGTGTCTCTTCCGCTACTGCAGAGGAGAGAGAAGCATGGACGTGTTGTATCCACACTGCAGCGGAATCGACATTCACAAGAAAAGCATCACGGTTTGTGTCCTCATCCGTGAGTCGGGGCGAAAGGAGCAAAAGCAAATACGCGAGTTCGGCACCACGACTGCCGAGATTTTGCGTTGTGGGGACTGGTTGCAAGAATTGGGCATTACTCATGTGGCGATGGAATCCACTGGCGTTTACTGGCGACCGATCTGGAATCTTTTAGAAGGACGGTTTGAGCTGCTGCTGGCCAATGCCACACATATCAAGAACGTACCGGGACGAAAGACGGACGTAAAGGACAGTGAGTGGATTGCTCAGTTGATGCAGCACGGACTGCTGAAGCCGAGCTTCGTGCCTGACACGGTGCTGCGAGATTTGCGCGAACTCAGCCGGGATCGTACCAGTCTGGTGGCCGAGCGATCCCGCCTGAAGAACCGCATCCAAAAGATCCTGGAGGACGCCAACATCAAATTGGGGTCCGTGGCCAGCGATGTCCTGGGAAAGAGTGGCCGGGCCATGCTTACGGCCATGATTGCAGGCAACCAAGACCCGCAAGGGTTGGCGGATTTGGCCCAGGGACAATTGCGTCTCAAGATCCCTCAATTGGTGGAGGCACTACGGGGACGAGTGCGCACCATACATCGTTTTCGTTTGCAACAACAGCTGGCGCGGGTTGATTTCATTGATGCCCAGATTGCGCAACTGGAAGCAGAAATGGAAAAACAGAATGCGCCCTTTGAAGAAGCCGTCTCCCTGCTGGCAGAGATCCCAGGTTTCGACCGGACTACGGCTTGGGCGGTGATCGCTGAAATCGGAATCAATATGAACCAGTTTCCTTCGGCCAACCACCTAGCCTCCTGGGCAGGAGTTTGTCCTGGAAACAACGAAAGCGGAGGCAAGCGCCTCAGTGGCAAGACGCGAAAAGGCAGCCGATGGCTCCGGCAGAAACTGTGCCAGAGCGCCTGGTGTTCCTCCCGCTGCAAGAACAGCTACTTCGCCGCCTACTTTCAACGCATTGCTGCCCACCGTGGGCGGAAGCGAGCGATCGTCGCCGTCAGCCACGCTCTGCTTGTGGTTTGCTACTATCTGCTCCAGCGCAAATGTCATTTCGAGGACTTGGGAGTGCACTATTTCGACCAACTCAACCACGAAAAGCTGACGCTATATCTGGTCAAACGTCTGACTCGACTCGGCCACAGAGTCACACTCGAACCCTCTTCAGCCGTGGCCTAATTCTGTTTCAGGAGAGCTAGGGTCAACTGCTGTCTTTACTCGCATCCCTGTTTGCTAATCTCTAATTCTCTAATCCCTGGAAAACACAATGAGCCCTGTTCATTTTTACGAGATTTGCATAGGATCCCTCGGCATGTCCTTGTGCGAGATGAGAAATGGCTCGCCAAGAGACTGCTTGTCCAGCCAGGGACCCTGGCGGTTACCCGCGGGTATCCGATCAGATACCGAACGCGCCGCACAGAGCTTGATCTACGGATACGCACACGGCTGTATTTGATTGAAAAACAGGGGCGAAGTACAGACGGGAGACCCTTCGGATCGCGGTGAATCTTTGGCATGGAGCTTGCATATTCCGAACGCATAGCAGGCAGCTACCCAGGCCCTCCGCAAGGCAAAGGCTGTTTCCGCGCCCGATGGGGATACGCCAACCAGAACCTGGGTGCGGCCTAAGGAGGGGTTATGAGGCTTGTACGTCAGTTTGTATTTCTTTTCGTGGTGCTCTTCGCGATCGAAGGGTTATCATTGCAAGCTCAAGACTGGGAGCACTTCCGCGCTGCTTATCCGTACCACATTCAAACAATTGCCCTGTCTGATGATCACCGCACTCTCATCATCTCTGAGCCGCCACCTTCGGTCATGCTCCAGCAGATCAGGGACCTTGATCCGGCTTTGAGTCATGCAACGGTTAGAGCAGAGCGCATTGGAGTTGACGGATGGGTGGCCGATGTAGTTGTAGACCTGCCGCCGCTCGACCCGCAACAGTTGCGCGAAGTGGTAGATCATCTTCAGCAGCTCCTCTTCGGCACCTCGTATAAGGCGTACGTCACGCCGATACCTGCAAATCCAACCCAGGTACACGCCGAAAAGCTCAATCTACACGTCACTTCCGGTGACCTGCGTGCATGGGTTTTCGGCGAAACAAAGCAGGTGCCCTGGGGCTCCATTATTGTCAAGTTTGTTGTGGCGTTCGTGCTGCTATGCTTTGCGGTCGCCTGCTTTGCCAATAAGAGATTCATACTTGGATTCATCCTATTAGCCGTCGCAGTCGGGATGATGATCGATGCCTCAGGACTCATCACGCTGGCGCTCATAGGACTTCTCTCCGCTTTCGTCGCCTTCCGGCGCTTCAAGAGTTCGCACCCTGTGCAAGGAGGGGTACTGGCGACGATCGCACTCGTGATTCTGGTGGGCTCAGTCGCCAACTGGCACGCTCAGCACAAAGCGCCCGCCACTCGTTTCTCCCCGCTCTTCGGCAGTGGTCAGTTAAACTGTGCATCCATTCTCGACAAACACAAGAATGGAGTTTTTCTTAGCACTGAGCCGGGGCTCGTGCTCTGGTCGTTCCCAAGGAACACGCCCCTCGAGAATTTCGCCACCGAGGCTCGGGAATTTGCCCTCGACTCCGACCTCATTCTCGGAGCTGTCTCTTCGTCTGATCAACTCGTAATCGTAGGGCGAGAACGGACAACGCCTGTCGCTCAGTTACCCCCACTACGCAATGAAACCATCCTTCTCCTTGCCTCTGCACGGGAAGATGAGCTCTCTCAAAGTTATGAGAGAAGGAATCCTCTTGCAGGTCGATATGACATACAGAATCGTATGGACTGGGCTCCAATCTACCTCAGCCCACGGTTAATAGACACCGAGTACGGCAGCCTGCTTAATATAACCGATCAGCTCTTGAAGGGATGGAGCGAACATGGTCAGATTCACTACGTCAACTTTCGATATCCCGATCCACCGTCCTATCCCTTCGATGACGGTATTATGAAGTTGCTTAAGACGAATGAGCTGACTTACAACTGGAACACCAAAGGGACCGGATATGTAGTGCAGATGGGCCCCTATGAATTATATGCGCTAAACAAAACCGGCTCGCTGCCGGTCGACTACCTGGCAAAGGGCCGCCCGGATGTGCAGAGCGCTGAAGATACCGCATATTCCTATTACTCCGGGCTCAGTGACCCTAATCTCGTTCGTGTGGTCCAGTATGCGGCGATTTATCAGATATTTCATCACTTTGGAATTGTAGCTTCCCAACAACCCCAACCGGCTTCGGCTGATTACAGTTCCCCCCTTCGCCAGCCAATTCGCGGACTCTTGGAAGACATTGCCAGCGTGAGCGATGAAACAATAAACCATGCTGTCTTAAATGGACATCGCGAGGAAGCTGACGAGGTGCGTAATCTCCGAGATGACTTACGGAGGCTCGCCCGGATGGACTCGAATGGTTCATTGCAACAGATATTGGTGAGAGCCCTCGCAAGCCGGGATGGGATGAAAGCTGTTTATGATCAGGACAATCAAGAGATCAGGGAAACTCTCTTTTCCATAATTGGGCGAGTTCAGGATCTAGGCTACGTATTCCGTTCACCAGCGGAATTAGATCGAGTACGGGCTGCGTACGAATGGCAGGTGAATTCGCGAAATAGCCGTTGGATCCACACTCCATCAATCGTTGAGTCTCAGGGCCACGGGAGCGCTGTAGGTGGTCACAATCTCTCTTCCCTCGTCACTATCTATCAGGCGGACGAAGATGTCAGCGCCGGCCAGGTTCTTGTTAAGGAAGCGAATGGGAAACGAGTCATACACTACAACCCAGCCGATGATTCAAAAGTTGGCGAAACAGTGCGGGCTGCCGCACGTGATGAGACGAAAACTGCAGAAGAGGTTCAAGCCAACATTGAACACTCGCTCGGCTCCGCGGATACACCGCCAGTATCTATGCGGGACGGTCTGGGCTTCGATGCGGAAATTCATCCTGAAACACTCCGCGGATTCCAGACAAACCAAGCACCTGGTCCACTTTCGGACATCGGTTGGCGCAGAAGTCAGAGCACTCTGGCCGACTCAGATGCAAAGCTCCTGCATCGGCTCGGTGGGAACAAGAATCGCACAATCCTGGTTGCTCGCGGCGAAAACGGAACATACGTGATCTCGGCGCCGCCTCTGGCACCCGTGCAGGCTTGCGACCTTGCAAGCAGCACAGACGCCTTTCTCGCGCTTACACGTGACTCTTCAGAAGGAGGGGTCAGCGTGCACTTCCGCGGTTTTGATGGTCGGCAAGCCGAAGGATTTCTTCGTAATCTGGATGATCATACAGATTTGCACGCAACCATTGGGAGTACTGAAAAAGATGTGAGCCCTGAGGAGCTTACCGCGATACTCAACAAACACTACGACATCAGCAAGGCAGAAATAGTTTCAGATCCGCAAGTCGTCCTCGCCGAAGATGGACACACACGCGAGGTCGTTACTGATCTCAAAGTCCCGGCGAGAGAGAGCGGAGTCCGCGACCTCATACTAACGATCCGCATGAAAATTTCCGAAATGTTCGAGTTGACCCAACAAAGGCTCGCGGATATCTCAGTTACCATCCGTGAGATCGTGCTAAAGATGTCAGGTCAAACCGATGATGTTCGCGACATCACGCAAGGCCTGATCGCGGAGCTTCGCAAGAACAAGACTTTTGATGATGTACGTGCCGAGGTCAAACATGACAACAAGACCCTCTTCTATGTCCATCGGGAAAAGCCCTTTGAGTGGATCCAAACCACCGATTTCGCCGCGTGAGTGTGCGCTGCTTTTCGGCGTTCCTCTCACATGGGAAAGTTTTCGGCGAAAGCTCGATGGTCCGCGGGATGGAAACTTCGCCGAGGGATTTCGCGCAAAGCGGGCCGAGCTGTCATGGATGGGATACGAGCCACTCGCGCGACGTCTGTCGGAAACCGCTCAGGAGGCCGAATCTCTGGGTGTCCGAGTCTTTCGCGAGATGAGCCTGTCTGACATTCCGCAGGCCTGCCAATACGAGGTTGTCACGATCATCAGCCACTGGAGAAGCGCGCAATTCAAGCCGGCGGACATTGTTAATCCCGCTGAGATTTTGCATGCTTTTCAGCTTGTCGATTGCGCACAACCGCCGCCTTCTGACCCGGATGGCCTCGCCAGGTGGCTAAATGCTCACTTTCTGTCATTTCTCCCCGACAATGACGGATCTTTGGGTGCGGCCATCCGTTTCCAATCCGCGTTGGTCGAAAAGCGCGCGTCGATTACCTCTGGAGTACCCAGGGCCTTTCGTGGCGGCGCAGGCGTCGAATTCTCTGACGGCTTCAAGGAAATCTCGGCAATTACAGCCCACGTGCCCGACTCTTTTGTGGGAGTATTCGACCTGACTATCTGCAATTCTCTTTTACTTGCTGAATCCTTGCATCATCGCTACCCTCATTGCCTGGTAATCGCCACGAGTGACCTTACATTCCCCGATACTCGACTACCTTTCTATTTGGCCACTATTCGTCTACTCTCCAAACGTCCTGCCCCTTACGAAGACACCTTCGAGACGCTGAAACGTGAGCTGAGGAGGAGGTTCAGATGAAACGGTATCGCAGCGCATTGAGTGAATTCGTCAAAGCCGATTTCGGTGATACTGCCAGTTACGGAGAAGCACGTGACGAGGCCCTACGCGAAGACCTGCACCAGATCATCAAGAGCAATACCAGGTACTTCAATCTCTGCGTCCTGATGGTATTGCTGCTTTTTGTAGGTTCCGTAGTACTTGTGCTCGTTAACCTGAATAGCCCTGCATGCGTCACGGCAATTTTTGGCGTAACCGGCCTTTCCTTCGCAGCGCTTATCAAGCAAATGGTGAGCCTATGGAGGGAAAAGGCTCACTCCGAAGCTGCTTACGCCCTGGCTGCAAGATTGCCGGCGGAAGACCTTAAAGGTGTAATCACGATTCTTCTTCAGGCAAAATGATGGATTCTGTTTTTCCGAGAGGATAAAAGAATTTTGCACTCGATGCTGAGCCGTTGCCGCTCCTACATCTCATTGCTTCTTGAAGTACTGGACTAAATGCTCGTCTTACGCCCAGTGCCCGGGCACAAGCTGGATCTCGGCGAACAGCTCGGGCACGATGCCTCTGGAGCAAAGGGTTGATCGCCGCATACTGAGGAACGCTTACGAAAGGCCCGCATGGCTCACGCGATCGTTCTCCCAATACTTCGACCACTTCAGCGTGGAGGTGATGAACTCACTGGGCGAAGTCCCCGGCGTCCGGAAATCCCCTGTTCAATCTGCAGGCAGCCCGTCAGGCAGATATTGACCTACATTCGCATGCACGACCTGCAGGTCAACTATGGGCGTGCGCAGGACGCAGACCAAGAAGCCGTCGCTCCATTCGCGGCGCGGTTCAGCTTTCCTTCCAAGTCATCGAACGGTATCCCGAGCAGTTCACATCTCAATGGTCGGGCATCTCCTGCGGCTGCAGCCCCTGCAGGAAGTCCAGAGCCTTCTGCGCATAAGAGGCGGCCTGTACGACACAGCGCTTGTCGTTCTTGAGGACTTCGAGCCAGTTGGCGATATAGCCGGCATGGTCATCGCGTGCTTCCGGCGTCAGCTCAAGATCGGCGCACAGGAATGCGCTGCCAAGTTCGGCGACCAGTTCCTCGCGGGTGTAGCCCTCATCGCCCCAGGTCTTGCGCCCGAAATCGCGGGCCATGCGCGTCGGATGCCTGGTCGAATGGATGAATTCATGCCCGAGCGTGGCGTAGTAGGGGCAGGCGGGTCGCCATGGGTGTTTCCCTCGAAACGGAAGAAGCGAT
>CAYVSQ010000348.1:0-10257 GCA_964453815.1 uncultured Acidobacteriaceae bacterium | reverse complement strand
TCGTACTCCAAAACAAACCTCGTCCGCTCCTCCACTACACTGCTCGCTTTCCAGGGCATGTTCTGGTTCTACATACCCTCGCTGCAGTGTCAGGGATCTTCCCGGTCTGTTCTGTCAGCTATCTCTCCGGTCTGTACCCTGGCCCATTCAAGCCCGGCATTGGCTTGAGTGGGTAGTATCCACCCCTTTTCACTCTGCCGACTCACAGCGAATGAGGATCCCCCACTTGGCCATCAGGGCCACTTGATGTTCAGAGCGTAGATTTCCTGATAGCCGGTGTCGCGGATGAAGACCGGAGAGCCGTCGGGCGCGACGGTGTCAGTCGTTTCCGAAGCCAGCACACGATTGAAAGCCCTTCAGGCTGGCGATGGGTGACTTGACACCTCACCTCCGATCCGAATAATGTGAGCGCCGCTGAAATCAGTTACCCCGGCGAGCGCCGAACGACTGCGCTGATACTTCAACGAAGCGCCCCACATTTTCAGGAGACCCCGATGAGACTCAACAGCAAACGCCGCCTTCTGTGCACGGCTGCGTCTCCCTTCCTCACGTTGTTGCTCAGCTTCCTTGTAGCCACGCCAGCCTTTGCGCAGTCCGATCCGCCCATCCCGGCCAATCACATCCGGATTCACTACCACCGGACCGACGGAAACTACAGCGGCTGGACCGTCTACGCCTTCTTCGACACGACCGAAGACACCGGCAACTACGGCGGCGGCCCCGTGCAGGTCGCCGGAACCGACACCTACGGCGCATACTTCGACGTCGGCGTTACCTCAAGCGCGCAGAATGTAGGCCTTATCATCCACAATCCCACCGCGCCCGGCGGCGACCAGAAAGATCCCGGCCCCAATGAATTTGTAAATCCGTCCACCATGGGCAATGAGTTCTGGGCCTACTCCGGCATCGGCAAGCTCTACAACGAACCCATCGACGTCAACAATCCCAATGCCCTGCTTCCCGGATACGCCCGCATCCACTACTTCCGCCCCGACGGCAACTACTCCAACTGGTCCGTCTATGCCTTCGCCGACACCGCGGAATACACCGGCGACTTTAACGACGGCCTGACCTTCGTTACCAGCACTGACGGCTACGGCGCCTACTTTGACATCAAGCTCGCGCCCAACCCGCATGACCTCGGATTCATCGTCCACAACACGTCCACCGGTGTGAAAGATCCAGGGCCTGATATGCATCTGAACGTCGGCTCCTTCACCCAGGCGTGGGTAATCTCCGGCAACGCTACCGTCTTCACCACCGTGCCCACACCGGAAGAAATCCTCGCCAGCCTCCTCAACGTTGAGCAGGCCTACTGGCTCGACCGCCAGCGCGTCGCCATCCAGCCGCAGTTCGCTCAGAGCGGCGACCTCTTCACCCTTAGCTACAGCCTCACCGGAGGCCTCTCTGTCACCCCGACCGGCATTACCGGAGGCACTAACATCGCTCTCGCCATCGGCGGTAGCCTCACTCCCGACGAGCTTCTCCGCTACCCACAGCTCAGTAGCTACACCGTGCTGCAACTGCCCGCGAACATCCAGCTCTCGCAGATCCAAACCGCCCTCAAGGGCCAGCTCGCCTTCTCCGCCGTCGACCAGACCGGAGCCCTCAAGTACGCTACCGGCATCCAGTTCGCCGGAGTGCTAGACGACCTCTACTACTACCCCGGCAGACTCGGCGTCGTATTCCATCATGACGATCAGCATGGCTGGCGCGACTGGCCCGACGACGAGAACGCCTCCGTCAAGATCAAGCTCTGGGCACCCACTGCGCAAGGCGTTTCCCTTGAAATCTTCGATCACTCGACCGACACCTCACCCTCCGCCGTCATCCCCATGCACAACCACAACGGAGTCTGGGTAGCTCGCGGCCTGCCCAATTGGCGCGACAAGTACTACCTCTACAGCGTGAAGGTCTGGGTTCCGTCTGACTCCGCAGTCGACACCAACCTCACCACCGACCCTTACTCCATCGACGTCGCCCTCAACGGTACCAAGAGCCGCATCACTGACCTCGAATCCGACGAGACCAAGCCCTCCGGTTGGGACGAAGACAACTCACCTCCTCTGCGGAGCTTCAGCGACCTCAGCCTCTACGAGCTGCACATCCGCGACTTCAGCGTGAATGACCCCACTGTCCCCGCCGCCCATCGCGGCCTGTACGAGGCATTCGACGACCAGAACTCCGACGGCATGAAGCATCTCCGCTCGCTCGCCGACAGCGGACTCAAGGCCGTCCATATTCTGCCCTCCTTCCACTTCGCCAGCGTGAACGAAGACAAGTCCACCTGGATCATCCCCACCAACCTCTCGCAGTATCCGCCCGACGGCCAGCAGCAGCAGGCCGCCGTCACCGCCAGCCAGACCAGCCCCGCCTACAACTGGGGCTATGACCCCGTCCACTACATGACGCCCGAGGGCAGTTACGCCATCAATCCCGACCACCGTGTACGCGAATACCGCCTGATGGTCGAGGGCATTCACCACGCGGGCCTGCGCGTTGTGCAGGACGTCGTCTTCAACCACACGAATGCCAGCGGCGAAGGCCCCAACTCCAATCTCGATGAGGTGGTGCCGAATTACTACCACCGCCTCGACGCGAACGGAAACATCGAAGAAGGCTCCTGCTGCCCCGACACGGCCAGCGAGCACCGCATGATGGAAAAGCTCATGATCGACGCCCTCGTGCTCAACGCCACCGAGTACAAAATCGATGGCTTCCGCTTCGACATCATGAGCTTCCACTTCCTCTATAACATGCAGCACATCAAGCAGGCCCTCGCCGCGCTAACGCCTGACAAGGACGGCGTCGACGGCTCCAAAATCTACCTCTACGGAGAAGGTTTCAACTTCGGAGACACTCAGAACAACCAGATCGGCCCCAACGCTTCGCAGGTCAATCTCTACGGATACGGCATCGGCACCTTCAACGACCGCATCCGTGACGGCATCCGCGGTGGCAGCCCCTTCACTGACGAGCGCGTCCAGGGCTTCGCTACCGGTCTCGGCACCGACTCCAGCGACTACACCAACGCCAACCCGCCGCCGACCCCGCTCGGCCTCTACTCCGACTGGATTCTCGTCGGCCTCACCGGCAACCTGCGCGACTACACCCTCACTGACCACACCGGTGCCACCGTGACCGGAGCCGAAGTCAACTACAACATGCAGCCCACCGGCTACACCAAGAGCCCCATCGAAGCCATCAACTACTGCTCCGTTCACGATAACCAGGACTTCTTCGACGCTGTGCAGTTGAAGTCGTCTTTCAACGACTCCATCGCTACGCGCGCCCGCCGCCAGATCATGGGCATGAGCCTCGTCACCCTCGGCGAGGGCATTCCCTTCTTCCAGGCCGGAGACGACCTGCTCCGCTCCAAAGACATGGACAACAACAGCTATGACTCAGGAGACTGGTTCAACAAGATCGACTGGAGCGGCAAGACCGCCAACTGGGGCATCGGCCTGCCCATCGCCAGCCAGAACCAGAGCAACTGGCCCATCATGCAGCCGCTGCTCGCTAACTCCGCCTACACACCGCAGCCCGCCAACATCGCCTACAGCAGCGAAGCCTTCCAGGAGCTACTCGAGATCCGCTACAGCTCCGACCTCTTCCGCATGCCCACCTTCCAGGAGGTGCGGCAGAACCTCACCTTCCTCAACACCGGACAAAGCCAGACGCCCGGCCTCATCGTCATGAAGCTCGACGCCAACGGCCGCGACTACGGCCAGTACAGGCACGTCGTAGTGGTCTTCAACGCGGCCAACGAACAAACCGCTTTCACCGACGGACGCCTCCAGGGGCTCAAGCTGTCCCTGCACCCCGTTCAGCAACACTCCAGCGACCCAACCACTCGTCAATCCACCTTTAACTCGAAGCAGGGCACAGTCACTGTCCCTGCGCTGACAACCGCTGTATTTGTAACTGAAAGAGAATAATTCCACGAATCTCGACGGTGGCCCATTCAAGCCTTCTGTTGGCTTGAGTGGGCGTCTCTCGACTGGCGATCGGTTTTTCTTTTGGCCGTCATCCTGAGCGGAGCCTGGCGTGTTGTTCGCGCCAAGCGAAGTCGAAGGACTGCTTTTCGAATCCCTTGCATCGCGAGTCTGAATAGAGACCCCGGGAATAAGAGATTGGTCCGCCGAACCGGACCTCACTGCCGTAGGCGTCGGTCACTTGCAAAGACCTGGCCGGCGAGAGAAATTAGACATGCAACGTGGACAAGACACTTATTACGGGCCTGATCTCTTCCGTCGTCGCCATCGGCGCAGCTGCGATCGCCGTTTGGGGTCAACTTCGGGTTAAGCGAATCGAAGCTCAGTTGGAATTGCAAAAGGCAGAGGCCGGTCGGAGAGCCGAAACCCAACAGACCGCTCGGCGATTTCGCGAGCCGCTTGGACGTGCTGCCTACGAGTTGCAGAGTCGGATTTTCAATATCGTTCGGGGCGGCTTTCTCACAGTGTATTGGAAGGGCGGTGACGATCGCACGCGAGCCTATGCTATCAACCACACACTCTTCGTGATTGCGCAATATTTTGCCTGGACAGAACTCATTCGCCGAGAGATTCAATTCATCGATTTGGGCGCAGACGGGGAGACACGCCAACTCGCGCAGCTTCAGCACAAGATCTACTCAGCGTGGCAAACCGACAAATACAAGCCGCTTCTTCGCGTATTCGGTGGTGAGCAACACGCAATCGGCGAGCGGATGATTTGGGAAGGCCCGCGTGGACCACAGTGCTTGGGGTTTGCTTCTTTTCTCGACTACCTCAACCGCAGCCCTGATCCATTGATTTACGTTTTGAAATCCGACGTCGAGTCGCTTGGGAACGGACTTGAAGAAGCAATGCCGCGGCTGACAGAGCTCCAGCATTCTCTCATTGACCTCGTTGTATTCCTGGATCCTGGAGCCGTGCGATTTCCGAAGAAGAACCGGACAAAGCTCGACTTGAAATCCTGACCATCAAGAGGCGGCCGGTGCCTCACTCGAGCCGTAGCTTGAGTGGGGCCAGTGTCGAAGCCCAGCCCGTGCCATCAATCGCCTTTACCTCCAGCCTCGCCCAACAAGGCCCAGTAGAAGCCCCGGCCTTAGCCCGGGAATAAAAGCCCGGTCCAAGGACCGCACCTCACTGCCATAGGCAGGAGTGGAGTCGCAGACGAAACGACCTTCTTCTTCGCATTCCAAAAGAAATAGTTCACCGAAGCATCATGATGAGTGAGAAGACCGCGCAGTACAAATTCAAGCCGGTCACCGAAATGATGAGAATGAAAGTTACCGAATCGGACTCCTCAGGATCCATGTCGCTCATGCCGCGGAACGCTTTGCGAGCGATCTTTCGGGTCGTCAGCGGGCAGCATCCTACTTCTCAGTGGCCGCCGTCCTCTTGACGGAGCAGTTTCAGCAAAGTATCGCACTACATCTCTCTAGGAGAATCACACATGAGCAATCTCGACTCCATGTTAGAACGTAACAAAGACTTTGCCGCTCAGCAGTCTGTTGCGGGTACGCTTATGCCCTCGCTTCCGCGGGCGATGCCGAATGTAAAGGCAGTCATCATCGGTTGCGCTGATATGCGTGTCGATCCCGCTCATGTACTTGGAATTAAACCGGGCGAGGCCGTCGTGTTGCGTAACATCGGCGGTCGAATCACCCCGGGGTTGTTGGAGGAGTTGGGTCTACTCGGGAGAATCGGTGAGGTTGCCAGAGAGATTCCTGGAGGCGGGGGGGAGTTTCACCTCATCGTACTTCAGCACACCGATTGCGGCATCACTCGCCTTGCCGGCGACCCCGCCATGCTGACGCACTATTTTCAAATACAGGAAGGGGAGCTCAAGACAAAAGCGGTAACCGATCCCCGCGCGGCGGTTGCCGTCGACGTTGCTTCGCTCCGGGCGATTCCATTGCCGGGCGAGTGGCTTGTCTCCGGCCTCGTCTATGACGTGTCGACCGGTCTTGCCGAAGTCGTCGTACCGCCAGCGCCGATCCGTACTACGTAGAGTCTAAGGGGTGGTGTTTTCCCTTTTGCAGGGCGCCCCATCCTGAGCGCGTGCCCGGCGTACCCACGGACAGGACTTCGTCCGTGGGGTGGCTTGGCGCGGTGGAAAGGACAATCCTGAACGGAACATCGCGCCTCGCGCCCCGATGCCAGTAGAAGCCACGAGCTTAGCCCGTGGACAAAGTTCGATCCCTCTTCACCGCACCGATTAGCCCGCAAGAAACTCAGGATCGACCGGGATCTGAAGCGCATTGGCGAGGGCATTCGTCTCTGACGCCATCCCGACGACCGCGAGGAATTCGCTGTACTGGCGGTCGCTCAGACCTTTGGCACGGGCGCTGGCCGTGTGCGAATGCACGCAGTAGCTGCAACTGTTGGTTGTCGACACCGCAATATAGACCAGTTCTTTCGTGAGTGGATCAAGTTCCCCCGGTTCGATCATGATCGCCTTGACGCTCGCCCAGATGCGCTCCAGGACAACCGGCTGATTTGCCAGCGCACGCCAGAAATTGTTTACGAAATCCGTTTTGCGGGTCGCGCGTATATCGTCGAAGACGGTTTTGACGCGAGGATCGGCCGAGACTTCTTCATCTGTCCACAGCTTAACGGTCGCCATGCTGGTCCCTCCGGGATCTTGAGTCACCGACGGTAGCTGACCCCTGTCCAAGGTACGAGGGCCATAATCGGGAGCGCAAATCCAGGACTCTGAATTCGGCGTGTGGCCTAACCTCTCACCTGTTGCCCAAACCGCCACGAATGAGGGTACCCATCCTTTGCGAAGCAAAGGGTGGGAAGAGTAGTGGTTGAATCGACGGAGGAAACACCTGCATTCATCTCTACCCGTCACATCCAACCCGCAGCCTGTCCCAACTACCTCGCATCTTCGCGCGACAACCGCTAGACTCAGCCTTCACCAAGGACCCACCGACCCACGATGAAGCCCAACAACCCGCACACCCGAAAGTTCCTCCGCTACTTCTTCCCTATCTTTCTCTCCTGCACATGCGCCCTCGCGCAGGACAGCCCGCAGAACGCCCCGATGTTCCGCGGCGATCTCGCCCACTCCGGCATCTACGCCGCTCTCGGAGTACCCAAACTCAGCGGTATCAAGTGGACCTTCCGCACCGGCGGTGAAGTCGTTTCTTCGCCCGCAATCGTCGACGGCGTCGTTTACGTCGGCAGCAACGATGGCAACCTCTACGCCATCGACCAGCAGACCGGCACGCAGAAGTGGAAGTTCCCCACCGAAGCCCGCATCCCCTCGTCACCCGCTGTTGCCGATGGACTCGTCTACTTCAGCAGCTACGATGGCAACTTCTACGCGGTCGACACCGCCACTGGCAAGCTGCGATGGAAATTCCGCAATACAGGCGAGCGCCGCTACGCCGCGACTCATCTGCACGGCTCTTTTCCCCAGGGCGAAACCATGCCCGACCCATTCGACGTTTATCTCTCTTCGCCCGCCGTCTGGAACGGTGCTGTTTACTTCGGCAACGGCGGCGGCAATATCTACTCGCTCAACGCCGCCACCGGCTCGCTTAAATGGAAGTTCAAGACCGGCGACGTCGTGCACGCTTCGCCCGCCATTGTCGATGGCAAACTATACATCGGCAGTTGGGACAGCTACTTCTACGCACTCGATGCCGTCACCGGGAAGGAACTCTGGCGCTTCAAGACCGGCGAAGACCCCGACATTCACAACCAGGTCGGCATCCAGTCCTCGGCGACCGTTGCCGACGGCGTCGTCTATTTCGGTTGCCGCGATTCGAAGTTCTATGCTCTGAACGCCGCAACTGGCCGGCAGCGATGGTTCTTTCCCAATATGGGATCGTGGGTCATCACCTCGCCGGTCGTGCAGGCAGGCAAAGTCTACTTCGCCACGTCGGACACGGCGCTCTTTCACATCGTCGACGCGCAGACCGGCGCACCCATCGATTCGCTCAAGTTTCACTGGCCGATCTTCGGATCGCCCTCCATCGCGGGCAACACGCTCTACCTCGCCGGACAGGACGGCAAGCTTGTCGCCATCGATCTCACCTCTAGAAAACCCGTCTGGGTCTTCCAGACAGAGGCCTCCCGTCAAAGCCTCCCTGCGCTCTCCAAACCAGACGGCGACCCCAACTACGAAGCTGCCTTCGCCTCCAGTTTCTACGACGACCTGTTCATCGGCATCGCCAAACTCCACACCGTTGGGACAATCCTCTCCTCGCCCGTAATCTCCGGCAGCGTCGTCTACATAGGAAGCGCGGACGGCAACCTCTACGCCCTCCAATAGGCATATCTCCTGCTTGACTAACGGCTAATTGCTAATCCCTGATGGCTAATGGCTGCTCCTTTTTGGCCGACCATTTCCCTCAACTCGCTATATCGAAATAGAGACAAAAGGGGCCGTTTGCCATCGCAGTCGGGCCTTCATCTTTAAGGACCTCGGTTAATCGGCGTTTGATTCCGACGCACCTCCAGACACGCCGCAAGGTGGTTGTCTTCTACTAACTAGGTGTCCTTAACCCCTTTCGTATCTATTCGGTACAGGGTTAATTATGCCTTAACTCATTAAGAATCAGGTAGGAAGAACAATCGAGAGGAACGGGGGTACCCCCTAAATTACGGGTCCGGCGCGGTCAGCGTGAACTTATCGTTGACCTCAAGATGCAATGTCTCCGGCGGCTTCAAGCCCGCCACGCGATTCATGACTGCGTCCGCGGTCTTTCCGTGAATCGTGAAAACCAGGTAGTGATAGTTGGGAAACGACTGGCCCTGAAATAAGTCTTCCGGTCCGCGCATGACCACTCGGTAAGGCAGGGCGCCACCACCACCGGAGACAATATAGCTTGTCTGGCCGCCATCGAAGCGCTCGTAATTATGAATGTGACCGTTGACGACAATCAGCTTCGCATGAATCTGCGGCGCTTTTGCCAGTATGAATTCCCGTAGCGATAATTCGGCCGGATTCGGCAGGCTGGCCATCACCTGGCTCTGGATATCGGTGTAAAGCGGCATGTGGGAAAGAAAGAACACGAAGTCCGCGGACTTTGGGAGGTGCTCCAGTTGTGCTCCCAGCCACGCGCGTTGCGGCGAACCTTCTGCATAGGACTCGGTGCAATCCAGCGTGATGAGGTATACGTTGCCAATCAGCACCGAGTAGTAGCGATAGCCCTTGAGCTCCGGAAAAGTGGCGTCGAAGTTGCGCACACCGCCCTCCCATCCTCCCCTCACGTCGTGGTTGCCGAGCGTCGGATAAACGCGTAGGTGCTCGGCGCTCCAGGCAGCCGTCTCGTCGCGATAGACCTGCCAGTCCGCCGGATCGATCCCGTTGAAGGGCAGGTCGCCCGTCATGAAGATGGCGTCCGGCTTCTCCCGGGCTATCTGCTGAACGAGATACTGACGCACACGCGGGTTTGTGTCCGTGTGGTTTGTGGTGTCGGTAAACCGGGTATCTCCATAGGCCACGATCTTGAGCGTCTGACCCGCGGGGATACCTGGAACGGTCAAGGTTGGTCCGGCAAGCGGCGGCGCGGGAGAATATTGCGCGCCCGCGATACTCACGATGGTAAGCATCACCCCGAGAAAGAGCGGAAGGCGACGCTCGAGGACGCTCATGGCCGGGCTCCCCCGCCCACGAAGTGTACGATCTCAAATTTATCGCCGGAGTGAATGGCGGTGCCGGCCCACTCCGTGCGGGGGACGATGCTTCCGTTATGTTCGATAGCGACGCGATCGCCTTTTAGATCAAGAGTAGAGACAAGGTCGGCCAGGGTCGCCGAGGCAGCGAGATCAGCAAACTCGCGCGGCTGCCCGTTGATGACGATCTGCATGAGTTGAATTTAACAGCAGGGCCGGGTATCCGCAGTGCCAGGCTTCATGGTACCTACCGCAGCAGGCGCCAGAGCTCCCATCCCGCAACCCCGGTCAGCGTAAGCAGGAGGTTGAAGACCACGGCAAAGGCCAATATGCGAAAAACTCCAATCGGGTTCTCCTAGTAAAAATCAACCGTTTCTGCGGAGCGCTCACTACGCCGCACAACAAGAGCAAGACTGGCGGAATCAAGAGACGCGCCGGCAGGGGTGACCATAACCGTGATCCTCCGTTGCCCACTGTATCGGCCGGAGGATTGCTGCTCTTGAAAAAGCTTTGCCGATGCCGGACTTCTGTATCACATTGGAACAGCGAAGTGGTCGCAACCCGTTTTGGGACGAATTTCGGTCGAGATGGCTCAGCTAAACGTCCAGCTCAATCTCATCGATATAGCACCAGCCCCAGC
>CAYVSQ010000347.1:0-4282 GCA_964453815.1 uncultured Acidobacteriaceae bacterium | reverse complement strand
CGGCGGCCTGATGGATTCCTTTCCGGAATTCACCGGCACCGCCGGACCTCCGCCAAGCGGCTCGAAACAGGAGACGACCGGCCTGGTTATGGGCTACTACGACGGCAACACCGTGACAGCACTGTGGAACTACGCACAGCGCTACGCCCTGAATGACAACTCCTACGACACCAACTTCGGCCCTTCGACCCCCGGCGCCATCAACCTGATCTCCGGCCAGACCAACGGCATTGGCGACCAGAGTAACGCTGGCGGCGATGTAGTCGATGACGGTTCGGGTGGATTCACCTTGGTCAGCGATGCCGATCCGGTGGGCGATATGTGCTCTACGACAACCGGCGCCCTGGTGCAGTTCACTGGTCAGAACATCGGCGACCTCCTCAACGCCAGGGGCATCACCTGGGGCTTCTTCGAAGGCGGTTTCAATCTGCAGACAAAGAATCCCAACGGCACCACCGGTTGCGCGCGCTCGCACACCTCAACCATCACCAAAAGTCCGAAGGCCGACTACATCCCGCACCACCAGCCATTCCAGTACTATGTCTCGACCGCCAACCCCAAGCACCTGCGCCCGAGCTCGACCAGCATGATCGGCGTTGATGGCGACCAGGCCAACCACCAGTACGACACCGACGACTTCTTCACTGCTGTGAAGGCTGGCAACATGCCCGCCGTCAGCTTCCTGAAAGCCCCCGGCTATCAGGACGCGCACGCTGGCTACTCCGACCCGCTCGACGAGCAGACCTTCGTCGTGCAGGTCATCAACTTCCTGCAGCAGACAAAGGAGTGGAAGAATACCGCCGTCATCATCGCTTACGACGATTCCGATGGCTGGTATGACCACCAGATGAGCCCCATCGTCAACCAG
The DNA here is from genome assembly GCA_964453815.1 of uncultured Acidobacteriaceae bacterium. GTDB lineage: Bacteria > Acidobacteriota > Terriglobia > Terriglobales > Acidobacteriaceae > Silvibacterium. The sequence goes on along the minus strand of CAYVSQ010000347.1, from coordinate 3,414 downwards.
TCGCAGACCGCGATGGACGCGCTGACCGCCCCCGGCCAGTGCGGCAGCAGCGCGAACACTGCTCTTCCCGGCACCGCTACCGAGCATGCCCAGGGACGCTGCGGCTACGGTCCGCGGCTTCCCCTGCTCGTCATCTCTCCCTTCGCCAGGAGTAATTACGTCGATCACACCATCACCGACCAGTCTTCGATCACCCGCTTCATCGAGGACAACTGGCTCGGCGGACAGCGGATCACCGGCTCCTTCGATGCTCTGGCCGGCACGCTGAACGGCATGTTCGATTTCAAGAACGAGCCAAACAAGGGACTGTACTTGCTTGATCCCAGCACTGGTCTGGTCACCACCGATAGCGACGGCGGCCACGGCGGCGGCTGGTAAACTCTGTTCATCCACTTGGGGTAGCGGCCACGCGCTGCTACCCTTTTTCATTTAGGAGAATCTTTCCCTGATTACGCGCCGAAGCTTCGTCACTTCAAGCGGCCTCGCCATCGCGAGCCTTGCTCTCCGCTCCGACCTCCGCCCCGCTCTCGCCGCCGAATCCAAAGCGCCCATTCTCGACCCCTCCACGCTCCAGCCCTTCGTCGACCCGCTGCCCATCCCCGCTGTCGCCAGACCCGACGGAACCCGTCCTACACCCACTGACATTCCAGGCAGCGACCCCAAACAGCAGATCCCCTTCTACCGCCTCCCCATTGCCGAAACGACCGTCAAAGTCCACCGCGACCTGCCCCCCACCCGCATGTGGACCATCGGAGGCAGCTTCCCCGGACCCACTCTTGAGGCAGCCATCGCCGTCGGCATGATCGTCGAGTGGCAGAACCGCCTTCCCGCACGCCACATCTTCCCCATCGACCACTCCCTCCACGGAGCAGGCCGCGACATCGCCGACGTCCGCGCCGTCGTCCACCTCCACGGCGGCCGCACCCCGCCCTCGAGTGACGGATACCCCGAGGAATGGGTCCTCCCCGGCCATTCCCAGACCTGCTTCTACCCCTCGCTCCAGCACGCCGCCACGCTCTTCTACCACGACCACACCATGGGTATTAACCGCCTCAACACCTACGCCGGAATGATGGGCTTCTGCATCCTGCGCGATGCGCGCGAGGACCACCTCGCACTGCCTGAGGACCGCTACGATATCCCTCTGCTCATTTGTGATCGGATCCTCCGCACCGACGGCCAGCTCGACTACCCCGTCTCCGAAAAGCCCGGCGAGGTCTGGGTGCCCGAGGTCTTCGGAGATGCCATCCTCGTCAACGGCAAGCTCCTGCCTTACCTCGACGTCGAACCAACCCTCTACCGCTTCCGCATCATGAACGGAGCCAACGGGCGCTTCTTCCGCTTCTCCCTCGCCAACAAACACGAATTCCATCAGATCGGATCGGATCAGGGACTCCTAGGCGCGCCCGTCGTCATCAAACGGCTGACCATGGCCCCCGCTGAACGAGCCGACATCCTCGTCGACTTTAGCTCCATGGCTGGACAGCGTGTCGAACTCATCAGCGACAGCTTCTCCATCCTGCAGTTCCGCGTCGCATCGTCTATCTCAAAGTCCTCGCCCGTTATCATCCCTGCCACGCTGCATCCCATCGAGCGCCTCGCCGAATCGAGTGCCGTTAAAACTTGCCGTCTCACCCTCGACGAGCGCATGGACGACGTGCAGCGCTCGATGGGCATGCTGCTCAACAACACCCCGTGGCACGCGCCCATCACCGAAAAGCCCGTCCTCCACACTACGGAGATATGGGAGCTCCTCAACCTCACCGACGACTCGCACCCCATTCACCTGCATTTGGTCCGCTTCCAGATTCTCGACCGCCGCCGCTTCGATACCTTCGAATTCCAGTCGAAAGGCACGCTCCGTTACACCGGCCCCGCCCGGCCGCCCGAGCCGAATGAAATGGGCTGGAAGGACACCGTCCGCACCGATCCCGGCATGGTGACGCGCATCATCATCCCCTTCGACGGCTATCCCGGACGATACGTCTGGCATTGCCACATCCTTGAACACGAAGACAACGAGATGATGCGACCATTTGAGGTGCTCCTGTCATAGTCACAGATCACTCCTGGTTGACAGGGGTGTGCTGTGCTTCGTTCGCCAAAAATCCACGATAAATTCATCGGACTGTGCGGCAAGGTCTTCTGTGGCAGTAAGAATCTGATTACGGGAATTTATCCCGAGAATAGAGGAACTTTATGGCACACGAAGCACATCGCAAAGCAGCTGAGCATCACGAGCACGCCGCCAAGGCCCATCACGCCGCGGCCGATCACCACGAAAAGGGCAACCACGAGGAAGCCCAGAAGCATTCGCATGCCGCCCATGAGCACTCGGCGAAGGCTCATGAGCATTCGCGGGCGGCTCACGAGGAGTCGAGCCACGTTGTAGCTCACTAAGTCCGGATTGGAGGCGTGGGCCGCCCACACGGCCGGCCTTTCAGGTTAGTTCTGGTCGGATGTCGACCAATTATGATGATTCACATCTATCGCATTTATCGGCACTTGCGCGATAGACATCGATCGGCGCTTACGCAACCTGCGGACCCACTAACAGAAATCGTCAAAAACGCCACTACAAATTGGGCGATTATTGGACACGAGTTTAACGACAACCCCTCGCATGGATGGCTAGTCTCTTCTTGAAGGAGACTCCCCATGAAACGAATTGCAGTCATCGCCCTCATCGTTCTTTCAGGCTTCTGCACGGCTGGCAGTCTGCAGGCGCAAAGCCATGAAGTTCGCGCCAACGTTCCGTTCGACTTTACTGTAGGCAACAAACAGCTCCCTGCCGGAAGTTATAAGTTTTTCTCCGAACCCAACGATATGATCTGGATACAGAACGGCGATCAGCAAATCGCGGTGCTGAGCAGGACTGAGGATGCCTACAACTCGTCGAAATACGTCAGCGAATTGGTTTTCAACAAGTATGGCGACCGCTACTTCCTGAAGGAAATTGACTGCACATCCATTGGATTGGATGTAGATATTACTCCGTCGAAGCTGGAGAAACAGGTTCGCACGCAGCATGCCTGGTTGGGTCCACAGCAGGTTTTGGTCGCGATGAATTAGTTGGGACGTTGATTCCTATTGAACCCGTAAAACAATGTTCGCCCGAGTGTGGCTCGCTCGGGCGGATGCTCGTTTTTGCGCAGAAGTAAATCATCCTGCACCCATGCGCGAGCGTTTCTATTCGACCTATATCGTCGCCAGCCGCACACACACGATCTATGTCGGAATGACCAACGATCTCTTCCATCATGGCCCCGGACGGCAAGTCCGCCGCCGGAGGCAGATGTTGTCTCTAGCTGCACCCGCTGGTAGAGCCGCAGCTCATGCAACGGTAGCAGCTTCCGTTTCTTACCATGATGGCTCCGCAGGTCTGGCAGCTTGGAGCGTCTCCCATATCGTAGA
>CAYVSQ010000346.1:0-7585 GCA_964453815.1 uncultured Acidobacteriaceae bacterium | reverse complement strand
TGCACGACCCCGCCATTCTTAGCCACGGCGCGCAGCATGTCGTCGGTCATATTGCGGGGTGCGTTGGAGATCGCCCGCGCCGAGGAGTGCGAAGCGATCACCGGCGCCCGCGTAGTCTTGATGGTCGACCAGAAAGTATCGTCGGCAACGTGCGAGATGTCGACCATCATGCCGAGGCGGTTCATCTCCAGCACTACCTCTTTGCCAAATGGTGTCAGCCCATCTGGATTGTGTGGCACGCCCGGCTTGCCCTCATCGCCCGACGAGTTCGCCCAGTCGAGCGAGTTCGACCACGTCAGCGTCATATACCGGACACCGAGCCGGTAGTAAATGCGTAACAGGGAAAGGGAATTCTCAATGGAATGTCCCCCCTCGATGCCCATGAGCGCCCCCAGCTTCTGTTCGCGATGTGCGGCTTCAATGTCTGCGACCGAGAACGCCATCCGCATGCGATCGGGATGTTTCGCCGCCTGCTGGTACACGGCATCGATCAGCTCCAGGGTGCGCCGCGCATCGTGTCCCTTGTAGAGATCGGGTTCGACCCAGACAGAGAAAAACTCCGCGCCAAGGTTGCCTTTCTTGGCGGAGTCGAAATTGAGGTTGCCGCCGTTAAGCTGGTCGCCAAGGTCGTAGTTTTCGTCAACAAGGCGCTGCGTGGTGTCAGCATGCGTGTCGATCACGATAGCTGAGTTATGTACATCTTCAGCGGTCTTAGGATTCACAGGAGTGTTCTGGGCAACGAGAGGTAGAGTAGCGGCGAGCAGAGTGATGAAGAGGGTTTTCATGAGCGTGGTGGGATTGTAGCAGCCCCGTCATGCTCGACCAATACAGGGCGAAGGTAGGCGCGTTGAGGCCGTTCTACTTTGTATCAGTACTCCATCCAGCCACGGGCTCAATGGTGACGACCCGATCTTCGCGCCGCTTCCAGCTTGCGCGCAGATAATCGCGGTTCATGGTGGCGATCACTTCCAGCGATATCTCTTTCGGGCATGCGCTGGTGCATTCACCGATGTTGGTGCAGCTGCCAAAGGGCTCTACATTCATCTGCGCGACCATCCCCAGAGCCCGGCGGTCGCGCTCAACTTTGCCTTGAGGCAGAATGCTGAGGTGCGCGATCTTTGCTCCGGTAAAGAGCGCAGCCGACGCATTTGGACAAGCAGCCACGCACGCGCCGCATCCGATGCATGCCGCCGCATCCATCGCCCGATCCGCGATGTCCTTGCCCACGAGAATCGTATTTCCATCAGGAGCGTTTCCCGTGGAAACAGAGATATACCCGCCGGCCGCGATAATCCGATCGAAAGCCCGGCGGTCAATGACCAGATCCTTCATTGCCGGAAAAGCGCCCGCCCGCCACGGCTCGATCACCAGTTCCTGGCCTTCTTTGAAATGCCGCATCGTCAACTGGCAAACCGTAGTCGCGCGCTCCGGGCCGTGCGCAATGCCATTGATCATAAAGCCGCACGAGCCGCAGATGCCCTCGCGGCAGTCATGCTCGAAGGCCACCGGTTCTTCGCCCTTTTCGATCAGCGTTTCGTTGAGCACGTCGAGGCACTCCAGTATCGACATTTCGGGATTCACATCATCCATCGAATAGCCGACGAATGCGCCCTTGTCACCAGGACTCTTTTGCCGCCAGATTTTTAACCTCAGTTTCATTTACTTATAGCTCCTCTGGCTGGGATGAACGTAGTGAAATTCCAGCGGCTCTTTCAAGAGCTCGGGGGGGCTATCGAGACCTCGATAGCCCCAGGCCGCGACATAGGAATAATGCTCGTCGTCGCGTTGTGCTTCGCCTTCCGGAGTCTGATATTCCTCGCGAAAATGGCCGCCACACGATTCATTGCGCTCGCGAGCGTCGATGCACATCAATTCGCCCAGCTCGAAGAAGTCGGCTACCCTGCCCGCCTTCTCGAGGCTCTGATTCAGGTCGTCCCCACTGCCCGGAACGTTGACGTTCTGCCAGTATTCCTCCCGCAGCGCTCGGATCTGCCCGATTGCGGTTTCCAGCCCCTGCGCCGTGCGCGACATGCCGCAGTAGTCCCACATGATCTTGCCCAGTTCGCGATGAAACGAATCGACCGTACGCTTGCCTTTGATGGAAAGCAACCTCTCGGTCATTTGCTGAACAGACGCAACGGCACTTCCAACTCCCGGATGCGTCGCGTCCACCTTGGCGAATTTGTTGGTCGCGAGATAGTTGCCCACCGTGTAGGGAATTACGAAGTATCCGTCAGAGAGGCCCTGCATCAATGCACTCGCACCCAGGCGATTCGCGCCGTGATCCGAGAAATTCGCCTCCCCAATCACGAACAAGCCGGGGATGGTACTCTGCAGGTTGTAGTCCACCCACAGCCCGCCCATCGTGTAATGAATGGCGGGATAGATGCGCATCGGCACCTTGAAGGATTCTCATCCGTGATGCGCTGGTACATGTCGAAGAGATTGCCGTAACGCTCGCGAATCGTATTCTCGCCCAGGCGAGCGATTGCGGCGGAGAAATCGAGATACACGCCCAATCCCGTCTCGCCGACTCCACGTTCCTCGTCGCACACTGCTTTTGCATTTCGCGACGCCACGTCGCGCGGCACAAGATTGCCAAAGCTCGGGTAACGCCGCTCAAGATAGTAGTCGCGTTCGTTTTCCGGGATCTGATCCGGCGAGCGCTTGTCGCCCTTCGTCTTTGGAACCCAGATGCGGCCATCGTTGCGCAGCGATTCGCTCATGAGCGTCAGCTTCGACTGATAGTCGCCAGAAACCGGAATACATGTCGGGTGAATCTGCGTGTAGCAGGGATTGGCGAACAGCGCACCACGTTTATGCGCGCGCCAACTTGCCGTAACGTTTGAGCCTTTCGCGTTTGTCGATAGATAGTAGACGTTGCCGTATCCGCCTGTACCCAGGATTACCGCGTCGGCAATATGCGTGCTGATTTCACCCGTAACCAGGTGGCGAATTACAATGCCGCGTGCCTGCCCGTCAATCACAACGAGATCCAGCATCTCGGTCCGCGGATGCATCGTAACCGTGCCCACATGTATCTGGCGTTCGAGCGCCTGATATGCGCCCAGGAGAAGCTGCTGTCCCGTTTGCCCGCGGGCATAAAAGGTTCGCGAAACCTGTGCGCCGCCGAAGGAGCGATTCGTCAATGCGCCGCCGTACTCGCGTGCGAAAGGAACGCCCTGCGCCACGCACTGGTCGATGATGGCCACGCTGATCTCGGCCAGTCGGTACACATTCGCTTCGCGCGCGCGAAAGTCGCCACCCTTCACCGTGTCATAGAAGAGGCGATACACGCTGTCGCCGTCGTTCTGATAATTCTTGGCTGCGTTGATGCCGCCCTGCGCCGCAATCGAGTGGGCGCGGCGGGGTGAATCCTGAAAACAGAAGCACTCCACGTTGTAGCCGAGCTCACCCAAGGTTGCAGCAGCCGAAGCCCCCGCCAGCCCCGATCCCACAACGATGATCGTATGTTTGCGTTTGTTCGCCGGATTCACCAGCTTCAGATCGAAGCGCGTCTTCTCCCACGCTTTTTCAATCGGACCGGAAGGAATTTTCGAGTCGAGTATCATTTATTTCACGAGCCCCAACAGAACACTGATCGGGATGGAAATATATCCCAGAACGATGACGACGGCGATCCAGATCGACGCGCTCTTCAGCATCGGCGTATAGCGCGGATGGTTGAGGCCGACCGATTGAAACATGCTCCAGATGCCATGCCGCAAATGCAGGCCCAGCAGGCTCACCGCGAAGATATACCAGACCGAAACCCACCACACCTGGAACCCGGCCACAACGTTGTGATACACATCACCCTCGACATAGGCCGCAGCCGGATCGATGATGCCGGCCGTCAGGTGCAAGAGGTGAAAAATAACAAAGGCAAGAACGATGGGCCCCGACCAGTACATCGTCCGTGAGGCGTACGAAGAGTTGATCGCCTCCTTGCGCGAATAGCCAACCGGCCGAGCCTTCTTGTTGCGCAGCGCCAATTGCACAGTCGCGGTAATGTGCAACGCAACGCCTGTCAGGAGCACGATGCGCTCCGCCCACAAAATTTCTCCCAGCGAGTGCAGGAAATGACCGTAGGCATTCAGCCTCTCCGGGCCATCAAACACCTGCAGATTGCCCAGCATGTGCCCGATCACGAACGCGAGCAGGATCGCGCCCGTGACCGCCATCACGATCTTCTTGCCGTTCGTGGACCGCCAGAAACTCGCCGCGCGGTTCTCACGCAGCCTGACTGCAGTTGCACTCATTGAAGTTTTCCCGACTTAGTTAGATGAATCGCGAACATTCCCGACCCTTAATCTGTTGGTTTCTCCAGTTATGGTTGCTGACGTGCCGCGTAATTCGACGGAGAGAGAGATTTTAAATCCGGCTGCGGGAAGCAGGACGGGTTTTGATGGTCATTGAGACAGTGGAAGAGTCAACATCCATTATTGGTGTTGAAGGGAGCGAGCGTCAAGGAAGGCAGGTGTATTGAAGACAGGGTGAATCGGCGCCCTCAAATGCGCAGAAATATCCTCTTGCGATAGAGGACCGAAACAATCGCCAGGTTCAATCCCACCATGACCAGCGCATAGGCCAGTGAGGCGTGTACGGGACTCAGCCAGGGAAGAAAAAGATGGCTGTAGCCCCAGGCGTGAAGCGTGAGGCGTTCGCTTCCCACGCGGATCACATCAAAGAGGGAAGTGATGACCGTCGATAGCACAAAGGCAAAGATTGCGTTCGTTCCAAAGATAAGGGCGGGCGTAGTCCACCAATGCCAGCGGCGCATGTCCACAATCCAGTAGCAGACCGAGAAAGCTATCATGCTGAAGCCAATGCTGAATAAGGCAAAGGTCGTGGTAAGGATGCGTTTGTTGATGGGCAGGAAGGGATCGAGCAGACGACCGGCGAGCAGAAGGACGATGCCAACGGCCAGAATGGCGAGGGCTTTCCTGACAGGTGGAGATTTTGTGCGCAGCCACTCGCCAACGAGGATGCCGGCAAGGAGAAGGGTAAGCGCCGGTAAAGTGGAGAGAAGTCCTTCGGGGTCGTAGGTGACGCCATATCCGGGTGTGAGGCCATAGGCCCATAAATGATTTATCCCGAAGATGGCACGATCGATGTAAGCGCCAAGGTTACCTATGGAATCGAGACGTCCGGGGCCGAAGCCGGGAACCGGGAAGAACTTAAGGAGAGCCCAGTACCCGGCAAAAATGGCGAGCATGGCGGCAGCAAGAATAGAAGCCCTGGTGCGTATCGGCTTCCTGCCGCAGGCAAGATAGAGCAAGCCGCCGCCAAGGTAGCAGAGAGCGATCCGCTGCAGAATTCCCGGAATGCGCAGGCTATGCAGGTGGAAGAATGGAAAGCCATTCAGGACCAGGCCCATCACGATCAACAGTGCCGCGCGCCGGAACAGATGCCCGGCGAGCTGAGAGCGCGTCTCACCGCGCGCCGCGCGGGCAGCGAATGACAACGTCATGGCCACGCCGGAGATGAACAGGAAAGACGGGAAGATCATATCCGTCGGAGTCCAGCCGTTCCAGGTCGCATGAAGCAGCGGCCAATAGACAGCGGTGTAAGTCCCAGGATCGGTAACCAGGATCATCCCCATGATTGTCAGGCCGCGATAGACATCGAGCGACACCAGACGCTCGGCTTTGCGCGTAGGAGACGCGGACTCTGCCGTTTGAAGAGTAGCCACCGTGGATACCATATAGCCTCTACTAAAACGTTTGAGCAAGAACCTAACACTCATTGGGAAGACATGGCAAGCAGAAGCGTGTGGCGCCGGTCCTATATGCCCAGCCGCCGTTTTGCAGGTCTCAGGCAGAACAGCGCCGGCTCTTTCCATCAACCGGCTCGAATATTTTCCGACGCCGACGGATGACTTGCGGTAGCTGGCATGTTCGAATCGCTCTAGGAGCGCCATCGGGACAGTCGAATTCGTCTTTCTCTTGCTTCTCTTTTCATCGTGGTGTTTGGGATACTCGGCCGCAAGGTGGGTACGCCGTATCCCATCATCATGGTCCTAGGCGGATTGCTGCTCAGTTTTGTCCCCGTGATTCCCGACTTTACCCTGAACCCGGACCTCATTTTTCTCGTGGTACTCCCGCCGCTCCTTTACGCTTCCGCATGGACCACCTCCTGGCGCGACCTTCGCTACAACATCGTCAGCATCTCGTTCCTCGCTTTCGGCCTTGTGGCGTTCACCGTTATCGGAGTCGCCCTCGCCGCGCCCCGGGTCTTTCCCGAATTCGATTGTCGGCTCGGCCTCGTCCTCGGTGCTATCGTCGCACCCACTGACGCGATCGCCGCGACCTCTATCGCGCGGCGTATAGGTCTGCCGGGTCGCATCGTTGACATTCTAAAAGGGGAAAGCCTCATCAATGACGCGACCGGATTGCTGGCTCTTGAATTCGCCACCGGCATTCTCGTTCATCAGCGGATCCCCACCGTTTCCAGCGGTCTCTTAACACTGGCCTGGCTCACCATCGGCGGTATCGCCATCGACCTTGCCATCGGCTGGTTTGTCGACCACTTCGAACGCCGCATTGACGATGGCCCGATTGAAGTCACCATCAGCATCCTCGTTCCCTACGCAACCTACCTGGCCGCGCAGGCCGCTCATGCCTCGGGAGTGCTGGCCGTTGGCAGTTGCGGATTGTTTCTCTCGCAGCGCAGCGCCCGTCTCTTCTCGCCCCACGGTTCGCCTCGGAGCCTGGTCCTTCTGGCAATCGTTCACGTTCATTCTTAACGGACTTGTATTCGTTCTCATCGGCCTTCAATTTCCCATAGTTCGCGCCTCCATTCACAGCTATCGTCCCTCGACGCTCCTTCTCTACGGCGCTGTTTTCAGCGTGTTGCTCATCCTGCTGCGGCTGGCATGGGTCTTTCCGGGCGCGCGTCTGACTTATTGGATCCGGACGCAGTTCCAACATCAGAACGAGACTCCCCCAGAAGCTCGTCAGAGCTTCGTGATCGGATGGACGGGCATGCGCGGCGTCGTTTCCCTAGCGGCCGCTCTCGCCCTTCCCACTGTGTTACGGGACGGTTCGCCTTTCCCTCATCGCAATATGATCGTTTTCCTGACCTTCTGCGTGATTTTTGTCACCCTGGTGCTGCAGGGCCTCACTCTGCCGTCTCTCATCCGTTTCCTCGGTTTGGCTGGTGGGGCCGGACCGGACTGCGAAGAGCTGGAAGCGCGCCGCATCGTAACCCAGGCTGCGCTCTCCCATCTCGAAGGTGCGAGATCCGAGGATGACGACCAGACCAACGAGGGGTACGAAGATCTGACTCACCACAACGCGAGCGGCTGTCGAGTCTCAAGGTCAACACCAGCCCCGGAGAAGTTACCAAGCACGAGCGTTATCTTGGAGTATCGCTGGAAGCCTTGCGGGTTGAACGCGAGACGGCGATCCGTCTACGCAATGAAGGCCGTATCAATGATTCTGTGCTGCGGCGCATCGAGCGCGAACTCGACTTGAGCGAATCGATCCTCGTCCAAACGGAGGAATGAGGTTTTCGACAATTTTGCAGTCGCACAGATCAGATCGAATCTCAGTCCATGACAACAGGGCGAGTCGCGTTTCCA
>CAYVSQ010000345.1:0-14315 GCA_964453815.1 uncultured Acidobacteriaceae bacterium | reverse complement strand
AGGCATGGAAATCCGGCCGCAAATGCCAGCTTTTTGGGCATGAAGATGATCTCCACAATGGGTCTCACGCCGTTCGCCAGCAAACTGTCATAAATCTGGTCTACATAGGAGAAGTTGTAGATCGGCTGGCCTTGCGCATCTTCATCGTAGACGCCAACCTCGTCATGCAGGATAGCGTGGAAGCGAACATACTTGAAATCGGTGACTTGCTTCACCGCGTGCATATCGTCGCGATAGCTCTGACGCATGGAAAGAACCGCGCGTCCGGAGCCGAACATCTGCACCCAGAAGTGAGGAAAGGGAGTTGATGCCGCGTGCGCGTCAATGGTGACGCGCCCCACGCTCGGCTGCGCCGATGAAGGCGGCGCAAGCGGGCAGAACGCGAAGGCGAGTGCCAGCGTAAATATCAGGCGGGTCCGACGAAGCATGCAGTTCCTCCAACAAAGTTAAGAGTCTACTTTGGAGTGGAAGTCCCCGCAATTGTCGCGGAATCAGAGTTACTGTAAGGTGAGCGCAGGCAGTCTAGCCGTGCAGGACGCGCGCAGGTCCTGCCTTAGGTCCGAGCACCTTGATGCGCTTGGCAAACCCCAAAAACCCGAGTAGGCGAATGCCCCAATAGTTGATGTCTACTTCGTACCACGCCATTCCGTGGCTGGCCGATACGGGATGCGCATGGTGGTTGTTATGCCAGCCCTCGCCTCCGGTCAGCAGGGCTACCCACCAGTTGTTGCGCGAGTCGTCGCGCGTTTCAAAGCGCCGCGAGCCCCACATGTGGGTCGCGGAATTCACCAGCCAGGTCACGTGCAGTCCCAGCGTGACGCGCAGAAAGATACCCCACAGCACCCACGGCCATCCGCCGAGAAAATACAGACCGACGCCGACTACCGTCGCCGGTACCCAGTGATAGCGGCTGAGCCAGACGTAGAAGCTGTTGCGCGCAAGATCGGGAGCGTAGCGATTTAGAAGTGTGGTGCGGTTGCGCAGCGTGCCCTGAAGAATCCAGCCCATATGGGACCACCATTTGCCGTCGCGAGGCGAATGCGGATCGCCAGGGCGGTCTGTCAGCTGGTGATGAAGACGATGAACGGCGACCCAGTATAAGGGACCGCCCTGCAGTGCGAGTGTGCCGCAAATGGCCAGTGCGTACTCCACCCACCTGGGCGTCGTATACCCGCGATGCGTGAGCAGCCGGTGGTAACTCATGCCGATGCCGACGTTCTGGCCGATCACCCACAACACGGCGGCCGCAGCCAAAGCTGACCGGCTGAAGAAGAAGAGGGCGGCAATTGCGCCGATGTGAAAGACGGCGATCCAAAACCCAAAAAGCCAGTTGAAATGGGCCGAACGGCTCTGGGTGAGGAACCTTGAATCAGCCTCAAGCGTTTCAGTGGAGAGAACTTCAGCCGAGGGTGCGCTTTCTACCAGCGTTGACATTATCGGAATCACGACTCCCTGGTTTAAGCCTAGCGAACCGCGAGCCGTCGTGATGTAAGACTTCGGTAATACTTGATCACGTGTTCTACAACTCACACCGTGAGAGTTTAGTTTGCAATCTCGATCCCGCGTGCCCCTTCGATACGGCCCGGCTCGTCTATTTTGCCGAAGATCATCTTGCCGGATGCGGTCTGCAGGACTGAGGTGACTGAAATTTCAACCGATCGCCCGATCATGCGGCGGGCGTGATCGACCACGACCATCGTGCCGTCGTCCAGATAGCCGACACCCTGGTTGTACTCCTTGCCTTCTTTGAGGATGACGATGTTCATTTTTTCGCCTGGGAGTACGACTGGCTTGAGTGAGTTTGCCAGATCATTGATATTGAGCACCGGCACGTTGTGCAGATGCGCGACCTTGTTGAGGTTGAAGTCGTTCGTGACGATCTTCGCGTCGATATCCTTCGCCAGTTCGATCAGTTTGAGATCGACTTCGCGAATCTGCGGATAATCATCCTGGATGATCTGAATGGTGAGCAGGGAATTACCTTGCATACGCTGGAGGACGTCGAGTCCGCGGCGCCCTCTCTGACGTTTGGAGCAGTCCTGGGAATCGGCCACCATTTGCAGCTCGCGAAGCACGAACTCCGGAACAACGAGCGAGCCTTCGAGGAAGCCTGTCTCAGCCATATCGGCAATGCGGCCGTCAATGATAGCGCTGGTATCCAGCACCTTCAGATTGCGCTTATTAGCGCTGCGCTCGGAGTTAAAAAGGTCGCCGAGTGCACCGAGATTGAGCAAATCTCCCTTGCTTGTCCCAATGACTAGCCCAATGTAGCCCATGAGCAGCAGCACAAAGATCTGCAGCACGCTTTGGGTCGGGCCCGCCGGCAGACTGCTGCGTAGCACGAGCGAAATAATGAATGCCCCGAAGATTCCCAGAATGCTTCCCGCCACGGCTCCCAGCAGCCTTCGCAGGCTGAGCGCGCGCACGCGCAATTCAAAGACGATCACCAGAGCGGCGGCTGCAGCGCCCGCTGCGGCGGAAACCCATGGGCTTAGGCCGAAAGGCTGCAAGAAATAACAGGCAACTGAAAGAACCAGAAAAAAGGCAACGCGAACGAGAAGAAGATCCATAAATGCACGAGCCCTCCTCGTGCATCCGGGAGTATACGCATACTCGGGAGCGATCGGCAAAGGGGTGGTTCAACAAAAGCAAAAGTGGCGCACCTTCCGACGCACCGCCCTTGATCTGATTCAACTTCGAACTTAGTATTTGGCGACCCGAGGATCGACCTCCGTAGACCAGGCGTTGATGCCGCCTGCGAGATTGTGCAGCTTCTTGAAGCCACTCTGGGCCAGGAACTCCGCTGCCTTCTGGCTGCGGCCGCCGCTCTTGCAATGGACGACGATCTCGCGACTGCTGTCGAGTTCGTTCACCCGCGCCGGCAGGTCGCCTAGTGGGATAAGTTTTGCGCCCAGGTTCGCGATCTGGTACTCATGCGGCTCGCGCACGTCAAGCACGAAGATATCTTCGCCTGCGTCAAGCCTGCGCTTGAGTTCGATGGGGCTGATCTGCGAGATACCGTTCTGTATCTGCGCCGGCGCTGCCTGCGGTGTAATGCCGCAGAACTGTTCATAGTCGATAAGTTTGGTCACAGTAGGATTCTTTCCGCACACCGGGCAGTCAGGATTCTTCCTGAGCTTCAACTCGCGGAAGTGCATGTTGAGGGAGTCGACAAGCAGAAGCCGGCCGATGAGCGGCTCGCCTTTGCCAAGAATAAGCTTGATGACTTCTGTCGCCTGAATCACGCCGACCAGGCCAGGCAGGATACCCAGCACTCCGCCTTCGGCGCACGACGGAACCAGTCCGGGCGGCGGCGGCTCGGGATAAAGGCAGCGATAGCACGGACCTTCTTTGGTGGCAAATACGCTGGCCTGACCCTCAAACCTGAAAATGGACCCATAGGCGTTCGGCTTGCCCGTAATGACGCACGCATCGTTGACCAGGTAGCGGGTAGGGAAGTTATCTGTGCCATCGGCTACTATGTCGTAGTCGCGGATAATCTCGAGAGCGTTGGCGCTCGTCAACATCGTCTCGTGCTTGACGATTCTCATGTGTGGGTTGAGGGCCTCCAACTTCTCAGCGGCCGAATCAATCTTGGGACGCCCCACGTCGGCGGTCGAGTGGATGATCTGCCGTTGCAGGTTGCTTGAGTCGACAGTGTCGAAATCGACCAGCCCCAGCTTCCCCACGCCGGCCGCTGCGAGGTAAAGCGCCAGCGGCGAGCCAAGCCCGCCCGTACCCACGCACAGCACTTTGGCGGCCTTCAGCTTCTGCTGGCCTTCCATGCCAACTTCGGGCAGAAGCAGGTGGCGCGAGTAGCGCCCGATTTCGTCATTACTTAACTGCGGCAGCGCCGCGGGATATTCCAGTGTGGTTGCCATATTGTTATCTCTCTTCACAAAACATCAAGACGCTTATCAAACTCAAAGCCGACCAACGGGAGGTCCGAAAAAGCCATTGCTAGGATGGCGCCGAAGACGCGTGTGCCGTGCGGCAGCACCCGCCAGCGATTGAGGGGATGATCGACAGGGCATCATTTCCGTTAACTTTGGTGGCTTCCTTTTCCGGCAGATAGCGGATATCTTCGTCGTTCAGATACACATTGACGAAAGACCTCAGCTTGCCCTCTTCCGAGTAAAGGTGCTTCTTCAGGTCGGGATGCTTCGCTGTCAGCGCATCGAGCGCCTGCCCTACGGTCGATGCTTCTACACCAACCGTGTCCTGTTTGTCTGTATACACGCGCAAAGGCGTTGGGATATGGATCTTCATTGTGAAATCGTCCTTAGAATCGCTGAGTGGATTCCGGCGCTGAAATACCGGAATCGTTAGGGGAAATCGGGCTCTGCCCGAAGCAGTAGCGAGTCAGGTTGCTATCGACATCGCTCGGCTTCGAGTGCCTCGACTTCCATCCGCTCATTCTCGAACGACTTGTTCTCTTCATTCGCTCCCATTAGCAGAAACGAATTTGTCTGCTGCGCCTTACCCTTTTCAACGGCGATAATCACATACGAGCAGCCCAGCCAGTGCGCCTCGGCAAAATCGGTCGCCGACCACTGCGCCGGGTGATCGGGATGCGAATGATAAAAGCCGACAATGTCCATACCGCGCTCGCGGCCCATCCGCTGAATCTTCACCAGCTCCTGCGGTGCGATGTTGTAGCGATTATGCGCGGAGTCGGTACGGGTGTTGCCTGCGCGCACGGCCTCTTCGACTTCATTCACTCCATCTTCTGAACGGCCGAGCAGTACGCCGCAACACTCATGGGGATAAGTCTCCTCGCCATGGTGTCGAATCGCGTCGTAAACCTGCTCGTTCAGCTTCAGCATCCGGCTACTCCTCCCAGAATCGTTCGCTCAGATATTTGTCTGCGGAGTCGCATAAAATTGTAACAATTACGGCTTCTTTCCCCCTGGCTGCCTCTTCTTCAGCAATCCGCAGGCTGGCAGCGACCGCGGCAGCCGCGGAAACGCCGACCAGCAATCCCTCCGTCCGTGCCAGGCGTTTGGCCATGGCGTAAGCGGCTTCCGTCTCCACCTCGACGTTCCGATCAGCAAGTGCTGGATCATAGATCGAAGGAACGATCGCTGTCGCCATATGTTTCAGCCCTTCAAGGCCGTTAAACGGCGAATCGGGCTGCATGGAGATGCACTGGATCGCTGGGTTCAATTCTTTGAGCCGCCGGGTCGTTCCTACAAACGTCCCGCTGGTGCCGAGTCCCGCGACAAAGTGCGTAAGCTGTCCGTCGGTCTGCTCCCAGATCTCGTTCGCCGTGCCCAGGTAGTGAGCACGCCAGTTGGCATCGTTGCCATACTGGTCAGCGTAGAAGAACTTCTCCGGCTCGTTGGCAGCAAGCTCGCGCGCCTTGCGAATCGCCCCATCCGAGCCATCTGCAGGATCGGTCCAGACCACCTGTGCCCCATAGGCAACCAAAATGCGCTTCCGCTCAAGAGACACATTCGACGGCACGCATAGCGTCACCGGAAATCCCATGGCGGCGCCCAGCATAGCGTAGGCAATGCCGGTGTTGCCGCTGGTAGCGTCAAGTAAATGCTTCCCACGTCCGAGCAGCTCGCGCTGCTGCCCGTCGGCGACGATGGCCGAAGCCGCGCGGTCCTTGACCGAGCCGCCTGGGTTAGCCCACTCCGCTTTACCGAGAATCTGGATTCGGGGTAGGTACGCGGCAACGCGCTCCAGCCGGATGAGGGGCGTGTTCCCAATACGCTCCAGAAGCGCCGACCCCAGAGGGATCGTCGTCGAGCTCGCAGCCGAGTTAGTGAGAGTAGCCATGAATCTCTTTGACCGCGTTGCAGGCTAGGCCCCGATATGCGACAGTGTAGGGGAGTCGACTGCGCCAGCCTTCAGTGTAACTTTGGTGCCCGAACATCACAATCGCTGCCCAGAACCGCAACCGGAGAGCTAGGCCGTCATGCCCAGGAAAATCAAGCCAGTTACCTTCGAGGAAGTGCTCGACAAGCTTCGCAGGCTTGAATTTGATGTGCGAGAAGTGCCGGGCGTCGCAAACCAGTTCATGATCTCAAAATACGGCTGCGCCGCTGTTTTGGCCCCTGCCAAAGATGGCAAAGGAGCCGCGTTGGTCACAAGGCCTGGCGTGCTCTTTGGCGGAGAGATCGCGCATTTGCTGGACCGCGGCTTTCAAAAGTTCTTCAAGACCAGCAAGATAGAAATCCCCGCGACCGCAGATCGACTCAAGGCGGAGCATCGCTTCGCGCAGGAGTTTGACGAAGTCACGGGCGAGATCACTCTGTACAACCAAGCTCTCGGATCCGTAAGTGATGAGTATATGTATGACCGGGTGAAGGGTCGCGATCGCGATGCTCCCGCCAAGGGTCTGGCTCCGTGGGAACTCGCGACTAGCGTATCCGGCGGTCATTGACCCACAGGTCAAAAGTTCCTCCTGAAGCGTCTACAATGCACCCGGGAGTATTTTCACCCCAGGTAGTTTTCGAGGCCGCCTTTTATGCTTAGGAAGACCTTGTTTGTCTCCACCTCTCTGGCTGCTGTGATGAGCCTTGGAGCGCCGGTGATCTCCGCACAAGCCGGTTCGAGTGTTCTGCCCATGCCTTCGGATCGTGCCGCTGACTCTTACGCGATCTATTCGCTGCTCATGCCGGGCGATACGTTCAACAGCATGTCTCCGGAACAGAACCAGCGATGGGCGATTGCCGATACAACCGTCAATATTTCAGACATGAATCCGGCCGTCCCGCCCGAGGGCCAGCTCAGGGCGCCCAGAGACCATCCGAAGAGATTTCAAGAGGCCGTCCGTGACTTTGAGGCGCGCAAATACGAGCGAATTCAGCTCACCGATCAGTTTGACTTGCCGAAGCCGCATACGTTGATGACCGCAGACGATGTGGCTCAGTTTCGCCACGCACGAACTGCCGTGGATGCCAGCTCATCGCTGCGATCGAGCTTCACCGGCTACCCCGGCATCAACTTTTTCAGCCAGGTCTTCTTCAGCTCCGGTCACACCGCCGCGCTGGTCTTCATGAACAACTGGTGCGGCCGCCTCTGCGCATCGGGACAATGGATCTACCTGGAGAAGCACGACGGGAAATGGGTCCGGCGGTCAGGCATTACCTCCAGGACTTCATAACCTGCGCTTGCCTGCCTTCCGGCGATACACTTGAAGTACGTATGAGCACACCAACCCTGGAAATTACCGCCCTTAGCCACGAGCAGAAACTTGACCGTCTCGCCGAAGTCGCCATCCGTGTCGGTCTTGGCCTCGCACCTGGTCAGGAGCTGGTGATGACCGCCACCCTTGATACCTTGCCGCTTGTGCGCCGCATTACCGAGCAGGCCTACAGGGCCGGAGGCAGTCTGGTAACCACCCTTCTTGGCGACGAAGAGTCCCAGTTGCTGCGCTACAAATACGGTTCGAACGAGAGCTTCGATTACGCGCCTAGCTGGCTCTACGAAGGCATGGCGAATGCGTTCCGGACTGGAGCCGCGCGTCTCGCCGTTGCCGGGGGAAATCCCTCGCTGCTATCGCAGGAAGACCCGGAGAAGGTCGGCCGCGCCAACCGCGCCGTCTCTAAAGCCTACCGCCCCGCGCTCGAACTCATCACCCGCCACGACATTAACTGGACCATCGTCGCTGCCGCCACACCCGCCTGGGCCGCGACTGTTTTTCCCGATCTGCCCGCCGACGAAGCTCTCACGCGCCTCTGGGACGCCATCTTCGCTGCCTCCCGCGTGGACACTCCCGACCCCGTCGCCGCCTGGAAGGCCCACGACGCCGGCCTACACCGCCGCGCCGATCTGCTGAATCAGAAGCGCTACTCCGCCCTTCATTTCCGAGCCCCCGGCCCCGGAACCGGCACCGACCTCCGCGTCGGACTCGCCGATGACCACCGCTGGCTCGGCGGAGGCACCACCGCCGGTAACGGACGCTACTGCATCCCCAATATGCCGACGGAAGAGGTCTTTACCACGCCGCACAAGGATCGCGTCCAAGGCACCGTAACCAGCACTAAGCCTCTTTCCCACCAGGGAACTATGATTGAGGGGATCGCCGTACGCTTTGAAGCCGGACGCGTTGTCGAGGCAAAGGCGGCCCGTGGGCAGGAAGTCCTGCAGCGCATGATTGACACCGATGACGGCGCGCGCCGACTCGGTGAAGTGGCGCTGGTGCCGCACTCATCACCCATTGCGCAGAGCAATCTGCTCTTCTCGAATACGCTCTTTGACGAAAATGCCGCCTGCCACATCGCACTCGGTCAGGCCTACAGCAGCTGTCTCAAAGATGGCGACAAACTCACCTCAGAACAGCTCGCCATGGTCGGAGCAAACGATAGCCTTATCCATGTCGACTGGATGATAGGTTCTGGTGCGATGGACGTGGACGGCATCACCTCATCGGGCGATGCCGAAGCGTTGATGCGCTTGGGCGAATGGGTATAGGCCTCGCTCCGCGCGGACAGTGAGCGCGATCTACATCACCTTAGGCTAAGCTGCTGTTTGTCTTCAGTTGACAGGCAGGTGTTGTAGGCGGCATGGCTGAGCCGGTGGTAGAGATAGATATCTGCATGCCAGGGCTCCATAGGCAGTCCCTTAAAAACGTACGCGGGGGAAAGGTGGTCATTCAAATCCTGGCGCTTGGGAGCACGATTGAACTGCTTGATAGCTTCGCGTTCGCCAATACTGTCTGTGTAGGCGTTGCCAGGGTAGCCACGGATATCGTCAAAATAACACCAGACTCTGGGGAGGATATTTGACTGAAGGAGAACGCCAAAGGCGGCCATCGTGGATGTATAGAAGTCCAAATCGAACATAATCGCTCCCAAAGGAGCATCTTCCCTCGGCCTCCAGGACTCAACGGTGGTCGCCACGTCCCCAAGTACAAGTTCCGCTTGTCCCGCGATGCATTTCTCAAGAGCTGCCCGGTCCATTTCGAACGACCCAGAAGGCCAGAAATACAACAAGTCACGCGAATCCTGGCTGGCCGGAAGTCCTGTTCCCGAATCGAACCCTACCACTAGAATTTCAATGCCGAGTTCTTTCTGAATATCTCTCTTGTGCTGGCATAAATTCACCAACCCGTTCCCCCCGGCCACCCCAAATTCGACGACCGTCATCGATTTGTAGCCGAGCGCGCGGGCTTCCTTTGCGGCGTAGTAAGTACACCATCCGTAGGCCGGTCGATCCACGGCGCTCAACCCTAAACGAGTCGAATACGACCCGAGCGGCCATCGCCGGAGAAGCTTACGAAGCAAGAGCGTTCTAAGCGGCACGGGCCATGTAGCTGCGCGGACCATGCGATCAATCAGACTCATCTGGAACCTCAGCGGTTATGAATTGGAAATCTTAATCAAGGTGCTGTTAATTACGACGCGATCACACACGGGATCAGGTTGACGACTAGTTGTCTCTAGTTCTAAGGATTGGTCAGCTCCTCATTTTTGGGCGCAACACAATCGAGAGACTAGACGAACTGATACAAACGGACCACCATTGAGGCGGTTTGGCAAACTCCATGTTGTTTCTACCGGTAGCCAACTATAACATCAGAGTTCATCGGATCGAGGAAACTACCTCTTCTGTTGATAAGCTTCCCACGGGCTCTCCGATCGTAGCCATCGAAGCCTGAACACTTCCATAGCTGTCCGCCATCCAAGGCGTCAGGAGGGTCGTATGCCAAGAGTTGTTCGCTTTCATCAGCTCGGAGGTCCGGAAAACCTGAAGATTGAAGACCTACCATTGCGGGAGCTCAGGAAAGGTGAAGTAAAGCTCCGCGTTCAGGCGATAGGTCTGAACCGCGCGGAATCAATGTTCTACCACGGTATGTATCTCGAAGACCCGAAGCTGCCGTCCACACTTGGATATGAGGCGGCAGGGGTGGTTGAGGAAGTGGGACCGGGCGTTGATACAGACTGGATCGGCAAGACGGTCGCGACGATTCCGGCGTTCTCGATGATCGAGTACGGCATGGTGGGGGAGGAAGTGATTGCTCCGGTCGCGGCACTGGGCGAGTATCCCCCCCATCTTTCCCCGCTGGAGGGCGCGGCAATCTGGATGCAGTACGTGACTGCATATGGCGCCCTGGTCGAGTTCGGGCATGTGACCGCAGGAGACTTTGTGCTGATCACCGCTGCTTCGAGCAGCGTCGGGCTTGCGGCCATCCAGATCGTGAAGGATGTCGGAGCGGTTTCCATAGCTGCGACGCGGACATCGAAGAAACGCGACCAACTTGTGGACCTGGGCGCCGATCATGTCATCGCCACGGAAGAGGAAAACATCGTCCTCAGGGTGCACCAGATTACCGGTGGCAAGGGAGCGCGGGTGATCTTCGATCCGGTAGCCGGGCCCTTTGTCGAGCAGCTGGCCAAAGTGGCTGCGCAGGGTGGCATCATTTTCGAAGCTGGCGCGCTGTCGCTGCAGCCGACTCCGTTTCCATTGCTGTGGACGCTGGCTAAAGCGCTGACGTTTCGCGGCTACACCCTGTGGGAGATCACGAGGCATCCCGAGCTGCTCGAAGTGGCGAAGGAGTATGTTTACGATCGCCTCGCCGACGGCCGCTTTATGCCGAAGATCGCGAAGACTTTTCCTTTTGCACAAACCGTTGAAGCATATCAATACCTCGAATCGAACGTACAGATAGGCAAAGTTGTGATCACGGTGCCCTAGTCCTCACGGTCCTCTAGTCTAGCGAATGATGCAAAAGCAGAAAGCCCCACGGGCATTTTCCGCGGGGCTTTCTGCGTAGGCCCGTCCAGGACCGCCGTCCCCAGCGCGCGGTCTTCACGTGATGGGGTGGATCACCGCCGCCCGCGCAGGACAGTGTTCACACTTCTACGCTGCGACCGGCCACTTCGAACTTCAGCTGGTTGTTCAGCGGGTCGGCCTCGATCTTTACGTGATCCCCGTGCAGAACTTCGCCGTCGAGAATCTTGATCGCCAGCGGGTCCTGAATCAGCCGCTGGATCGCCCGTTTGAGCGGCCGCGCTCCGTACGCCCGGTCGTAGCCCGACATCATGAGCTGATGCCGCGCTTCATCCGTAAGTTCGATGATGATATTGCGATTGGCTAGCAGCCGTTCCAGGTCGTTGAGCCGCAGATCGACAATGTGTACGAGTTGCTCTTCGCCAAGCGGACGGAAGATGACGATGTCATCGACTCGGTTCAAAAACTCCGGGCGGAAACTCTGCTTGAGGATATCCATCACCTCTTCGCGCGCGCGGTCGAAGGCGGCTTCGCTGGTTAGCGACTCGCCCTGCAGTGCCTGCGACCCCAAGTTCGAGGTCATAATAAGCACCGTGTTCTTGAAATCGACCGTGCGACCCTTAGAGTCTGTGAGGCGTCCGTCATCCAGCACCTGCAGCAATATATTGAAGACATCCGGATGCGCTTTCTCGATCTCATCGAAAAGTACGACTGAGTATGGCCTGCGCCGGACAGCTTCTGTCAGGTGCCCTCCTTCATCGAAGCCGATGTAGCCCGGAGGCGCGCCAATCAGCCGCGCCACCGCGTGCTTCTCCATGTACTCCGACATGTCGATGCGAATCATCGCCTGGTCGTCATCGAACAGGAATCCCGCCAGCGCGCGCGCCGTCTCCGTCTTGCCCACGCCCGTAGGTCCGAGGAAGATAAACGAGCCGATTGGCCGTTTAGGATCGCTCAGGCCCGCGCGCGCACGCCGGATGGCATTCGCAACGGTCTTCAGTGCATCATCCTGACCGATCACCCGCTCGCGCAGCCGGTCCTCCATCTCGACCAGCTTCTTGACCTCGCCCTCGAGCATCTTTGAGACCGGTATCCCTGTCCACTTGCTCACAATGCGGGCAATGTCCTCTTCTTCCACCTCTTCCTTCAGCATGCGTGGAAGGGAATCATCGTCCTGCAGGGCGGTCAGACGCTTCAGTTCGGTCTCCAGCTTTGGCAATTCACCGTACTGGATCTGCGCAGAGCGTTCCAGATTGCCACGGCGCGTCTGTTCCTCGGCGTCAAAGCGCAGTGCTTCGATCTGCTTCTTCACTTCGCTCAGCTTGGTAATTGCTTCGCGTTCTTTCTGCCAGCGAGCGCGTAATCCGGTTACCTTTTCCTTGAGAGCCGCAAGCGAGCGCTCCACCTGATCCAGGCGTTCTTTTGAAGCACGGTCAGTTTCACGTTTCAGCGCTGCCTTCTCGATTTCAAGAGACGTGGCTTCGCGTTCAATCTGATCGATCTCCGTCGGCACCGATCCGATCTGAATCGCCAGCGAAGCCGCGGCCTCATCGACCAGGTCGATCGCCTTATCCGGCAGGAACCGGTCAGAGATGTAACGATGCGAAAGCGTGGCCGCCGCGACAATCGCCGAATCCTTGATGCGGACATGGTGGTGCGCTTCATAGCGCTCCTTAAGGCCACGCAGAATCGCAATCGTATCCTCAACATTCGGCTCGCCGACGAAGACAATCTGGAAGCGCCGCTCCAGCGCCGCGTCCTTCTCGATGTATTTGCGATACTCGTTCAGCGTAGTCGCGCCGATAGCCCGCAGTTCTCCGCGAGCAAGCGCCGGCTTCAACATGTTCGAAGCGTCAATGGCGCCCTCGGCTGCTCCCGCGCCAACCAGAGTATGCAGCTCATCGATAAACAGGATGATCTGCCCGTTCGAATCTTCAATTTCCTTCAAAATCGCCTTGAGCCGGTCCTCAAATTCCCCGCGATATTTCGCTCCCGCCAGCATCGATCCCAGGTCAAGCGAGATCACTCGCTTGTCGCGCAGAATCTCCGGAACATCGCCGTTCACAATCCGCCGTGCCAGCCCCTCGACGATGGCCGTTTTGCCCACGCCGGGTTCGCCAATCAGCACAGGGTTGTTCTTCGTCCGCCGCGAAAGCACCTGGATCACGCGCCGAATCTCCTCATCGCGCCCGATCACCGGGTCGAGCTTGCCTCGTCGCGCCAGCTCGGTCAAATTCTTCGCATATTTCTCCAGAGCCTGATACTTCGCTTCCGGATTCTGGTCCGTAACCCTCTGCGTCCCGCGTACAGTCGTCAGGCTCTTCAGAATCGCATCGTGCGTCGCACCGAACGAAGCCAGCAACAGGTGCGCACCATCGTTTTTCTGCTCCGCAAGCGCGAGCAGAAGGTGCTCAGTCGAGACGTACTCGTCCTTGAAATGATCCGCTTCCTTGAAGGCCCGCTCAAAAACCTTGTTGAGCGCAGCCGCAGGATTGGGCTGCGCCGCGCTACCGCTCACCTTGGGCAGCTTGCTCAGCGCTTCTTGTGTTTTGGCGCGCAACTGCGCCGTCGGCACACCCACCTTTTCGAGGACCGGCACGATGATGCCATCCTTGTCCTCCACCAGGGAGGCCAGCAGGTGCAACGGCAGCACTTCCGGATTGCCGTTTTCACCCGCCAGTTGGCTTGCCGCCTGCACCGCCTCCTGGGACTTTAACGTGAATTTATCCCAACGAATTGCCATAGATTTTCTCGATTTTTTTAGTATTTTCCAACAAGATTGGGAGGAGAAGTGGCATCGCAGCCCTATTGCCTCCTCCCAGATGCGACAAACAACCGCATTTAGCTAATCACTTCTTCCCGCCCGTTTCTTAGCTTGTCTTTCAGCTCTCTTACGCGGCCGGCTTACTCTCAACCTGCTTTGGACCGCCTACCTGTACCTTGATCTGCTTCGGCTTGGCCTCGGCGCGCTTCTCGAGCTCGATGCGCAGTACACCTGCATCATAGCTCGCCTTCACTGCCTCGGAGTTCACGGTGTTGGGCACTGTGAACGAGCGGAAGAAGCTGCCGTAGCGGCGCTCGATGCGGTGGAAGTTCTCTTCCTTCTCTTCCTTCTCGAACTTGCGCTCACCCTTAACCGTGAGCGCGTTGTTCTCGATCTGGATGTCCAGATCCTCCTGCTTCAGGCCCGGTACTTCAAGTTTCAGTACGATCTTGTGCTCGTCTTCATAAACGTCCACCGGGGGAACAAAGGCCGCCGTGGATACGGAGTCGTTCTCGCCGTATCCGCGACCATAGTCTTGGAAGAGCGAGTTCAAGCGATTCTGCAACGTCAACACCTCGCGATAAGGATCCCAGCGAGTAATAGCCATACATACCTCCGAATTTCATTTGAAAGATTGGCTGACCGGGTGGATCAGCCTACAGAGCATCTGATGGCTACTATAGCATGGTAGATTCATAAAATATGAGTGTTTTAATATCATATTCATTGGATCATATTAACTAGCTTGTTTTCATACATTTGACAAAACAGGTGTTTTGATAGAAACCGGTCACTCTCCAGAAACTAGACGGCTGAATTCGGAAGGGGTGCCAAGCAGAGATGGAGTTCAGCGGCTTTTCTCGAA
>CAYVSQ010000344.1:0-26280 GCA_964453815.1 uncultured Acidobacteriaceae bacterium | reverse complement strand
ATCGCGCAGCTCGGCGACACCATACACATGCTCGATGACGTAGACGGCACGAACACCCGGCAGCTTTTCGGCCTCGCTGGTGTCGATTGACACGATGTGGCCGTGAGGGATCGTTGCATCCACCATGCGCGCGTATAGCATGCCCGGCAATTGCACATCCGCCGTGTACTTGCCACTTCCCTTCACTTTCGCCACGCCATCGTAACGCAGCGTTGGCTTGCCTATATAGGTCAGCTCCGAGTTTGGCGGGAGTGGCGGCGGCTCATCAAGTGGCACATCGCGTTGTTTCTGCTGCAGACCGTTTTGTGGAATACCAAAGACGAAACTGTCTGTCCGGGTCGCCTGCTGCGGTTTCGCCTGCGTCGCGGCCGCTTGCTGTTCTTCATTAAGGAGAGTTTCCATACTAGGCCTCCGTTCCAGCGCTCAGGGTCACCAGGCCCGAAGCGTGCGCACGTTGCTGCGCCACATCGAGGGTGGCAGCAAAGACCTTGGGATAAGTTCCGCAGCGGCACAGATTTCCGCTAACGGCGTGCTTCACATCGTCTAGATTTGGGCTCGAATTGCGCTCCAGCAGCGCCGCGCAACTCATTACCATTCCCGGCGTGCAGAAGCCGCATTGCATGGCATCGTGCTTCACGAACGCTGCTTGCACCGGGTGCATGGTATCCCCCTGGGACAAGCCTTCAATCGTAACAATCTCGCATCCAACGGCATCGACGGAGAGCGTCATGCAGGCCAGAGCTGGTACTTTGTCGATCCACACCGTACAGGCCGAGCACGATCCGCGATCGCATACCACCTTGGTCCCGGTCAGGCCAAGATCGTCACGCAGAGTCTGAGCAAGCGTGTAGCGGGGCTCGACGGTGACTCTGTGCTCACGGCCGTTAACATGCAATTTGATAGGTACAGCGTCCGGGCCGAGCGGTTGAACGCCGTGCAGCGCGTTTTTTGCATCGCGTGCAAACGCATTTGCGGACTGGATTACGGTGGTTGCCGCAGTGATGCCGGCACCCTTCAGAAATCCGCGGCGGGAAACCTCTATCTTAGGAGCGTCTGCCATAAGCAGCCTTTCCGATCAACATTGAATGCAAGTGATCACGCGGTTTGAATAGACTTTGGTACACATATTATATTGCGGGGCATTCGTGCGCCAACGGCATGGAATCCGTTCGCTATGACATCCACCCGACCGCATAAAGAATCAACGGTGTCGATTTTCAGAAACCTCACCAGAAACAAGTGTGCAGCAAATTGGCTTGCAGCTCTGGAGACCCATTTTCGGAACCATCACGAAAAGTATCGAAACGGTGTGATGAGAGAACGCGCTTGTACGCCTTAGATGGGCAGGTTCGCAAGCACGTACCTATCTGGTTGTCTATCGAATGCCTGCTTGCAACCGGCGCTACAGAAGTAGAACGATTTGCCGTCAAATTCCGACTTATACTTCGGTGTGTCTACGTCCACAGACATTCCGCAGATCGGGTCTTTCACTTCAGGCTGTTCCACAGGCAACACCGGCATGTCCTTGTGCTCGGCGACTCTGCTCCTGTTCAACTGGACGATTTCGGCCAGGATGCTGACCGCGATTTCTTCCGGTGATCCCGCCCCGATGTTTATTCCTGCCGGAGCTTTGACTTGCCTTAGCCTTTCTGCGTTCATTCCCCGCTCACTCAGATACTGAAGAACGCTAGCCGCCTTCACCTTACTGGCCACAAATGCTACATAAGAAGCGTCCGTGTATAGCGCATTTTCAAGCGCCTCCTCATCGCACTCTCCCTGCGTGCACACAACTACAAAGGTCAGTGGGCCAATCTTGAGTTCACTCAGGTTCAGATCCGCTCGTACCCGGTCCGCTTCCCGGTAGGTCTCCTCATCCGCACCCGGGGCCGCCACCGAAACGATATAGTTGATTGCCTTGCCGAGTTTGGCCAGAGTCTGTCCAACTGGAGAGCGGCCCATGATCAAAATATGTGGCTTGGGAAGAACGGGCTCGATGTAGACATCGAGCGTGCCGCCGCTGTGGCATGTCATGTTGTACGCCACGATCCCTTCGCCTTCTGAGGAGGATGGGCTGATGCGGACCAGCCGCGGGCGGCCATCCTTCAGCGCCTTTAGTGCTTCCTTGATCACTGCGGGTTTCGCACAACCGCCACCGATCCAGCCCCAAACTTCGCCATCCGCAAGAATAATCGCTTTGTCACCAGGCTTGCCCGAGATGGGCGCCTCATAACGCACTACTGTGGCGATAGCGAATGGTTTGCCGAGTGCGACCAGCTCGTCCGCCTTTTTCAGAAATTCGTCGAACATCCCGGGCGCGCGCCTTCCTTTCTCTACAGGTGTCTTTCCAATGCGAGAAGGCTCTCGAGGTTATACGCTGGAGCAAAAACATCCACATGTGGGAGTGCTGCAGCCATGCCTCGCGTAATAGGCTGATAGTCCTTGAGTCCTAACAACGGATTCAACCATATGATTCTTCGCGCGCGGCGCCGGGCAGCTCGCAACTCCGCTGCGAGTACTTCCGGTTCGCCGGTATCCCATCCATCACTCAGAATGATAAAGGTCGTATCACGTGAGAGCAGCTTTCTTCCGTAGAGTTGATTAAATTGACGGAGCGACTCGCCGATCCTAGTACCGCCCGACCAACCCATTGCTCGCTCCGAGAGTCTTCGCAGGGCTTCCGTCAGATGCCGAGTGCGAAGCAGATCGCTGATCTCGACAACATCGGTGCTGAACAGGAACGTGTCCACACGCTGGAAATGCGCCTGCAGAGCGTAGGTAAACCACAACAGGAACAGGCTGTAAAAATTCATCGAGCCGCTGATGTCGAGAAGGACCAGCAGCCTGTTCTTCCTCGGCTTCCTCGCTTTGTAAGCCAGTGAGATTGGCTCGCCGCCGTAAGCGATACTTCGCCGAATGCTTCTGCGGAGATCTACACGGTCGGCGAGATTGCTGATGATACGTCTTCGCGAAAGCCGTTGACTCATCCGCCGCAAAAGGCGCACGGAAAGCTCTTCCAGCGCCGCGAGGTCGTCCAGCGGCACTTCGGAGAAATCCAACTTCTTCAGCCGCGCCTGCGCACTCGCGCCATAAACTGCCTTGCCTTCGCCATCTCGCGATGCAGCCTCGTTAGCGGGTTGATCGAGGAACACTGTGGAGGCGACTTCCTGCTCTTGTGCGTTGCCTTCGCGTGATCGCTCGCTCGCGCGGGACGCAGATTTTGGTGTGGGTCGCGATTCGCCCCAAAATTCCTCGAAAAGCTGGAGGAACAGATCCCATTCTTCCCTGGAAGAGCACAGCGCCGCCTGTAAGACAAAGGCGAAGGTTTCCCGGTCTTCCGTACCAATCATTTTGGCTGCTTCAAGCGCCGTAAGCGTGCGGCGCAGGTCGCGGGACAAGCCGTGTGCTCCGGCGAAGCGGCAGAATTCTACGATAGAGGCGGCCAGACGCTCGGATTGTTCTTCGCGCATTTTTGCTCTCCGTCGCCCTAAAAAGCCTGGGACACTAGCTTGTCGATCCCCGCAGCCCTGAGCTTCGCGACATCTTCCATGGATTTCACCACGCAGCCCAGCGTTTGCTCGATCACTTCCGCACTCAGATTGCGGCTTCCCAAGGAAGCCACGGCTTGTACGCAGTCCAACGTCTCAGCCACTCCGGGCGGTTTCGCCAAATCCAGCAGGCGAACCCCGTGAACGAACCTCACCACTTGCATTCCCAGCTCCTCTTCAATGCCGGGTAGCCTGGCGCGCACGATTCTCATCTCCTTCTCGATGCTCGGATAGTCAATCCAGTGATAGAGGCAGCGGCGCTTCAGCGCATCGCTTAGTTCTCGTGCGCGGTTGGAGGTGAGAACAACATAAGGGATGTGTCTGGCCTGGATCGTGCCCATCTCAGGAACGCTGATCTGGAAATCGGAGAGCAGTTCGAGGAGAAATGCCTCGAACGCCTCATCTGCACGGTCGATCTCGTCGATCAGCAATACCGGCGAAGCGTCCTGGGCAAGGATGGACTTGAGCAGCGGCCTCTCGAGGAGAAACTCGCGGCTGAAGATGTGTCTCTCTTTCTCTTCGACCGTCTGGTCCGTTCCTTCCTGGATCTTGATCGCGAGCAACTGCTTCTGATAATTCCATTCGTAGACGGAGGAACTGACGTCCAGCCCTTCATAACACTGCAGGCGGATGAGCTGGGTTCCCAACAGCGAGGCCAGAACCTTGGCCACTTCCGTTTTCCCCAGACCAGCGTGACCTTCAATCAAAAGAGGCTTGCGTAGTTTGGTGATGAGATAGACCGCGGTGGCCAGAGAACGGTCTGCAATGTAACCAAGACGCTCGAAACTCCCTATGAGAGCATCCGGGTCTCTGACAGACTCCTCCTCAGGCTGGGCTGGTAAGGCTGGCATAATGGCTTCGTCCCGCCTCCAATGTTATCTGCCGGCTTGACGCGACAGAGACTTCAGGATTCGCGGTGAAACGCTCCTTTTGCCGCAGCCCACGCCAGAGACGCGGCGTTAATTGGTTTGGCCTCAGCCGCGGCTTCGTCTGCAGGTTGTTGCAGTTGTGCCTGGAAGTTCTTGATGAATTGCCCAAACATGATGTTGGAGACTTCGCCGATCACCCGCGATCCCATCTGCGCCAAGATACCCACTACGTTCACCTCGGATACGCTCGTGACCTCCGTCCCGCCATCCTCGAGGGAGCGCAGTTTGCCCGTCATCCTCATCGACGCGCTGCCACGACCTCTCACATCCTGTCCTTTGCCAAGAATTTCAAGCTCGTGGTTCTCCGGGTCGAGACGAACAATCTCCAGGTCTCCCTTATAATCGGTTGCGCTGGGGCCGACCTTCACGCTGATCGTGCCTTTGTATGTATTCTCGTCCACCTGTTCAGTTATCTTTGCACCGGGCACACACGCGGCTACTCTCCGCGGATCACTGAGCAGGCTCCAGACTTTCTCGATCGGCTCTTTGACCTGAAAGCTCTTCTCGATTTGCATCGCCATGGCGCTAGTTGACCAGGCCTTTCTCCTTAAGAATGTTCCATACCTTCCAGGGGGCGATCGGCATATCGATATGCTTTACGCCCAGGTGGGAGAGCGCGTCCACGGCAGCGTTGACGAAAGCTGCAGGAGAACCCACATTAGGCGACTCGCCAACCCCTTTCGCGCCGAAGGGATGGTGCGGCGAAGGCGTGCACGTCTTGCCAGTCTCCCAATGAGGAGTTTCGACGGCCGTCGGTAACAGGTAGTCCATGAAAGTTCCTCCTTGCACGTTTCCGTTCTCGTCGTAGTCAATCTGCTGCATGAAGGCGATGGCCAGGCCCTCAGTCAATCCGCCATGGATCTGACCTTCTACGATCATGGGATTGATGATGTTGCCGCAGTCGTCCACGGCGACGAAACGGCGGACTTTGATCTCGCCGGTGCCTTTGTCTATATCCACCACGCAGATGTATGTGCCGAAAGGAAAGGTGAGATTGGGCGGATCGTAGTAGTCCACCGCTTCGAGGCCAGCTTCCATGCCAGCCGGCATATTGGTGTATGCGGCGAAAGCAATCTCCTGGATTGTCTTGGCTTTGCTGGGCGCGCCTTTGACGAAAAACTTGCCGGGTTCCCAGTCCAGGTCCTCCTCACTACATTCCAACAGATGAGCAGCGATTTTTTTTCCCTTGTCGCGGATCTTACGCGCCGCCATGGCGGTCGCAGCACCGGAGACCGGTGTGCTGCGGCTGGCGTACGTTCCCAAGCCATAGGGAGCGGTATCCGTGTCGCCTTCCTCTACGGTCACATCGGCTGCAGGGATACCCAACTCCTGCGCGACAATCTGGGCATACGTCGTCTCATGCCCCTGACCCTGGCTCTTCGTTCCCATGCGGCACATAGCCTTGCCAGTCGGGTGAACGCGAATCTCGCAGCTGTCGAACATCTTGATACCGGCAATGTCGAAGGTATGGGCCGGCCCTGCGCCTACCACTTCGACGAAGCTGGAGATGCCGATGCCCATCAACTCGCCCTTCTCGCGCTTTTCCTGCTGCTCCTTCCGCAACGCATCGTAGCCGACCGTGTCCAACGCTACTTTCATTGCGCCATCGTAGTCTCCACTATCGTAGGACCAGCCGAGCGGCGACTTGTATGGAAACTTCTCCGGGCGAATGAAGTTTTTCCGCCGTAACTCGACCGGATCAGTCTTCAATTCCTGAGCCAGAACATCGACCGCCCTCTCGATGAGATAAGCGGCCTCCGTCACCCGGAATGAACAGCGGTAGGCAATGCCACCGGGCGCCTTATTGGTGTAAACCCCATCGACTTCGCAAAAGGCAGTGGGGTAGTCGTAGGCGCCGGTACAGATGCTGAACAAGCCGGCCGGAAACTTGGTGGGCTGAGCAGCCGCGTTGAAAGCTCCATGGTCGGCCAGTGTCTTGACCCGCATGGCCTGAATTTTTCCGTCCTGGCTGGCAGCGAGTTCTGCCGTCATGTGGTAGTCGCGCGCGAATCCGGTGGACTGGAGATTCTCCGAACGCGTCTCGATCCATTTCACCGGTCGCTCGAGGGTCAACGACGCGACCACAGCGCAGACGTACCCCGGATAAATAGGAACCTTGTTGCCAAAGCCGCCGCCGATGTCCGGCGAAATGACGCGGATGTTGTTTTCTGGAATGCCACCGACGATCGCGAAGAGCGTCCGATGCGCATGTGGAGCTTGCGAAGTGAGATAAATGGTGAGCCGTCCGGTCGCGGCATTGTGGTCGGCTACGCAGCCGCAGGTTTCGAGCGGCGCCGGGTGGCAGCGCTGAAAGACAGCATGCACCTTGGCCTTGACTTCCGCATCCTCGAAAACCTTGTCCGTGGCCGCCTTGTCGCCCACTTCCCAATGAAAGATGTGGTTGCTCTTTTCCTCGCGGTCCTCGCGCAGGATGGGCGAGGCTGGATCGAGCGCCTTGTGGGGATCGATTAACACCGGCAGCTCTTCATACTCGACTTCCACCAACTCGGCAGCGTCAGCGGCGGTGTATTGATCCTCCGCAACTACGAAGGCTACTTCCTGCGACTGAAAGAGCACCTTACCGGTCGCCAGCACCATTTGCTTGTCAAAGAAAAGTGTTGGCATCCATGCAAGGTTCGCTTTGGCCAGATCTTCGCCGGTGATCACTGCCAAAACTCCCGGAAGCTGCAGGGCCTTCTCCGTGTTGATGGTCTTGAGGCGCGCATGCGCATACGGACTGCGCACCATGTGTCCATAGACCATGTCGGGCAGGTGAACATCGTCGACATAGTTGCCCCTGCCCTGGATGAAGCGCAGATCTTCTTTGCGCTTGATGGAATGGCCCATGCCACCGATCTCAGGCGATGTTGGGGAGATCATCTTTACCTCCTTGATCCATCTTGGCGGCGGCATACTGCACGGCTTTCACGATGTTCTGGTATCCAGTACAGCGGCAGAGGTTTCCCGAAATCCCCCAGCGGATTTCCTCCTCGCTGGGGTTCGCGTTCTTGTTGAGCAAGGCATAGGACGACATCAGCATGCCTGGTGTGCAGAAGCCACACTGCAGACCATGCTCTTCCTTAAATCCCTCCTGCAGCGGATGGAGCTTGCCGTTTTGCATCAGGCCTTCCACCGTGAGCAGTTCGCATCCATCAGCCTGCACGGCAAACATCGTGCATGATTTGACCGTCTTTCCATCGATCAGGACCGTGCAGGCGCCACAATGGGTGGTGTCGCAACCGACGTGAGTGCCCGTCAGTCCAGGAATCCCGCGGATAAAGTGGACCAGCAACAGTCTGGGCTCGACCTGGGCCTCGCGATCGCGGCCGTTCACTTTAAGTCGAATCAATTCTTTCTTTGCCATGTCAGATTCCTTTTATCGTTCTCAAATCTCTAAGTGCTCGCGCGCTCATAAGCGCGAGCCAGCGCACGCCGGGTCAGTTCCTTCACCAGGCCCCTCTTATATTCCGCGGGTCCGCGCAGGTCAGAACTCGGTTCTGCTTCGCTGGCTGCCACTTGCGCCGCCCGCTCGATGCTGGCCTCGTCCAGTTTCTTTCCGCGCAGAGATTCCTCCGCTTTCATAGCCTTCACCGGTGTCGCACCCACGTTGGTCAGGCCGATACCGGCCTGTTGGCAGATTCCTCCACTATCCACGGTCACCTGCGCGGCTACTCCGGCGGTAGCAAAGTCGCCGACCTTTCTCTCCAGCTTCAAATAGGCGCCTCCGCTCCGCGGTGGCAGCATGGGAATGCGAATCTCGTTCACGATCTCATCATGTTGAAGCTCGGTAGTGAACAGGGTCACAAAGAAGCTTTCGATGGGCAGCACTCTCTCGCCCTGCGGCCCGACGGCCACTACCTGTGCCCGCAGCGCGAGCATCGTAGCAGGATGATCGTTCGCCGGGTCGCCATGTGCCAGATTGCCGGCCAGCGTTGCCATATTCCGCACTTGCGGATCGGCAATCACACGGGCCGTATCGAGAATAATGGGATATTTCGAGTGAATCAGCGGAGAGCTTTCCAATTCGGCTTCTCGCGTAAGTCCCCCGATCTTCAAATAGCCCCCCTCTTCCCTGATGTAGGACAATCCGGGGATCCGGTTGATGTCGATGAGGTAACCGGGCCTGGCCAGCCGGAACTTCATCATGGGAATGAGACTCTGTCCGCCGCTCAATATTTTGGCGTCGTCTCCATACTGATGGAGGAAGGCGATAGCCTCGGGAATCGTCTTCGGTCGGAGATACTCGAAAGCCGGCGGGATCATTGTCGTCCACCCTCCCATCCAGGTTTCCTATTCAGGTTTCTGGATGCTGACGAAAAATCATGCACGTGGAACTTGCGCAAATGGGAGCGCTTGCGGGCCCCGCAACTTTATAGTCTTTACGAGGGAGAAGGGTCAACGCAACAGGGGAAGCCCGCGTTAGGCCTGTGCGACGGCATCAAATTTAAGACTCGAGCGTCTCTCCGGCGACGCTGCGTCTCCAATCGTCAATTGCGTTCCGAATGGCCGCCGGGGCGAGATTGCTGCAACGCATCTTGTATTCGGGAATACCGCCCAATGCTTCGGCCACGGCTTGTTCGGTAATCTGGTATGCCTCGTCCACGGGTTTACCCAGCGCCATCTCGGTGGCCATCGATGAACAGGCAATGGCTACGGCGCACCCCATGCACTTGAACTTCACGTCCTGAATCATGCCGTTCCCGATGCGCAGAGTGACCAGCACCGTGTCGCTATCGAGCGCACTCTTCACGATTGCCTTACCTGAGGGATTAGTCACGCTCCCCACGTTCCGCGGATTCGCGTAGTGCGCGCGGACCTGTTCGCTATACAAGATTCATCTCCATGTTTGAAGCGGCTGGCAATGAGGGCATATCCTCATTTTTATATGTTCTCTGATCTGTATCGCAAAGCGGCCGAGCTCGCCTCCGATGGCAAATCCTTCGCGATCGCCACGGTGGTTCGGGTCGAGGGTTCCTCGTCGGCGCGGCGCGGCTCCAAGGCTATTATTGATCCGCTGGGCAAACTCCTGCTGGGATGGGTGGGTGGAGGCTGCGCGGAGAGCGCCGTCAGAAGCGAGGCCCTGAAGTCCATCGAAACCGAAAAACCCCGGCTGATAACCGTGGATCTGAGCGATGAGCAGCTGGGCGTAGGTATGCCTTGCGGAGGAACCATGGACATCTTTATCGAACCCGTTCTGCCCCAACCCCAACTTCTCATCGTAGGGTACGGCCGCATTGCCGAAACACTAGCCGTGCTGGGACACTTGATGGGCTTTAAGATTACCGTCAACGATCCTGCTGCCGAACACGCCGCGTTCCCGCATGCGGAGAAGATCGTCACCGAAGACTTCGATCTCACCGAAACCCCCATCGGACCAAAAAGTTTTGTCGTGATTGCCACACAGCACAAGAGGGATCATCTTTGGCTGCAAAAGGCGCTGGAAGGCAACGCGGCTTACGTTGCATTGATTGCCAGCCGCCACCGGGCCAGATTAGTGCTCGAGTATCTTCGCGAGCGAGGGCTTCCGGAAGAAAAAATTGCGACCGTGTGGGCACCCGCTGGTCTCGATTTGGGCGCATCAACTCCCGAGGAAATTGCTCTGAGCGTCATTAGTCAGATCGTGGCGCTTCGCCGCGGAGGCACCGTTAGCCCGCTCCATATGAGGGAAGCCGGTCTGTCCAACCACGCCCTGGTTGCGGACGCCGTGATTCGCCAATGCGAGACCGACGACATTCCTGATCAAAATTCCGGTGTTTCCCGATAGGAGGTTCAGCGATTTCCCCGCTCAGTCGATCGGCAGCATTCTGATCGTCGGGAAATGATCTCCGCTGCAATGCTCAAGGCAATCTCCTCCGGCGCGTCGGCTCCTATGTGGAGTCCGGCAGGGACACGAACGGTGGCTAGCTTCTCCGGCGACTCGCCCTTGCGCTCTAGGCTGCAGAGTATCTCCTGGCCTCTCTTCTTGCTTGCCACCAGTCCCACGTAGACACTGTGAGAATGCAATGCCTGTTCTACCGCTTCTTCATCGAATTTACCGCGGCTGGCCACGACCACATATCTCCGGGGGTTCTCCGGTAGGAGAGAGAAGTCGAGAGTCTTCAGCAATCTCACCCCCGGAGGCAAAGCGGAGATTTCGAGGAGAGGATCGACGACGGTCACCATGAAGTTCAACAACTGTCCCAACTTCACCACTGCGATTGCGACCTGTTCGTAGCCTACGACGATCAGCTGGTCACCGTGAGACGGGTCTTCAACGCCTGAATCCTCCAAGCTTGGAACTACTCTTGATTCGCGATTGGCCGCCTCGATCAAGGCCCGCTCATCATGTCTGAATTGGCCAAAACGTCGCAGTCGCTCATAGTCGTCCTTGTTGTCGATGTCGAGCAGAATTCCCACATCGTCTACTTCCACTTTGACGATTCCCTCTAAGTGACTCCTGAAGATCGCCCGGCAGCCGATATCCCCCTCGAGCGCCATGACCTCAGCAAAGACTGAACGATCAAGGAGCACCGGATTGCCGCGGAAGCCCCTGTACAAGGGGATGACTATCTTCGCATTGGTGCGACCGTGTTCCTCGATGATTCGGTGGAGGGTCTCTGCGCGAATAAAGGGCTGGTCCGCCAGGACAATGAGTGCGGCGTCCGTCTGCGGATCAAGGGCGGACAGTCCCTCTCGCAGCGAACTCGCCATTCCTTGCTCGTAGGCCTGGTTGACCACGACTTTGAGACCCTCGATCACAGAGATCGGAAGCTGCTCCCGGATGGTCTGCGCCGAAAAGCCGAGGACAAGAACGATTTCATCCACGCCGGCTCCGCGAACGTGTGCGAGCGTTTGTCCCAATACAGTGTTCTCGCCCATGCGTAGCAGCTGCTTCGCTTCACCCATGCGCGTGGACCTGCCAGCAGCCAAAATGATGGCTCCCACTCGAGAATGCTTATTGCGGTCATCCCGGCCATGCACTATTTTGCGTATTCCTTTTCCAGGATAGCGACGGTTTTCTTGATAGCCTCTCCAAGAATTGTCAGACATTCTGATACCGCTGTCGGCTTTCCAGGCAAATTAACTATTAGACATGGGCCGCGGGTGCCAGCAGTGGCGCGGCTGAGGATACTCGTCGGCACCAGATCGAATGACTTAACGCGGATGATCTCTCCAAATCCAGGAAGCTCCTTATGAAGAACGGAGCGAGTTGCTTCAGGTGTGATGTCGCGTATCGAAGGCCCAGTCCCGCCAGTCGTAATCACAAGCCGGCAAAGTTCCTTGTCCGCCAGTTCAATCAAGGCAGCCTCAATCTGGTTCTGCTCGTCCGATAGCAATCGACGGTGCCAAGAGCGAGTGAACTCAGGGAAAAGAGCATTGACGCAATCTTCGATTTCCGGTCCGCTGGCATCGTCATAGATTCCTGCGCTGGCGCGGTCGCTTGCAGTAAGCCGTCCGATGCGAAGAGTCTTCATGATTTGATCTTTTCTAGAACGCGGATGCCTTCGATAGACATGGATTTATCGACCGCCTTGCACATGTCATAGAGAGTCAGCGCTGAAACGGAGACCGCCGTGAGGGCCTCCATTTCAACACCAGTACGCGCGCTAATCGATGCCGAGGCCTGAATGCGAATGCGGTCCCTCTTTACTGAGAATTCTATAGAGAGGCTATCCAAAGGCAGCGAATGGCACAGCGGGATCAGTTCATCCGTACGTTTGGCTGCCTGAATTCCGGCAACTTGGGCCACAGTCAAGACATCTCCTTTGGGTAAAGCATGCTGGCGGAGTTTCCTAATTGTCTGCGGAGAACATATAAGGTAGGCTTCGGCTACTGCACGCCGGTGTTGCACGACCTTACCGCCGACATCGACCATATGCGCACTGCCTTGAGGATCAATGTGGCTGAAAGCAGGTTGTGTCGGTTTGATTTGTCTTTTGCTCATCAAAGCTGCGTATTGCAATCAAAGTTCAACGGTATAAACCGAACGGTTGTGCCGCTCGCGGGAATATCAACATCGGCTTCGAGAAAAAGTAAGGCGTTAGTTTTGGCAATTCCGATTAGATCGCCGGACGAGAGAAAACGGCACGCATGCAAATGAAATGCGCCATTTTTCACAACGGCTCGGGCTGGCCAGAAGGTTGGGCGCCGAGGGACACCTGTTGAAGGCGCTTCCTGAAGAATGCCCTCTACAAATTGGGACTCTACGCTCTTTTCACCTTCAAGACCGCGCAGAAGTGGAATCAAAAAGAGGTGCAGAGCGACGAGATGAGAAACCGGATTGCCCGGCAACGCGAATGCCCATTGATTTTGACGACGGGCAATGCCAAGGGGCTTTCCCGGACGCAGATGCACACCATGTATTTCGAAATGAAAGCCAACAGATTCAAGGGCGGCACGTGTGTAGTCATGATCGCCTACGCTTGCGCCGCCGGATACAAGCAAAAGGTCGCACTCTTTGGCTGCTTCTTCTATAGCAGCGGTCAAAATATTCCTGTCGTCGTGAATTCGACGGTGGTGCGCAACAGCATAACCTGCCCGGTGAAGAGTGGCATCTACCAGGTCAGAATTGGAATCGCGTATCAGCGAACCAATTAACGAGGCAGAATCCGGATCAAGCAACTCGTCACCTGTAACAATGTGGACTATGCGAGGCCGCTTTGCAACGCGAATGCTGGTTGTGCCAACAGTTGCAAGAATGGCCAGCGCCACCGGGCCGATGCGAGTCCCAGGACATAGAACCACGTCGTCTTTCTTCCCTTCGCTGCCTGCCGGCCGAATATAGGTTGCTGCAGGATGGGAATGAACTTTCAAAGAAACTTCATTGCGGCTCGTCATCTCTTGAGGAATCACGCGGGCTGCATGCAGGGGCAGCTCTGCTCCTGTAAAGATGCGACGGGCCGTTCCCTGCTCCAGGGGTTGGCCCGAGCCAGTTCCTGGGCGGTTTTCTCCAGCAACCTGATAGGTGTCACGCTGCTCATCAGAGACTGCATAGCCATCCATGGTGCTTAGGTTGCCGGAAGGATAATCTCTGTCCGCTACAACCGTTTCAAGTAGGAGACGGCCCAGTGCCTCCCTGCGCGCGACTCGTTCCTCTCTAGGAGGAGATAGCAGCGCCAGACAAGTGTCTAGAACGGAAGACCACCGTATGTCATTCATTGCGTCTTGACCACAGAATCTACTTTCCAGATGGGGACATCCTGCTTCAGGCGATCCATAAAAGCTGAAGCGAGTGCAAAGGCTTCGGCCCGATGCTTTGAAAAGACTTCGATAACAATTGCGGCGTCTCCGACAGGCACACGTCCTATGCGATGTCTAACCCGCGCGAGCAGGCATGGCCACGTCTGTGCGAGTTCCTTAACGATATTCTCCATTTGATTTTGGGCCATTGGTACATAAGCCTCGTAGATGAGAGCGTCGATGAGCACTCCGTTCTCCTCCGGGCGGACGAGGCCTTCAAACCGCACCAGGGCCCCGCTGCCTGCGGGAACATTTTCATCATGCTGAAGAGCCGTTGATTGCAGAGCGACATCAATGATCATGGGAATCGATCCGCTATCCGCCCGACACCGGTGGAATAAGGGCCACCTCATCTCCGGGTCGCAGCTTTTCTTCTGGGAGCAGGAACTGGTAATTGCGTGCGATCCTGATTGCGCTGCGGCTTGCTTGTAGAGGGGGAAAACGCTCAATCAGCAATTTCCATAGAGCTTCCTGAGAGCCGTCGGGAGGGCAAGGGAGACGATATTCTTCCGCCTGCAGGGCCAGCCGCAAAGGCCCAAGCAGCAGGACCCGCAAGTCGAGAGGCTGCGATAGGTCCTCGATCGTTTGTTGAACGGAACTCATCGTCTAGGATTTCGGATCGCGCCTTAGTAGGTAGACCGGAGCATCCGTCTGAAGGAAATAATCAGAAGGCTTGCCTCGACCTGTGAGCC
Source organism: uncultured Acidobacteriaceae bacterium (assembly GCA_964453815.1). GTDB lineage: Bacteria > Acidobacteriota > Terriglobia > Terriglobales > Acidobacteriaceae > Silvibacterium. Next base: position 11,895 of record CAYVSQ010000344.1, on the reverse strand, counting down.
TACCCCTGTCCAAAAGTATAACCTCCTTGCAGAGAGCCATCACTTCGGACGGCGAGTGTGTCACATAGAGCATCGGAATAGCAAACTCGTGCTTTATGTGAAGGAGAAAAGACAATACTTTCTCCTTCAGTTCATGTTCGAGGCCACGGAGAGGTTCATCGAGCAAAAGAAATGATGGTCCGGCCATCAACGCGCGCGCAAAGGCAACGCGCTGTTTTTCGCCGCCCGAAAGCGAGCGAGGATATTGATAGAGGTTCTTCCGAATTTCAAGAATCTCGCAAATTGTATCGAAGGAAGCTCGGGAAGAGGATGTGCTGGCATTCTTCTCTCCGTAGCGAATATTGCTTAATACATTTAGATGAGGAAAAAGAGCGAGATCCTGTGGAACATATCCTATCGTTCGCCTTCGGGCAGGCACGAAGATCTTTCGACGAGTATCGAACAGGATTTGCCCGCTGGACGTGAGCTGTCCTTTGTCGGGTTTGCGAAGCCCGGCAATAACCTCCAATAATGTTGTTTTACCTGCTCCCGATGCCCCAAAGAGTCCCGTGATGCCATCTGAGAATGTGACATCTGCATGGAGATGGAATTGTCCGAGAGAGACTTCAACGCCGCGAAGTTCCATCGTTCCCCTTCAGGGTGTGCGGTGCCGTACTATGATGTTGCTGATGAATGTCATGGAAAAGGCAAGTAGGACTGAGATGAGGATCATGGTGTAAGCTTCGCTGTCTTTTCCCAGCATGATTTTACTGTAGGTGGAAGTAGAGATTGTGGTGGTACGGCCAGGGATATTACCGGCCACCAGGATGGTCGCTCCAAACTCCCCTAGCGCGCGCGTGAAGGCCAATACGGCACCGGCAGCGATTCCACGGGCAGCCAGAGGCAGCGTAATGGTAAAAGCGATTCGAAATGGAGAGGAGCCCAAGGTAGATGCAACCTGTTCCAACCGACCATCAACAGCTTCAAAAGCGACACGCCCACTATGCAGGATAAAAGGAAAAGACATCACTGCCATCGCTGCCACAACTGCCCTCCACGTGAAAGCAACCTCAATCCCCAGCCTGTAGAGCCAGGAACCGATCAGACCTCTTCTGCCAAGAATCTCAAGCAGGATCAGACCCGTTGCAACCGGGGGCATGACCAGAGGCAAGGACGCCAGCGTTTCAACTATTACTTTGCCTCGCCATGATTTGCGCGCCAGCATCCATGCCAACGCAATGGCTGGAATAAGATCACAGAGGACGGCAACGATGGCAGTCCAAAGAGTAAAGCCGACAATTTTCCAATCGCTCGCGGACAAGCTCATCAAGATTTCTACATTATCTGACAGCAAGAAAGCCGTAATGAGCAAAAATGGCGGCGGCTTGCGGCGATTCCAGGAAATCCAGAAATTTTCGGGCGGCCTTTGAGGATTCAGAGTCTTTGATCAGCGCAACCGGATAAAGGATTTTGGGTCCTTCCGTCACAGGAACCTCATAGGCCACTTTGATCCTATTTGAGATCAAGGCATCCGTTTTATATACGATGCCCGCGTCAGCATTGTCGGATGCAACGGCAGCAAGAGCGGCGCGCACATTTTCCGTCGGCACGATTTTGCTTTGAAGAGAATTCCAGACCCCTTTGGCTTCGAGGTATTTCTTCGCGTACACGCCAGCCGGTACCGTTTCCGGATCGCCAAGAGCGATCCGCTTGACATCTCCTTTTGTAAGATCGCCGGGGCCACGTACGCTTAGGTCACTGTTATTCGGGAGAATAATGACAAGTGTGTTGGAAAGAAGGTCGCGTCGGCTGTTGTTTGTGAGTATCCCAGACTTTGCAACGGCGTCCATTTCAGCCTCATCCGCGGAGAGGAAGATATCCGCAGGCGCCCCCTGGAGAATCTGGCGCGCCAATATATTGGAACCGGCGAAATTGAAAAGGATTCTGTCCCTGCTCTGCGATTCATAGGCCGTCGCAATCGCCTGCATGGCATCTGTGAGGCTGGCGGCAGCAAGTACTTTCACTTCGGCAGCTTTGGCAGCGAGTAATGCTGATCCAAAGAACGCGAAGAGGAGGACAATTCGGAGCAAACACTTCATGGGCAGCGACTCCTCGGGAAGCAACTGTATGGCCCGCCTAGGGGAACCTCATTTACAGCCTCAATTGGCGTTGAGCAATTCCCGATCAGGGAACGCGCGGTACAGACCGACCCAGGCTATGATCGAGAGCCACCTCGGAAAAGTGCACTACCTCGGTGGTACCTGACGGAGTTAACATTAACAGAAATGCACTTAGCGGCAGGCTTATCACTCTTGGCGGCAACGCTGCGAATCGTGATCAGAACATTCGTCTCCGGGTATTAAGCGGCAGCGCTCCGGGGGCGATCTCGTATGGAAAGATCGCGAAGCAAGGCGCCCACTGACCTCTCCTTCGAAGTGACTGTATATGTCCACAATCTGACCGGCTTGCCTACGCCAAGCGTCTCCACCATGGCGACTCTCGACGATTCATGGCACATGTTGGAGCAATCGGGAAGGTTCTTGGTGACGAACTGGCGCGCAAACAGCTGCAGGAGACAGGCAGGCTCATTGGTCGTCTTGCCTGAGGTCTAGAAGCTAGCCTGATCAGGCGAATCGAGACTGTTCAGCTCGGCGGGGATCATTTTGAAAGCCTCCGGCCAGGAAATCGGCTGATAATGTGTCGCGTTGGCATGACGCACCGTGGGTGACGTCAGACGTTCCTGCGAGTTAAGCCAGTAATCAGATTTCGCGGCGAGATCCTCGATGGAATGCTGAACGAAGAACTCCGGAGTGATGCGCTTTTTCGTCGACTCATCAGAGGACTGCCTTGGCGCCGTTCTCGCAAAATTCGAAAATCTTCCGCTTCTTATCAGGGCTCGCCATGCGCAGCTCTGGCAATCAAAGCCGGTCACGTGGTTGATCTTCAAGAAAGCTTCGGTGGATGTCCGTCTCTGCACTGCTCGTCCCCGCGGATGACATCCGTGCGATCGGGCGCTTTCATTGTCTTGTCTCCATCCCACCTAGGATGCGTGGTCTGGACAGCCATCTATTAACTTGCTCCGAAAAAATGAGTATCTGCCGGATCTGGTCTGGCGCACGATCAAGCGCGCGGTCGGCGAATCCTAAGTTTGTGCTCTTTTGCGATAACGTCCCGTGGCTCTTAGGACCGATATACGCAAGGAACTGGAAGCACCGTCCGGCTGAATTTGGCTGCTCCTATCCTTGATGGATAATGGATATCCCTCTCCATTCCGGCTATTCACCTTTCGAGCGCCCTGTTCGTGTAAGGCGGAGCACCCAGGCTGAACGAGAAATGCCCCCTAAGTAACGCCACACTCGAGGGGCAGGGTACGCACCCGGAGCCATCATTCCTATGCAAAACCTGATAGTCTAGAGTCGCTCGGCGATGCTCTGCGCGGTCTTGATGTCTCTGTGCTGCGCTTGAGGGCGCCGGTAAACTGTTCACAATCGCTCGGAGAACTCGGAGAAGTAGTCATGAAACTGCGTATCCAAGGAAACTCATTACGCCTGCGGATCTCGCGCTCCGATCTTACGCGGTTCCTCGAGACCGGTCTCTTCGAAGAGACGGTTTATTTTGGACGCGAAGCTGGAGCGGAGCTGACCTACGCCCTAGCGCGCGACAATTCCCGACAAGCAGTTGATGTCGAATCGTTGCCCCATCGAATCGAGGTCATCATACCCGGAGAAGCCGCACAAAACTGGGCCACCACCGATCAGGTCGGGATTTCCGCCGACATCGACCTCGGAAATCGCGGCACGCTGTCTGTGCTGATCGAGAAAGATTTTGCCTGCCTGGATCGAAGCGTAGAAGATAATGCCGATACCTTCCCCAACCCTCTGGCAGCCATGCTTGCTAAATGAGGGCAATCAGCCGCAAGGGCCGGCGATCCAGTCGGATGGCTGATTCCAGTTGGTGAAGTAAATTCGCTCCGAGAGTTCGATTCTTAGCGACTGAACCAGACCCTGCTCGAAGGCTTGGTTGGCGAACGCCTGTACTGAAAGTTCCCCGTTTCTCAGGCATCGCTCTGCAAGCGAGTAAGCGATCGTAGGATAGGCGGCGGCCAGAGGTTGAAGGCCATGGTCATCGACCGGCACACACCCTAAATTATCTGTGCATCTGGAGAGTATCTTGTTGAGCATCACAGGGAGGATGCCTGGCATATCGACTGCCAAAATCAGCATCATTGAACAAGAGGATGCCTTTAGCAGTGCGGCCAGCCCAGCGAGCGGCCCGGAATCAGCTTGCTGGTCATAAATAACATCCGCCCTGAGACTGGAGTAGTCCACACCACCGCGTCCGGAGATCAGCAGCTCTACCGCCCCCACCTCGCGCAGGTAGCGAAGCTGACGTTCGATGAGCAATTCGCTGCCGACGCGTAGAAATGATTTGTCCGTACCCATGCGGGTGGAGCGCCCACCCGCCAAGACGCCTGCCGAGAACCTCAGCGGCACAACCGAAATTCTGCTGATAGCGGGAGTTGAAATCCCCATTATGCTACAGATGGTACATGCCATCGGGATGGAATGGTGGTCCGTTGGACTCCTCTTGATAGGCATTAATCCTCCCCCGGAACCGGCAGGAGTGACTTGCATCCACCTAAGCAAAGCCTTGAGATCACGGACGTTGTCGAGTGGCGCGATGGAGAGGTACGCCGGGTCGTAGACTATCTGGCGGCGGAGGAGCCACTTGAAGTCCGCATAAATGGCACTCCATTCAGCGTCGCTATGCGCACTCCGGGACACGATCTTGAATTGACTGCGGGGTTTCTTTTGACCGAGGGAATCATCGACAAAGCCGACCAATTAAAAGAAATTCGCACGGTATTGAATGAGAAGACCGGCAAGAACAACCTGGTTGAGGTCGAGATCGTCGCGGCGAGTTGTGATCCGATGTCAATGCAGCGAAATTTCTTTGCCGCCTCGAGTTGTGGCGTCTGCGGAAAAGCATCGATTGAGTCCATCCGGCGGCGAGGATTGAGAGCGCCAAATCCCCACTTTCGGGTGACGTCGGAAGTCCTGTGTTCGTGGCCGATAAGCTGCGCGGTGATCAGGTGGTTTTCGAAAAAACCGGCGGTCTTCATGCCGCTGGTCTTTTTACTGCTGAAGGCGACCTCTTGGTACTGCGTGAAGATATTGGGCGGCACAATGCAGTCGACAAGGTCATCGGTTGGGCGCTGCTCGAAAAGAAACTACCTCTGTCAGACTAGGTCCTGATGGTGAGTGGTCGCGGAGGCTTCGAACTGGCACAGAAGGCCGTCGCTGCTGGGATTGCAGCTATGGCTTCGGCTCTACCCCTTCAAGCTTGGCGGTTAAGATTGCGCGTGAGTTAGGACTGACTCTGATCGGATTCTTGCGGGGCTCACGGCTTGTGGTTTATTCGCATGGCGAGAGAGTGATCTCTGGTCGAATGCGGTGTGACCCGGTCTCCAACCCCTGGACCCGAAAAATAGCTCGGAGTATCGACTAGAATAGTTATTAGGGCATGCCCTCTCTCTCCATCCCGTCTTGTGCCACAACCAAGGCGCCATTGCTCGGGTTTTCCCCTCTTACCGATCGCCATGGGAGGGCGATTACTGACCTGCGCATCTCGGTTACCGACCGATGCAACTACCGCTGCGTATATTGTCGGACGGGAAGTGAAGGTGCACAGTATTCCGAGCTACCTATCGCGGACTACCTGCGCCTAGCACGTGTTTTTGTTGATCTTGGCATTGAAAAGCTGCGCCTTACAGGCGGTGAACCCTTGCTACGAAAAGGGCTGATCGAACTGATTCGAGAGCTTGCGAAATTACACACGCGCCTCGGCGGCGAACTTGATCTGGCGGTGACGACAAATGGCCATCTGCTTGAGGATCAAGCAATGCGGCTCAAAGATGCGGGCCTGAGTCGTGTCACGATCAGTATGGATGCTGTCGAAGCCAAGACCGTGACGCGGATCACACGGGTTCCCGGGAGCTTTGCAAAAGTTCAACGAGGAATTAGTGCAGCACAGAAGGCGGGACTCGAGCCGGTTAAGGTCAATTGTGTCGTCATGCGCGGCTTCAACGACGACCAGATCGTTCCCTTCGCAAAATTTTCGCGGGAGCACGGCGTGATCGTTCGCTTTATTGAGTTCATGCCCCTGGAAGAAGGCCGCCTATGGACACCGGAGACGGTTGTCCCTTTCTCCGAAGTGGTCGCACGGCTCGAGCAATTTCGTCCGCTGGTAAAATTGCCCGCCAATACTTCCGGAGAGACTGCCGTTCGCTACACATTCGACGACGAGCTGGGCGAGATCGGCATCATCGCACCAGTGTCGCGTGCCTTCTGCGAGCAATGCAGTCGCGTTCGGTTGACTTCCGACGGCAAGATCCGCACCTGTCTATTTTCGCAGTTCGACCATGACCTGTACGGAGTCATGCGGCGCGGAGGCAGCGACGAAGAGCTTGCGGTCTTCATCACGAAAACCATCGCTCGAAAAGAAGCGCGACACCACATCGGTGAGCCGAGTTTCTTGAAACCGTCACGCAGCATGGTGCATATCGGCGGTTAAGCACTCGCCAAGCGCATTCGCACCTCGCTCCTTACTGGTCGTTTCTGACGCGTCGCGCACTGCCTCCAGTGCAGGGGCTATACTCGCGCGATCATTACTTCCGTAGCTTTGATCAGAGCGGCTACGGTTTGGCCCTTGCGCAGTTGCATCTCGCGAGCCGCATCTGAGGTGATGATCGAGGTAATCCTCTGGCCGCCGATTTGAAGGATTACCTTGGCCAATAATCCGCTGATCTGCACCTCAAGAATTTCGCCCACAAGTTGATTTCTCCCACTCACATTCCGAAAACGCTCGCGGGAAATCTTCTCGCTCGCCGTCGATGTCGATTTCATCATCGGATTCAGTACACTTTGCGGCACGCGATGGTGGCCGCCTGGCGTCTTAACGGTCTTTAGCTTTCCGGCAAGTATCCATTGCTTGATTGTTGGATAACTGACGCCCAAGGCCGCCGCCGCTTCACGAGGCTTGAGCAAAACGTCTACTTTTGCCATGCAACTCCCTCACACTTGTAGGACAAGCGTGACTTTTGCCCGAGTTTAGCATTTTTTTGTTTCTCATTAGGCTACGGTTAGATCGAATAAAGTCCTCATATCCATTCATATAGGAGTGCACAATGCCTTTCGAGCGGCCGCTGCACCTTTCTTCCCTGCTCCGCTTCATTTCAGCGCCACTCATCGTCAGGTCATTCGCGTTCTTCCTTGCGCTCTCCGGCGCCGCACAGCAAAGACGATTCCTTCGCCGGACGGAGACTTCAATCGAGCGCAATCAGGCCAGGATGAGGGCGCCTTCACCTGTTGAAGGCGGAAAATTTCCGCGTCAATTTCGGCTAGGATGGCATCGGTTGTCGTAAGTAAAGTTTCTCTCAGCCGCCCGACGCTCTTCGTCGAGAGCGGTGGCGACTTCCAAAGAGCGGGACTGAAGATGGAGCAACAGCGAACATTGACCGGCAAAGTCATCTCCGTGAACGTAGGACAGCCCCGGCTGATTGAATGGCGAGGACAAAACGTCCGTACAGCAATTTGGAAATCTCCAGTACAAGGCCGTGTGATGGCGCGCCGTTTGAATTTGGACGGTGACGGACAAGCAGACCTCATTGGGCATGGTGGTGAGAACCGTGCAATGCTCGTTTACCAGATCGAGTCCTATCAGTATTGGCAGCAATTGTTGGGGGACGCGCCATATGAGATGGGGCGATTTGGCGAGAACCTCACCGTGGAAGGGCTTGCTGATCGTGATGTGTGCATCGGCGATCAATTTCGCATTGGAAAAGCAATTGTCGAGGTCACCCAGCCCCGAGTCACCTGCTATCGTCTCGGTATTCGAATGAACCGACCCGACATGCCATCGCTCCTCGTACGACATGGGCGCCCCGGCTTCTACGTTCGGGTTTTGGTAGAAGGCTCGATCGGTGCGGACGATCGCATCGAACTTGTCAGTAAAAATGATCTCAAGATGTCCGTCGTTGACGTCGACCAACTTCTCTACCTCGGGAAACACCCGATTGAGGACCTTGAGCGTGCACTATCGATAGGAGCATTGAGCGAAGAATGGAAGGGTTCGTTTCGGGAGCTGCTTCTGGCCCAACGGGAGGGCCGACTTGTTGGTAATCCAGGCCTCACTCAAGATACGAGCAAAGAACCATGGCAGGGCTTCAAGCAACTGGTGGTCTTGTCCAATGTGAGAGAAACTTCAGATGTTCGATCGATAGTCTTAGGTGCATTGGACGCACAGGCTTTGCCCAATTTCGTCGCCGGACAACACCTGGTATTGAAGGCCGTGACAGCGGAAGGCAAGTCCCTAATTCGAACATATTCCCTTTCTAGTTCGCCCAATGGCGGCACTTTTCGGATCAGCATTAAGCGGGAGGCGGGAGGCGTGGGAAGCGCCTATCTGCAGGACATCCTAAAGCCCGGGACCGAGATCGATGCAAGTGCACCTCGCGGTATGTTCGTGTTGGATGCGGACTCCACCGACCCGATTGTCTTGCTGAGTGCCGGTATCGGTGTGACACCGTTGCTCTCGATGCTTCATTCACTGGCAAGCTCAACGAGAACGATTTTTTGGATGCAAGGCGCGCGAGATGGGGATCATCTCGGCTTTCAAAGCGAGATCGCTTCGCTGCTCTCTACACTTCCGAACGGCAAGCGCCTAATCGCCCTGAGTCAACCAACAAAGAGAGACGCCTTTGGCAAAAACTATGACCTCAAAGGGCGATTGGATATCGAGGTAATCCAAAAGATGGGGATACCCAAGACCTCTGATTTCTATCTTTGTGGGCCACCACCATTCCTGGAGGCGTTCAACGACAGCTTGAATGCCTGGGGTGTATTTCCGAGGCGAATCCATTTTGAGTCCTTTGGAGCATCAACGGTCACCCCAAACAGCATGATCACGAGCCAAGCCGAAGAGGCACTTCACTATCAAATAGCCCTAACACGTTCCAATCGGATCTTACCGTGGACGGGAAATCATTCGAACATTCTTGAACTTGCGGAAGCCGAGCATGTTCCTGTCCAGTGGTCGTGCAGGGTTGGCGTTTGCCATACCTGCGAGATCGGCATTCTCGACGGAAGCGTTGAGTACTCGCCAACTCCGCTCGATGCGCCACCATCCGGAAGAATTCTTATCTGTTGTGCGCGTCCGAAGTCTGACGTAGTGCTTGATCTTTAGCAGACAAGGTCAGAGCGCCCCCCGAGCCGGTGATATTAAATTCGTACCGAAGCGTACAGGCGCACCGGCGCCGTTCCATGAAGATATTTGGTGGAGGGACAATGCCGCAGTGAACCACCTCGTGATCGGCATCGCTGCTCTCGGTAGTTGCGTAGTCCGGCAAGGTGCACGCGACCGAATGGATCGGAGGGGAAGGGGCCGAGTACAGCTGAACGCTTGGAGAAGATGCAACCTGCAAAGGCCATCGAGTGGCTATTGGAAAAGACGCATTTGGTTCGATCCTATGGTGGCGCTGCGGTACGAGTGACCCGGCGTCAACGCGCCTTCAGCTCTCCGACATGTCCCAAATCCACCGAAGTATGGATCGTATCTACACGACTCTATACGATTGACAATAACGATTCTATTCGATCAAATCAATAGATATCGCTGGTATGCTCCGCTGGATCCAAGGCCCGTCCAGCTTTCGATTTCGAGCAGCCGGCTTCGAAGTTGCCACCCCTGTTATTGGCTCAATACGGGCGCTAGTCCTTCACAAATTTCTAAAGTTTGACGAGGGCGAAAATGTCATCAGCTTGTGGCGGTTTGTCTGCAGCGATCCTGTGCTTGTTGAGCTTCTGCTCTTTGTCTGCCGGAGCACAGGAGCCAGCCAACTTGTCCGGAAGAGTGACCGATCCCGCCGGCGCGGCGGTGCCGGCAGCGTCAGTCACGGCGAACGATCTCGACACGGGTATCTCACGCACCGCCCTCACAAATCAGGAGGGGCAATATGAGCTGTTTGCGCTTCCCGTGGGACGCTATGAGGTTCGCGCAAGGAAAGACGGCTTCGCGGAAAAGGTGCGCACGGGCATCCTCCTGGTTGTGGGCCAGGACGCAACTGCCGATCTGACCCTGCAGGTTGGCGAAGTGAAACAGCAGGTGACCGTTGTGGCGAATGTTCCGGTCGTGAATGTGACGACACGCGACATCTCTGGGCTGGTAGGCGAGCAGCAGGTGAAAAATCTCCCTTTGAACGGGCGCAGTTATGACCTGCTCCTGCCTCTCAATCCTGGCATTGTAAATTTCACATCGCAAAAGACAGGGGGTATCGGAGTTTCGAACTCGACCACGGGAAATAACTTCGCGGTTTCTGGAAATCGTCCTCAGCAAAACCTGTTTCTGCTGAATGGCGTCGAGTTTACGGGTGCGGCGGAAAACAACATGCAGCCGGGCGGTCCGAGCCAGCAATTGCTGGGCGTGGAGGCGGTCCGGGAGTTCAATGTGCTGCGCGACTCATATGGCGCCGAATACGGCAAACGGCCCGGCGCGCAGGTGATCATTGTTACCCAGTCAGGAACTAACCAGTTGCACGGTTCCGCATATTGGTTTGTGCGCAACAACGCGCTCGATGCCCCTAACTATTTTGACCAGGGGTCGGCTCCGCCCTTTCGGCGCAATCAGTTCGGGGGTTCTCTGGGAGCACCTCTGAAGACAGACAAGAGCTTCGTGTTTGCGAACTACGAAGGATACCGCCAGCACCTGAACCAGACGTCCGTTGCATTCGTCCCCGACCTGGCCTCCCGGGCAGCCGCAGTCGACAGCGTGAAGCCGCTGCTCAACCTATGGCCGACACCGACAGCGAGCGACCCGGACTTCAACGGAATCGCGGCATATTCCAGCAGCCCGTTACAGACCGTACGAGAGGACTTTGGAACCGTCCGGTTCGATCAAACCTTCTCGCGGAAAGACACGCTTTCCGCGATTTACACCATCGACGACGGCGGAGACGTCACGGCAACCATCGCTAATCCCTACAGCACCGACATCCTCAATCTGCGGGAACAGGTTCTCAGTCTGAACCATACCCATATCTTTTCGCCGTCTCTGCTGAATGTGGCTCTCTTCGGTTTCTCGCGCGCCGGCTACTTCTTTACCGGGGAACCTACGCCGGACACCCCTGCGGCCAGCGTTCCCGGCTTCGTCAGCGGGCGCCCGGTGGGCGCCGTGGTCGTGGGCGGGAGCGCGGCTTCCAATCCGCAAGCGCAAATTGGCCTTGCCGGGAGCAACAACGGAAGCAACCTGCCGATCGCGCGAAATCTTTTCACCTATGAAGATCGCGTGACTTGGGCACGCGGCAGGAACCAGTGGAGCTTCGGCGGATGGTTTCAGCAATTCCAATCGAACGAGACGATTAACCTGAGCCAGTTCGGGCAGGCGACATTTACCAGCCTTCAGACGTTCCTTACCGGGGTCACGAGCAGCTTTCTGTATAGTCCCGCGCCAACGGCGATGAACTGGCGGTCGCTGTTTGGAGCGGTTTATGCTCAGGATGTGATCCGGATAGACCCGAAGCTAACCCTCAGCCTGGGATTTCGCGGTGAATTCTCAACCGGCTGGAATGAGGCCCATGGACGCGCTGCTAACTATACATTCTCGGATGGCGTCATCTCCAGCCAACCGCATATTGGAAACAACGCCTTCACCACGAACAACGCGAAGTTTCTGCCGCAACCTCGTATCGGACTGGCGTGGAGTCCGCGCCTCAACAAGACAGTTGTCCGCGCCGGCTTCGGAATCTACAACGAACTGCAGGACGCTTTGGGGTATCGTATGGATCAAAACGCACCCTTCAACCCAACCTACAGTATCGCTTCGTTGCCCGTGTCCAGCCTTCCTATCAATCCTCACGCTCCA
>CAYVSQ010000343.1:0-4396 GCA_964453815.1 uncultured Acidobacteriaceae bacterium | reverse complement strand
CATCAGCACCAGCGACCCCTGGGATAACACCTACAACCAGATCACTGGCAACTCCCAGGGCGAATACCAACAAGTCGGCAACGGGTTAGGCAGCGTCTGGAGAAGCCGCCGGTCTCCCTATGTTCAGCAGTGGGTATTCGGCTTGCAGTTCGCCATCACGCCGAATGATTCGGTCGACATCAACTACCTTGGAAACCGCGGTACGCGCATGATTACCGGCGGTTACGATCACGACCAGTTGAACCCGCAGTATCTGTCGATGGGTACAGCAGCTCTCCAGGCACAAGTCCCCAATCCGTTCTACGGCTCCATTACGTCGAGCAGTTGCAATCTGAACGGTCCGACCGTACAGGAAGCGCAGGTCCTCTCACCTTACCCGCAATACTGCCTGGCCAGCGTAAGTGAAACCGACGCCCCTGTCGGCTTCTCCGATTACAACGCCCTGCAGATTACATATAATCACCGCATCACCCACGGGCTGACCGCGATGATCTCCTACACCTACTCCAAGTTCCTCGATAACGTCGAAGGCAACCAGAGCTGGTCGTACAACGGAAACAGCGGCCCGGCCAACAACTACAACTTGGCTGCTGAAAAGAGCGTCGACGGCTCTGACATTCCTCATAGCCTCGTCGCAAGTTACATCTACCAATTGCCGGTTGGCCATGGCAGAGCTTACGGTTCGGGCATGAGTCGCACTGCCGACGCAATACTCGGCGGCTGGGAGATTTCCGGAATCGCGACCTTTAAGACGGGCATTCCGATCAGCATTTCCGGCAATGACATCAACACCTTCGGCGGCAACCCACGGCCTGACTACACAGGAAGCCTGCATGTCCCCCACCCCACTATTAAAGAGTGGTTCAATACCGCGGCCTTCAGTTTCGCCAAGTTGGCTATCGACGGCGGTGACACCTGGGGCAATGTTCCGCGCTTCTTCTCAGACCTGCGCGGACCGCACTACCAGAACTGGGATACCGCGATCTACAAAAACTGGTACCTCCCCCACACGATGAGAATCCAGTTCCGTTTCGAAACCTTTAATACCTTCAACCATCCGAACTTCTACTCGCCATCGGGTACGGGTTACAGTGGTTGCGATCCCAATGCGACCTCGTCCTGCGCGAGTAACTTCGGGCAGATCACAAACACGTTCCCCTCCAGAAATATTCAGCTTGCGGGGAAATTTTATTGGTAAATCCGCATTGAAACGATGGTTCACATTCTTAATCTTTCTCCTGCTGGCCGGACGCTCATTCGGCCAGCAGGACCAACCCTCCAGTCTTGAGTCTCTGCTGGCGGCAGCGCAGCAAGCGCAAGCTGCGAACAACTATGCCGCTGCGGCGGAATATTTCAAACAGGCAGTCAAACTTCGCCCCAATATCCCGGAGCTGCGCGCCAATCTCGGGCTCATGCAACACGAATCCGGACAGTATTCCGAAGCAATCCGGAGCTTTCAGGAAACCCTCCGGCAGAAGCCATCGCTCTATGTTCCAAATCTTTTTCTTGGCATCGATTATGTGCGAGCGGGAAACGCGAAAGAAGCCCTTCCATTGCTCCTAAAGGCGGAAAAGATGAACGCAGCCGACCCTCTTCCACCTCTGACGCTTGGTCGTGCTTATTCTTCGCTAGGCGAATACCCCCAGGCCATCCGAGAGCTGCGCCGCGCAACCCACCTCGATCCACAAAAGGGTTCAGCGTGGTTCGATCTTGGAATTGCCCAGCTCAATCTGGTGGAAGAGGATGCGCGCGCCATGACCGGCAAATACGCCGACACCTCGTACGCCAAAGCCCTCTATGCCGAATCGCTGGTGAAGCAGGCTCGCTATAAGGAAGCCGCAGATCTCTACAAAAGCATTCTCGCAGCAGGCGATCAGCCTCCCTGTATGGGATCGGAGGCAAGCTTTTTGTCCCTCAAGCGAGGAGATGCGCAAAATGCAGCGCTGCAATTCACGGCCGAGCGCAGCCGGCATCCTGAATGTTCCCTCGCCATTCTAGGAGAAGCGCGTCTGCGCATCGATGCGGGAGACAATCAAGCTGCACTTTTGCTACTCCAGGAACTCTGGAACAGGGATCACGGATTTTTCGCTTTCAGCGCTCCGCTGCTCTTCGATGGCATCGCGCCCGATCATGCCCAGAGCTTTCTGAATGAGCTTGCACAGCAGCAATCCACCGGTAAAGTCGATCATCAAATTTACGCTGCAATCGTTCAAGCAATGCAGGCTCCTTCGGATGCAGCGCAAGAGTCAGCCGCCGCCCAGAAGACAGCGCCGTCCCGGATTGCCGCGCACGATCAAGGCCGCCAGGCGTATCAGTCGGGACAATACGCCCGCTGCGCCGGCCTTCTAAATGATTCGTTGAACAGCGGCAACGCCGCCACCCTCGAGACGCTGGCTGCTTGTTCGTTTTTCACTGGCGACTACACGCTGACCTCCGACGCCGGAAGCGCGCTTCAATCACTGCCCTCACATCCACAAGCGCAGGCGCTCTACTGGTCCATCAAGGCGAATGAAAAGCTGGCATTTGAATCGCTCACACGCTTCCAGCAGCTCGAACCCGACTCCGCGCGCAGCCACATCCTGCTCGGCGACATCTACCGCCAGCGCGAACGCTACGACGATGCGCAGAAAGAATACTCAAAGGCTCTCGACCTTTCGCCCAACGATGCTGCCGCCCTGCTCGGCCTGGCAACTGCATACTTCGACGACGCGAACACCGCCAAGACCATTGAAATTGCGCGTAAGGCTCTCGCCCAGAGTCCAGACGATCCAGAGATCAATCTCCTGATGGGAGAAGCATTAATCTCTCAGCACAATTTCTCTGACTCGGAGCCATATCTACTCAAGGCCCTCAATGCCAAGCCGCAGATGCTGCCACATGTTCACGCTATGTTGGGTGAAGCCTACGCGGCCGACGGAAAAATGCAAGACGCGCTACGCGAGCTGAAGCTGGGAGTGGATAGCGATCAGGACGGCAGCATTCATTACCAGCTCGCACGCCTGTACGGTAAGCTCGGCGACACTGCCGATGCGGCCGTTGCCATCCAGCAAATGAAAGTCCTCCAGCAGAAGCGGCGCGAAAGCGCGGTGATCGCGGTGCAGGATTCGCACCCCGCCAGCACCGATGACGTACCGTAACTGCTGCGATCCGCGGGAATTTCCCAAGCCCCAAAAATGACTTCCAAACCAAATGAGTTTCACCTCTCAAATAACTTCTATTTCGAGGATACGAATGCGAAAGTTTTGCTCTTTAAGCGCGACTCTCTCGTTATGTCTCGCGCCTTCGGCCCTCGTTCTCCATGCCCAGCAGACTCCTGGAAGGCAAGATTTGGTTGTCCTCGACCGCGCCACCGGTTTCACCGCGCTGGCTAACGGAGTTGCCATCGCAGACGGCTCCGCGCGCGAAGAGATTACTGCGCTGCGCGACAACGTCATCCGAGTTCGCATCGTGCCCAATGGCACCCTGCCGGAAAATGCGTCGTGGGCTGTTCTGCCGGATGCTCTCCGCAGCCACGTCAATGTGAAGCCCGAATCCTCCACAACGTCGTTCGGCTTCCGCACCGCCGCGCTCGATATTGAGATCGACAAAAGCACGCTGCAACTCACGGTGCGCGATCTCTCCGGAAAAATCGTGCAACAGGACGCGCTGCCCACCCGCTTTGAAGGAACCAGCTTCCGCGTCTTCAAATCGATGCCGCTCGACGAGCACTACTTCGGCCTCGGTGACAAAACCGGTCCGCTCGACCGGCGCGAAGAAGCCTTCTCGCTCTGGAACACCGACGCATACCGTTTTGAGGAATCGACCGACCCCATCTACAAAAGCATTCCCTTCTTTATGATCTATCAAGCCGGCATCGCATCCGGCATCTTCCTCGACAACACCTGGCGCACAAGCTTCGATTTTGGCAAAGAGATCCCCGGGGTCTACTCCTTCGGCGCCGTGAACGGCCCGCTGAATTACTACATCCTCTATGGGCCGTCTCCAAAGCAAGTGGTTGAGACGTACGCGTGGCTCACAGGAACGCCGCCGCTGCCGCCCATGTGGTCGTTCGGCTACCAGCAGTCGCGTTATACCTACACTCCGCAGGCGCGGGTGCTTGAGGTGGCCCAGCGCCTCCGCGACGATCACATCCCAGCCGACGCCATCTATCTCGACATCGGATTTCAGGAGAAGAATCGTCCTTTCACGGTGGACACAAAAGCCTTTCCCGATTTTTCCGGCATGATCGCGAAGCTGAAGGCACAGAACTTCCACGTGGTCGCCATTACCGACCTTCACATCGCAAAGCTTCCCGACCAGAACTATTTCCCCTATGACAGCGGGATGGTCGGCGATCATTTTGTGAAGAACCCCGATGGCTCCGTCTACACCGGAGTCGTCTGGCCCGGCCCCAGCG
>CAYVSQ010000342.1:0-2644 GCA_964453815.1 uncultured Acidobacteriaceae bacterium | reverse complement strand
AGATATGAGATCCAGGAAGTCCGCAATCTAACGGATAGAAAGCCAACAAACATCAGGAAATAGGCAAGTTGATCGTAGGGGGTCACGACATAAGTCGACAAAGTCAGGACGAGTATTAGAAAAAAATAACAGGCAAGGTGTAAGTCACTGATCCCCTTCTTCCAATCCCACAAAAATAAGAGCAGAAGCAAGTTGGAAAAGAAGAACAAGACGGCATTCAGTACGGCATATGCCCCATAGAACAAGAGGGTCGCCTGCGCATCAGTCGGCATCGAAAATGGCTGATCCCTAAAATGATTGGCAAGAAAGCGGTAGATTGTGAGGAGCAACTTGGGGCCTAAAATCCGATACCGATATATACCAGTACTGTATTGATTGAGAAAACCTTGCAGATGAAATACCTGAGAGGTATATGCACTCCTTAGCCAGAGGTGTGTGGAGATTACTACCAGGAGCGGGATCACAGTCGCCAGCGTCAAAAAGAAGCTGAGCTGCGCTGGCCCTCTATCAAAGGGCTTAGGGTTTATAGCTGTATCTGGTTCCACTTGAAAGGCGACAAATGCTCGTCCGAGCCCTCTGACCATCACTGCTCCGGGTTGATTCTCTGAAAACTTTCGCATTAAATTAATAGGCGTGCAGACAACATAAAGCCGTGGTTCACCATTGAAAACATGCGGTCTTGATACCTTCTCTTTCTCGCGGACCACATGCTTCCTAAAAACCTTCGTTTGTCTCACCAGAAGAGACCACTCACGGGTCGGATACAGGTAAATCGAGAGAACTATGCTTCCGAGGGAGCAATGGAACGAACGGGGTGGACGAACGGCGGACTGAATCGATGAATTGGATCGGCCTTCTATTGGGGCCTATCGCCAGGTCGCCGACAATCGGCATGAGGTAGGCGGCCATATATGCGGAGAAGAAGAGAGCTGCAGTGATATAGCCCATTGCATAGACCATGCCGCCGACCCCACCTTCCGGGGCCAAGTGTGAGAATACGATGATAATAATCAGCCCCCACGGGGATTTGCGCACGTCTCCACAAAGTGAGTCGAATAAGGTAAAGGTTACGAACCAAAACAAGGGCGCAACGATAAAAACGCCTGTCCATCCTGCCAAACGAAATGCCTCGCCAGTTGGAGAGAACGAGATGCCCGTCGTTATGTCATCTTCCGCGAGATTACCCATTTCACGGGCGTACATGTTCCCGCCCCTCCAAACTGGCTTATTCGGCCAGATGAAGTGAGGGACAAGATTCGCGAACAATATCGGAATCGGATAGAGACCAATGGGGCTATGCTGTTCGGTGAATGAGATGAGAGAGTCATCGGGACCAATCATCTGGAGACGTTCGAAAAAACCCGCGCGATTCGTGAAGTATCCCCGCGCCAGATCTTCATTCGCATCCATTTCGCTCTGAATATATTGACTGCGAACATAGCCTAGGTTGGAAAAAAAATTGATTGAGATGGCGAGGTTCTCGGAAAAGGATTCTGTGCGGTAATTTCGCCCATACTGCGAGTAAGGGACCAGATACTGAAAGATAAAGAAGGTTACTAAGATGCCGCCCATGATCTGCATGAGGGAAACCTTATAGAGCCGCGACGCTGCTGCCAGTAGCCAGCATAAGAAGGGAGTAATCATCCCTTCTTTTGAAAAGCCAAGGACTCCGCTAAAAAATATGATCGCGCCCGATAAGAAAACGGGAATGCTAACGCCTCGTGTCCCACCGCTTTTTCGGATCTCATGGATCGTTCCGAGGATGATTGCCAAGGGAAGAAATCGGTTCAGTTGGGCGAGAGCGCTCAAAACTGATCCACTTTCGCTAGGCACTAAGCTAAAGATCGCAGTAAGGGCAATGCCAACAACCATACAGCCCACAGTGGCACTCTGCATGTTGGCATCTGTAACCAGGTTGTCCAAAAGGGACCGCTTCGGGGTCAGCTTGCGGCTGATCCAGACGGCGACGAACATCGAACTTATACCGGCGAGATAGACGCGGATGGTTGTAGAGGGTGCCAACAGGTTGGAGTCTGCAGGTTCACCGACAACTGCTTTCCAGCACAGTCCGATGATGACAACAAGAACAGCATAGAAAAAGACGTAGGCGCCCGAGGGGCGGCTCAATCCGCCGGCAAGGTTGAATGTTAAGGTGGCGATGACGATGAAGAGAATGCAGCAGATCGAGAAGTAAAGTGATGTTCCCTCAAGTATTTGCGCGGTGCCGAGTACACCGGCGAAACAGACGGCATGCCATAGGCGGATGTGTACGGGAAAAGGGATGCGCACTCAGTCTCTTTTCTAAAAAACCAATGGCTGTCTTCGTTGTCGAAGGATATAGGCCGCAAGGCCGTGGCAGATAAAGTCTGATGATAGTGAAGTCGAACTGGGAGCGTCAAAGAAATTTCCGATGGCGCAGGTTCCTATCTTGAGACCTCTTCTGGCTGAGCTAAACGACCTAACTACTTTGGTTCCAATGACCTGTCTTGTATCGTTGAAGATCAGAAACAGCTTGGACCAGAGATCGAGCCGCGCTATTCTTCCATGGACCGCGGGACGGAGCGCGGAGCAGATCGACGATAAATGATTTAAGCTGGGCGGAGCGAATGGAAAGATTCTGCGACGAACTACGGCTGGAGCGTGA
>CAYVSQ010000341.1:0-3778 GCA_964453815.1 uncultured Acidobacteriaceae bacterium | reverse complement strand
ATCATCGCGCATTACTACGCAAAGCCGGCGGCGTACTCCTACTTCATCGGCTGTTCTACTGGCGGGCGCGAAGGGATGATCCTCTCGCAGCGCTATCCCACCGTGTTCAACGGGATCGTCTCGGGCGATCCGGCGATGCGTACCGGGCTCTCCAATCTTGCGATCGCTCAATGGATTCCTGTCGCCTACAATCAGGCCGCTCCCAAAGACGCATCCGGCAAGCCGCAAGTCGACAAGTTTCTCACCGAGGACGATCGCAAGCTTTTTATGGACGCGCTTATGAAGCGGTGCGACGCGAAAGATGGCCTCGCTGACGGCATGATTTCCGATCCTCTCGGCTGCGATTTTGATCCTGAGGTCATCGCGTGCAAACCTGCCCAAACCGGGGCCTGTATCGCGCCCGAAAAGATCAGCGCGATCAAGAAAGCTTTCGCAGGACCGAAGAACACTTATGGCACCCAGGTCTATCCTGGTTTCCTCTATGACGCAGGCATAACGATGAAGGGTGGCGTGCCGGGACTGCTCGCATTGGGAAAGAACGGCCTCTTCGGACCGTACTCCACCGCAACTGAGCTCGACGTAGACAAGGCAGCGTTGCGTGCCCCAGATCCGCTCGTCGAACCCGCATCCACGAATCTCTCCACCTTCTCGCTGAACGGCGGCAAGCTCATCTTCTTTCACGGCGACAGCGATCCGTGGTTCTCGCCACTCGACACGCTCGGATATTACAAGTCGCTTTCTGAAAGCAACGGTGGTTCCGACAAGGTGGCCGAGTGGAGCCGCTTCTTCCTCGTCCCCGGAATGGCACACTGCGGCGGCGGTCCCTCACTTGACCATTTCGACATGCTCAGCGCAGTTGTCGATTGGGTCGAGAACGGCGAAGCACCTGAGAGCGTCATTGCCACGGGGCAAGCATTCCCCGGTCGCAGCCGTCCGCTGTGTGCATACCCAAAGCACGCTCAGTACACCGGAACCGGGGATACCCAGGACGCACGCAACTTCCGATGCCAATGACACCCCCATGCTGATCGTGAGGTGGTTCGCAATCATGACTCATCAACATGGAGAAATTAGTATGAAAAACCGCGCGTTACGAGTTGTCGAGTGCATCCTAGCATGCACTGGGGCGCTCTTCTTTGGCTCAGCCCTGCAAGATGTAGTTGCCCAGGACTCCGCGAATCTCCCCTACATGAATCCCCAGCTTTCACCCGAGCAGCGGGCTACCGACCTGGTACAGCGTATGACGCTTGCGGAGAAAGCTTCGCAGATGCAGAACAACTCCGCCGCAGTTCCGCGCCTCAACATCCCTGCCTATCAATGGTGGAGCGAAGCCCTTCATGGAGTCATCAACGAGGGCGTAACCGAATATCCGGAGCCGATCGGTCTTGCCGCAACGTTCGACACGCCGGGGATTCACACCATGGCAGCGCAGATTGGTGTTGAGGGACGCATCAAGCACGTGCAAAACGCGCGCGAGGGGCACACCGGCCTCATGGGTGGTCTGGATTTCTGGTCTCCCAATCTCAACATCTTCCGTGACCCGCGCTGGGGCCGTGGACAGGAAACCTACGGCGAGGACCCGTTCCTCACAGGCCGGATGGGAGTTGCTTACGTGACCGGATTGCAGGGCGATGACCCCAAATATTACCTCGCAATTGCAACGCCGAAGCACTTCGCTGTGCACAGCGGACCGGAGCCAACGCGCCACTTTGCGGACGTGGACGTCAGCAAGCACGACGAGGTGGACACCTACGAGCCCGCATTCCGCGCGGCCATTGTCGAAGGCAAGGCTGGCTCAGTCATGTGCGCGTATAACGCGATCAACGGGGAGCCGGCATGCGCCAATCGATACCTGCTGCAGGACCAGTTGCGCGGCAAGTGGGGTTTCCAGGGCTACGTGGTTTCAGACTGCGATGCAGTCAGAGACGTCGCCGCGAATCATCGCTACCGTCCGACACAGGCGCAAGGCGCGGCGATCTCAGTGCTGCGCGGCATGGATAACGAATGCGTAACCTTCACTTCACGATTTGGCGAGCCGGTGGATAAGGCCTATATCGATGCCGTTCAGCAGGGATATCTGCCGGAAAGCGACCTCGACACCGCACTCATTCGGCTCTTCACAGCGCGCATCAAGCTCGGCATGTTCGATCCTCCCAACATGGTTCCGTATGCAAAGATCGATGAGAAGGAACTCGATAGCTCTGAACATCGCGCCGAGGCACGCAAGCTGGCAAACGAGTCCATGGTCCTGCTGAAGAACGATGGCCTGCTTCCCCTCAAACCGGGATTCCGGAAAATCGCCGTTATTGGGCCACTTGCCGACCAGACCAGGCCGCTCATTGGAAACTATGCCGGGCAGCCCACGCATATTGTTTCCATCCTTGATGGCCTCCATGCCGAATTTCCCAACGCAACCATCACCTTCGTCCCCGGAACGCAGTTCCTTCGCTCGGATGGAACTGCCGTGCCGGATACTCTTCTGACGACTTCCGATGGCAAGCCCGGCCTCAAGGCCGACTACAACGAAGGCATGCGGATGGGGCAGCCGGCTGAGGGAGCGAAGCCCGCGCCGATCGTCAGCCGTACTGAGCCCAACGTCAAGCTCACAGAGAGCGATCTTCCGAAAGAAATTGCCGGGAAGAAGACCTTCGGCGTGCAATGGTCCGGATTCCTGACACCCGCGGAGTCAGGCGATTTTTTGATTGGCATTCGCTGCGAAGGGTTTGGAAGGCTTACGGTTGACGGCAAGCAGGTGGCAACGGCATTCGGCGGTGGCACGCGGGGACTCTCATCGGGCGCGGGCCGCGTCCACCTTGAAAAGGGCCGCAAGGTCGCGCTCGAAATCTCCTACGGAACGAGGAACAGCAAGCCGCATGCGGAGCTGATCTGGGCCAAGGCAAATGACGCGCCTTCGCCTGAGGCCATCGCGACCGCGAAGAATGCCGATGTAGTCATCGCCGTCGTCGGAATTACAAGTCAGCTTGAGGGCGAAGAGATGCCGGTCAGCGAACCCGGTTTCCTCGGAGGAGACCGCACCAGCATCGACCTGCCCCAGCCCGAAGAAGACTTGGTGGAAGCTGTGGCCGCTACCGGCAAGCCCCTCGCCGTCGTGCTCATGAATGGCAGCGCCCTGGCCGTCAACTGGATCAACCAGCATGCCAACGCTGTTCTTGACGCGTGGTACCCCGGCGAAGAGGGCGGAACAGCAGTGGCTGAAACCCTGAGCGGGAAAAACAACCCTGCAGGCCGGCTACCGGTTACGTTCTACAAGGGCGTCGACCAGTTGCCCAACTTTGAGGACTACGGCATGGCGAACCGGACCTATCGCTACTTCAACGGCAAGCCGCTGTATCCGTTTGGCTATGGGCTCAGCTACACGAAGTTCAACTATAGCGAGCTCAACGTGCCAGAGCAGACCATCGCGGCCGGACAGTCTGTTAGCGCTGAGGTAACGGTGACCAATACCGGCAAGGTCGCGGGAGATGAAGTCGTCCAGCTCTATCTCAAGTTCCCGCCAGTCAAGGGCGCGCCCGTCATTGCTCTCCGTGGATTTGAGCGCATTCATCTCGAACCCGGCGCGAGCCAGAAGGTCCACTTCGATTTGAAGCCGCGCGATCTGGGCGTGGTGACGGAAGACGGCAATCCGATCATCGCCCAAGGGGATTACATCATCAGTATTGGTGGCGGCCAGCCTGATACCGGAGTTCCGGGTGTCAGTGGCCACTTCCATATCGACGGCCAATATGCCCTGCCCGAATAGGGTGTGCGCGGGGAGTCG
>CAYVSQ010000340.1:0-14346 GCA_964453815.1 uncultured Acidobacteriaceae bacterium | reverse complement strand
TGAATGCACTGCTGGCAATCGTTGGGGTGCGCGGTTGAGCCGGACGATCTTGATGCCCCTCGTGCCACTTTACGCAGCCGCGATTGGCATCAAGAATTTCTCTTACGAACACGGCTGGCGTCAACCGAAGCGCCTCGGATGGCGGGTGGTCAGCGTAGGCAATCTGTCTGTGGGCGGTGCCGGGAAGACGCCTGTAGTAGTCCGTCTCGCGCAGTTGCTTGCCGAGCAGGGCTATAGCGTTGATGTGCTCTCCCGGGGCTATGGTCGCAGCGCACGGGACGCCGCACGCGTGGACGCGGAAGGCTCTGCCGAGCAGTACGGCGACGAGCCGATTCTGATTGCGCACAACGCACGCGTTCCGGTCTACGTCGGAGCGGCCCGCCACGAGGCTGGAGCGCTCGCAGAGCGTGAGCAACTCAATCCCGGCGGGCATCTCCCCGGCATACATTTGCTCGACGACGGCTTCCAACATCGCCAGCTCGCGCGCGACGTGGATATCGTCATTCTCCACCGCAGCGATTTCAACGAGCGTTTGCTGCCGTCGGGACGCCTGCGGGAGCCGCTGACGGCGCTCAAGCGCGCCTCGGTCATAGTGCTCCGCGTCGAGGACAAGCACCTTGAAGACGAGCTCAGAAAACGTGGCATCGACGCGCCGATCTGGATTCAGCATCGTTGCCTCGTGGTCGAGCCCCTGGCCCGCGTCGTTGCATTTTGCGCGATCGCCCGCCCGGAGGAGTTTTTTTCTGCACTGCGCGCCAGCGGCGTAGAACTCGTCGCGACTTCTCAACATCGGGATCACCACGCGTACACCGGCTCTAACCTCGAGCAGCTGATCCAGCTCCGCGACACGCATCAGGCAGAGAGCTTCATCACAACGGAGAAGGACTGGGTGCGCATGAGTGCGAATCAGAGAGCACTCCTGGCTCCGCTAAACACGGCCCGGCTTGAGGTTGTGTTCGAAAATGAGACAGCTGTGACCGCCCAATTACTCAGCCTGCTTGTGAGAAAATAAAGCATTGCCTCCAGCAGAAAAGCAGTTACGTGTGCTCATCGTGCGGCTCGGCGCGATGGGAGATATTCTCCATGCCTTGCCGGCGATCACAGCACTGCGCGCGGCGCATCCAGAGTGGTTTCTGGGTTGGGCGGTCGAGCCCCAGTGGCGCGGTCTGCTCTCCGCAGGGGATTATGACAAACGCGGTCCACAAATGCCGATAGTAGATGCGATCCATTCCGTGGCGGCCAAGCAGTGGGCGCGTTCGCCGCTCAGTGCGCTGCCCGACATCCGCCGTGTATACCGCGAGCTGCGCGAAGCGCGGTACGACGTCTGCGTGGATCTGCAAGGCGCGGTGCGCTCCGCGGTGATCGCCCGGTGGGCGCATGCCTCGCGTTTGATTGGCGAAGATAAACCTCGGGAGCGCGCGGCACGGTGGTTCTTCAGCGAGCGCGTGGAGACGCGGGGAGTGCATGTGATCGAACAGGCAATCGAAGTTGCGAACGCCGTGGCAGGCGAATCGCTGCCGGTCATGCTGCCATCGCTTCCCACGGATGCAGGCGCAGAACGCGAGGCCATAAGCATCGCACAACCTTTTGTCCTCATCAGTCCTGGAGCAGGCTGGGGCGCAAAGCGCTGGCCCATTGAGCGTTACGCCGCAGTCGCGCGTCAGCTTTGTGAGGCAGGATACCGCGTGATCATCAACGCCGGGCCGAGCGAGGAGCCAATCGCCAACCAGCTTATATTTCTGCTCGGCGGTGTGGGCGGTGTAACGATGTTGCAGCCCACACTCACGGAACTCATCGCAATCACACGCAAGTCCTCGCTCGTCATAGCCGGCGACACCGGCCCGCTTCATCTGGCTTCCGCATTGGGTAAACCGGTAGTAGGAATATTCGGCCCCACCGATCCCGCGCGCAACGGGCCCTTCGGGGGCAACTTCAGGGTGCTTCGGCATCCGGAGAGCAAACGCGATCACGCGCGTCATGCTGCGCCGGAAGCGGGCTTGTTGACGATTACCCCCGAAGCCGTATTGAGCGATGCGATGGAATTGCTGAAGGAGACGGCCTAGATGGCGGGCGGTTGGAGCAGGATCGCCAGGCGCATCCGCGTGCCTCTGGGCTTTGCCTTTGCAGCGCTCTATCTCTGGCTCGCGCGTCCCACGCCAGTATTCATGGCGCTAAGTCTGATTCTTGTAATTCCCGGAATCTGGCTGCGCGGCTACGCCTCGGGATACGTCAAAAAGAATGCCGAGCTAACCATGACCGGGCCATACGCATTCACGCGCAATCCGCTTTACCTGGGTTCCATGCTGATTGCATTTGGCTTTGCCCTGGCCTCGCGCAGTATTTGGATTGCGCTCGCGCTGGCAGCGCTCTTCGCCGTTATTTATATTCCGGTGATCCGGTCGGAAGAAGCGTTTTTGCGTTCGAAGTTTGACGGTTTCGATACCTATGCGGCGCGGGTTCCCCGCCTGTTGCCGCGCCTCGCTCCGGCATCTGCCGGCAAGGGTGAGCGAGGCAGTTTTTCTGCGGACCTTTATCGAAAGCACCGCGAGTACAATGCACTGATGGGCGCGGCGGCGATCTATGCCGCTCTCGCGTTGCGAATTCATTTTTTACCTTAAGCGCGGCAGCTTCGCGTAGTGAGTATCAGATTGACTTGGCATCACAGAGTGTTTCCCAGTTTTACTTGTCTGCTATTGCTGGCAACTCTTAATGCGGAGACGCCCCAGGCGCCTCCGCCCCTACGCGCTCCGCGTGCAGGTTTCGCTATTCCAGCAAAACAAACCCTAAACTACGCCGTTGACTGGCGGGTGTTTCCGGCGGGAGTGGTAGCATTTCACCAGGAAGCTGAAGGCGATCAGCAGCGGGTCTCAGTCACTGCCGACACCGTGGGCGCGGTGAATCTGCTGTTTCGTGTCAGCGATCGCTTCCAGTCGTCATTCAGCCGAACGACGGGCTGCTCCGAAGGGTTTTCAAAGCAGATCGTCGAAGGCCGGCGTCAGGTGAATGGCGATCTAAAATTCAACTACGCTCAGAGCAAGGCAATATACAGCGAAAAGAATCTTGTCTCGGGAATCAGCAAACATCAGGAAGCGGAAATTCCATCGTGTGTGACAGACTCCCTCTCCGCGATTTTTTACGCAGCTTCGCAGCCCATGACCGTTGGCCAGAGCTTTCAGCTGCCGCTTGGCGACACGATGAAAACCATACCCGTCACGATGAAGGTAGAAGGCCGCGAAGAGGTGCGCACGCCTGCGGGAACATTCCAGACGCTCCGTGTTGAGCCAACTGCGGATGCGGGCGTTGTAAAGAATCGCGGCAACATCTGGATCTGGTATACGGACGATGACCGGCGCATGCCGGTGCAGATGCGCGCCCGCTTCTTTTGGGGCACAATCACCTTCCGCCTGACTTCCGTTGAGCAGAAATAGGGCGTTTCCGTGGTCTCCACGAATGGGTCCTCGTTCGCGGGGTGGCAACTACTGGATTCGATACCGTTCGCGCATCAGCCGCTGCAACCGCGGCCTGTAGATAAGATCGTAGGCGAGCTCCTTGTCGGGAAACATGGCGAGCGCGGCGCGCCGGCTGTCGGCCACCATCTCGGAGGCCTCATCGATGGTCAGCGAACTGTCCTGCCCGATGACCGACATGACCATGTCCATCATCATTTGCAGGCGTCGTAGTTTGCGCTGCTCTTCTTTCAGTTCCTCGGGGCTTTGTTTCGGAGTGCTTTCAGAAGCTGGTTTGTCAGGTGAGGGGTTAAAAGACGGATGGGGAAGATCCGCGGAGCTTGCCGTGTCGTGTGAGCCCATGTACTCAATTTCCTCCCTTGCGAGGCATCGTACAACGGTCTGAACGCTGGCGCGCGGAAAAAGATTCTCAGCCTGTGGATCAGCGGGGCAGAGGCGTCAAATCAGTACACATGGGTCTCTGTTCTCAGGGCCTCGTCGCTCCCAAGGCTGGGCAGCGAAGTGCCGTCCGTCAAGATAAAAGCTGGTGAGGTCAAGCATTTCCGTACGTTGATGGCCACGTGTGCCGCTTGCCCACAGGCGCCGCCTGTGACCTTGCCGGAATGGTCGCGGTAACCATCTAAGACGATCACCGCGAACTCCGCGTGGATAAATCTAGCTTAACGAGAGCATCGCCACGCTTTCCAGGTGGAAGGTCTGCGGAAACAGGTCCACCATGTACAGGTTCTTGAGGTGATAGCCCGAGTCTAGCAGCGATTTCAGATCGCGCGACAAAGTCGCCGGATCGCACGAAACGTAAATAATATGCTCGGCGCGAATCTCACCCAACAGCGCCGTGACCTCCTTCCCCAAACCGGCTCGAGGAGGATCGACAACGACGAAATCCGGCTTCGGCTGTCTGCTCCCAAGAGCGCGACGCAGAAAATCGAGTGTGCTCGAAGCCACCACCCGGTGCAGGCCATCATCGAGATTCCGCCGCAAATCGCGGACTGAGCGGGGAGCCGATTCAACGGCTACCACACGCTCAAAACACGGGGCCAACGCGCCGGCAAACAGACCCACTCCGGCGTAAAGATCCCAGGCGACTGCCCCGGATTGGCCCGCGACAACTAACTCCACAAGCGCATCGATGAGAAAACGATTCGCCTGAAAGAACGATCCCAAGCTCACGTGATAATCTCGACCGGCAGAGTGATAGGCAAGCGCTTGCTCGCCTACCTGCGCGAGTACTGCGTCGCGTTGCTTGCCGCGTTCCGAAGATAAGACAGCAGCGCCGGAGATCTGCGAGACTTGATCGACCAATTGCGGCCACAGCCGCTGAAGCTCCTCCGTCACTGCATTTACCCCATGGCTGCTCCAGAGCGTAATCAGGATCGAGCTCTGCTGCGTATTCGTGAAGAATTCAACCTCTTCGAAATACTCACCGAGCTGCCATTTCTTGCTGGAATTTT
This sequence comes from uncultured Acidobacteriaceae bacterium, assembly GCA_964453815.1. Lineage (GTDB taxonomy): Bacteria > Acidobacteriota > Terriglobia > Terriglobales > Acidobacteriaceae > Silvibacterium. The sequence continues at coordinate 9,428 of CAYVSQ010000340.1, read as the reverse complement.
GGAAAGCCTTGAGCGCCTCTTCAAGAACAGGTGCCGCGATCGGGCACGCATCCACCGCCAGGTTCGCATGCGATCCACGCTTCTTGTAGCAAAGCATCGAGGAGCCACGCTCGACATGTAAACGAATCCGATTCCGGTAGCCGAACGCCTCGCCTTGCACAATCGTTATCGCGGGGATCTCCTTCAGATGCGCGCGTTCCAATGTCTCGCGCAGAATCTGTACCTTCATTTCCAATTGCTGAGCATAGGTCGCATGCTGATAATGACAACCGCCGCATTCTCCAAAATACGGACATGGCGCTGAAACTCGTGCCGAAGAAGCCTCGAGCACACGATCGAGATCCGCACTGGCATAACTCGTGCGATCTTCTGTAACATGCGCTTCGACCACCTCACCCGGCAGGGTGAATGGGACAAAGACAGCCTTCCCATCGGCCCGCGCGAGTCCCGATCCGCCGTAGATAGCTTTTTCAATACACAGTTTCATCCTTGGCTCATGTAAAACAGGCTTAAGCGTGGCATTCCATATTTTTCGAGCAGACGCTTTTGCAGAAACTGCTGCTCCACCTGGCGAATCTGCGCCGTTTGCATGCGTCCGCGATAAGGTGCCAGCTCGCGGGTGCTCTCCTCGCGCATTGCTACCAGATCGGCCTCGGCCGTCGTTGCTGTCAATGCACTGAATAGCTTTTCTTCCATCACCGTCAGACGCCGCTCCAACTCCTCGAGGTTTGGAGCCGCTGCCTTTACATCCTCGGCCATCCCGCGTAGGCGATCAGCAATTGTGTCCGCAATCTCTCGGGTGAGACCAGCGAGCATGGCCGCGGCCAATTGTGTCGCGCAGTTTTCCAGATGCGCTGTGATCCGCTCCTGCTCGAAGCCCAAAGCCGGTCCGGAGCGCGCTCTCGCAGGCGCCGCGCCGACTGAAGCTTCCTTCATATCCTCCACGGCGGCCATCACTTCCTGTGCGCAGTAGGCAAGCCCATTGATGCGGCGTACACGGGCGCGCGACTTGCGAGCGTCATATTTGTCGAACGCGGCGTCGATGCCCCGCAGGACGGCTTCCAGCGGAATACCTGCTTCACGCCAAGTCTCAATCAGCGCCCAATCGAGTGTCGAGAGTAATAGCAGCGATCCGCGGCGGCGCAGAAACTGATCTTCGATTTCCGTGAAGTAGTTGAAGTAGTTGTCCAACTTGATTCAGGCCTTCGTCCGCGCACCATCGCCCGGATGGCTGCGAGCCTGCGCGCTCCCGTGCTTCGCCGCCCCATGCTTCGCGGCTACGTTGCGTGCATAGATGAGGCGCAGCCCCTCCAGCGTCAGCGTATCGTTCACCTGTTTGATGTACTTCGATTCATCCGCGATCAGATGCGCCAGGCCGCCCGTTGCCACGCAGGTTGTCTCCGGTCCAAGCTCGGCAATCATGCGTTCAAGAATGCTGTCGACGAGCCCGATGTGCCCATAAAAAAGGCCAATCTGCAGGTTGTCGACCGTGTTAGTCCCAATCACCTTCGGCGGCCGTTTGATTTCCACCCTGGGCAGGCGCGCCGCACGCGCAAAGAGCGCCTCCGCAGAGATATTCAGCCCCGGAGCAATGGCCCCGCCCAGGAACTCGCCTTTACTGGAGACGACATCGAAGTTTGTCGCCGTGCCAAAGTCGACCACGATGCAGGGGCCGCCATACCGTTCATACGCGCCCACACAGTTCGCAACCCGGTCGGCGCCCACCTCGCTGGGATTGTCGGTAAGGATCGGAAGTCCCGTCTTTACGCCCGGCTCGATGAAGAGCGGCCTCTGGTGGAAGTATCGCTCGCAGAATTTGCGCAGAATCCAGTCGACCGGCGGAACAACCGAAGCGATGATGATGCCCGTGATTTCGCTTCCCTCCACGCCTTCGCCCTGCAGCAGATTGCGGATCAGGATGCCATACTCATCAGCGGTTTGTGCGTGGCGCGTGCTGATGCGCCAGGTGATGCGCAACTCGCCGGGTAATCCGTTCTGCAAAGGATAAAGCGCGATCACAGTATTCGTATTGTTTACATTGAGCGCGAGCAGCATGCCGTCACCGATTCAAATTCGATTTTTGCTCGCGCACACCGCCGGAAAAAACTGTCCGCAGCCCCTCAGGTGTACGAACCTGCAGAAACCCGCGCGAGTCCAGCCCTTCCGTCACTCCGTCGTAGCCGTCGAGCTCTTCTACGTACACCCGCTTGCCACGAATCCACGAAGAGGATCGCTCGAGCCGTGCGAGGATGCTCGCCGTTGCGTGCAACATATTTCCCTGTGCAGTCAGTGCGGACACCTCGCGGTCCAGCGATTGTAGCAAAGCCAGCAGCAGCTCCTGTCGAGGCCAGTCGCGACCCGTTTCGATGAAAAACGAAGTGGCAACGTCGCGCAATTCTCCCGGAAATTGCTGCTGATGAACATTAATGCCGATGCCGATCACCATGTGCCGGATGCGAGTAACTTCGGCATTCAGCTCGCTGAGAATGCCGGAGAATTTGCGGTGCCCAAAGAGCAGATCGTTCGGCCAACGCAGATCAGCCCGGAGCGAGGTGAGTTGTTCGACAGCATCGTGTACGGCAAGACCGGCGGCGAGCGAAAGCCACAGCGCATCGGCGGGTGCCAGTTGCGGCCGAAGCAGCACGCTCACGTAGAGGCCCGACCCAGGCGGCGATTCCCACCCATGTGCTCCCCGCCCCCGCCCTGCCGTCTGTTCGTCGGCCACGTAAACCATGCCCTCGGGCGCTCCTGCGTCCGCTTCCGCCATCGCATGTGTGTTCGTCGAATGGATAGTTGGGAAGAAGCACAGCTTGCCGGCAAAGCGAGTCACAGCGAGCGCGCTATCGAGTGCGGCAACGTCGAAGCCGGTTTCAAACGCATACGCCGCCATGTGTTAATAGATCTCCGCTGTGATGCGCATGCTGAGGTCGACGGCCATAGCGGAATGCGTCAGCGCGCCCACAGAAATATAATCCACCCCTGTCTGCGCGTATTTGCGGATGTTGTCGAGCACAATGCCGCCCGAAGCTTCAATCGGAATCTTTCCGCCGCGTTCGCGGATGATGCCCACAGCCTTCTTCACCTCCGAAGGAGTCATATTATCGAGCAGCACCGACCCCGCGCCGTTGTCGAGCGCCAGCCGCAACTCGTCGAGGCTGCGTACCTCGATATCGATCGTCTGTCCGGCTCCGCGCAACTCACGCGCACGGGCCAATACCTTCTCAACGCCGCCGCCCAGCGAGATGTGATTGTTTTTGATAAGAATTCCGTCGGAGAGATCGAGCCGGTGGTTCTCTCCGCCTCCGCAACGCACCGCATATTTGTCTAGCACGCGGAGGCCGGGAACGGTTTTGCGCGTGTCGAGGACCTTTGCGCTCGTGCCCGCGATTGCATCTACGTATCGCCGTGTCAGCGTGGCTATGCCGCTCATGCGTTGCATCAGGTTCAGGATGACTCGCTCGCAGGCCAGAATTACCCGCGCATTGTGGCGAATAACGGCAACAGCCTGGCCCTTCTTCACGCGAACTCCATCGAACATCTCGGGATGGCTAATGACTTCGTAACGGCCGCTGTTACGTTTATCCAGTCGCGCAAAAATGTCGAGAAAGCGGGGGATCGAGCCGAGACCGGAGATGACGCAATCCTGCTTGGCGATGACCGTGGCCGAGGCGAGCAGAAGGGGGTCGACTGTAATGGCAGTGGTAACGTCGCTGGTGGCCTTGTCTTCGAGCAACGCTTGCTCCAGAATGGCTTCGATCTTCTTGCTCTTCCACTCCATGTGCTCTCCCGGTTACTACACGAGTTGCTCGAGCCTTTCGATGGCGTCTAGAGTCTCCTGACGCAGCGCGGCGGATTCTGATGCCTGCTTCTTCAATCCCGCGACAACGCTCTCCGGTGCCTTGGCCAGAAAGGCTTCGTTTTGCAGCTGGCGCTCGGCGTTGATCACCGCCTTTTCATACTGCTCCAGCTTCTTGCGCAGGCGCTCGCGCTCGGCGGGAATGTCGATTTTCTTCTCATACACCAATCCGATCGTGAAGTTTGCTGTGGTTCGAGTGTTTCCCGGGTGCAGGTTCCATGACGCCGGAAAACTGAGAGTGGAAACTCGAGCCTGTTTCTCGATAATTGCGACATTGGCCGTGGCGAGTCGTTGAATTTTATCGGATGCTGTAATCTCGGCAACTGCCAATTCGCGCTCAGGTATCTCCAAATCCTTTCGTAGAGCCCGAATATTAACGATCAGCTCCTGCAACGTGGCCATCTCATCTTCAACGGCGTCGTCCAGCGCCTCATCGAAAGCCTGAGGATAGCGCGACAGCGCGATCGACTTCGCCGGTGGTCGCCCATCGTAGACAGCGTGCCACAGTTCTTCGGTGATGAACGGCATAAACGGAGAAAGCAACCGGAGCGCCGCCTCAAACGTCGCGAGCAACGTGGTGAGCGCAGGCCTCACCGCAGATTTGTCAGCCGTCTCACTGAAGTCGAGCCGCAGCTTGACGATCTCCAGGTACCAGTCGCAGAAGTCGCCCCAGAAGAACTGGTAAATGAGATTCGCGGCTTCATCGAATCGATATTCTTCCAATGCCTTGTTCACACTGGCGGCGGTGCGGTTCAGGCGTGAAACAATCCAGCGTGCCTCGATCGGCGTACCGGCGCCCGGGCCAAACGAATTGACCAGCGTGTTGGGATCGACATAGATCCCCGCACGGGAGGCCCGGTCCACGTTCATGAAGATGAATCGCGCCGCGTTCCAGATTTTGTTCGCGAAGGCTCGATACCCCTCGGTTCGATCCTCGTTGAAAGCAATGTCGCTGCCCGGCGAGGCCATCGCAGCCAGCGTGAATCGCACTGCATCCGTACCGAATTTCTCAACGATCTCGATAGGGTCGATCACGTTGCCCTTGGTCTTTGACATCTTCTGCCGGTCGGCGTCGCGAATCAGCCCGTGGATATACACATCGCGGAAGGGAACGGCGTCTTTCAGCGTGCGCTCGGACCCATCGGGCATCGGTACATCGAGCATGAAGTGGCAGCCGAACATAATCATCCGCGCTACCCAGAAGAAGAGGATGTCAAAGCCTGTGACCAGCTGTTGCGTCGGATAGAAAATATCCAGGTCGCGCGTATGCTGCGGCCAGCCAAATACTGTGCAGGGAAGCAACCCCGACGAAAACCACGTGTCGAGCACATCCGTCTCCTGCGTAATCTCCGCGCTCCCGCAATGCGTGCACTTCGCCGGAGTCTCCCGCGCCACCGTCGTTTGCCTGCACGTCGCGCAGTGCCACGCCGGAATGCGATGCCCCCACCACAATTGCCGCGAGATGCACCAGTCGTAAATGTTCCGCATCCACCCGAAATAATTCTTCGCGTACTGTTCAGGAGTGAACCGAATATAGCCCTGCTCAACAGCGGCGATGGCCTTGTCCGCGAGCGGTTGGATCTTTACAAACCACTGCGTCGACAGGCGAGGCTCGACAACCGTCTTGCTGCGATCGCACTTGCCCACGGAGCTAACGTGGTCCTTTACTGCGCCAAGTAAGCCCTGCGCCTCGAGGTCCGCCAGCACGCGCTTGCGCGCCTCATAGCGATCCAAACCCGCGTAAACACCGGCTTCCGCGTTCATGTGTGCCGTCTCATCCATCACGGAGATCGACGGCAATCCATGACGCTGGCCAATCGCAAAATCGTTGGGATCGTGGGCCGGCGTAACTTTTACCGCGCCAGTGCCGAACTCCGCGCTCACCCAGCTATCGGTGACAACCGGAATCTCCCGCCCCACCAGCGGCAGCCGCAGGCGCTGGCCATGCAGGTGCTTGTAGCGCTCGTCATCTGGATTCACCGCGACCGCTGTATCGCCCAGCATCGTCTCCGGACGAGTAGTCGCGACAGTCACAAATTGCCCGGGTTCCTCGATTACGGGATAGCGAATCTCCCACAGCTTTCCCTGCTGTTCTTCGTGGACCACTTCAAGATCGCTGATAGCTGTCTGGCAATCCGGGCACCAGTTAACGATATAAGCGCCGCGATAGATAAGCCCCTGTTCGTACAGCCGCACGAAGGCCTCACGCACGGCGCGCGAGAGGTTCTCATCCATCGTGAAGTATTCACGCGCCCAGGCCACGCTCGTGCCCAGCCGCTTCATCTGGTGGAGAATCGCGCCTCCGTAGTGCTGCTTCCACTCCCACACACGCTCAACAAAGGCCTCCCGGCCAAGCCCCTGCCGCGTCTTGCCTTCGCTCTTCAACTGGCGCTCGACCATCAACTGCGTGGCAATGCCCGCATGGTCCGTTCCCGGGAGCCACAGCGTGAGGTCGCCGCACATGCGGTGCCAACGCGTCAGGATGTCCATCTCCGTGTGCTCGAACATGTGGCCCATGTGCAGGTTGCCCGTCACATTAGGCGGGGGCAGCAGCATGGTGAAGACCCGGGCCTGCGGGACGTTTTCCGGCAAAGGCAGATCGAACAGCCGTTCGTTTACCCAATAGGCGGCCCAGCGATCTTCAATCGCGCTGGGATCATAAGCTTTCTGGAGATCCTGGGGCATTCGGGTGAGAAGACAACCCTTTACGATAGCACGGCAAATAGGCGAAGTCCGGCATTCAACCAGCACTCAGGCTATTCATGCTTGTTCGCAGCTTCTATCGTCTGAAGGCAGGTGAGTGAGATTTCGTCGTTCCTTGCTTTGAGTTCCTTCTGAATTCGCAGCAACTTGTCCGCAGACAGTCCGCCACCATCCGCCGTCCCGGCGAGGTCACATAACTCGTTTTGCGTCTCCGGCGGAAATTGTCGAGCCGTGTCGAAGAAGGCGCCCGGGTTTTCCGTGAGGAGGTCAGCGATGAAGCTCCCAAGACTCTCCGCGACAACTGGGCTATAGCTATCCTTCCCGACCAGCATCAGTGGCTTCAGTACATCCTTATGGCCACGCTCATAAAGGGCTATGAGATAGTCGGCAATCTTTCTGTCGCAGCCTGATTTGATCGCCGAAGTAGTACACCCGCGTAAATTTTCGATCAGATAGTCGCGATTCTTCCCATAATCCGAGTCGTAAGCCGCGAGCAGGAAGGCTACCTCCACTGACTGCTTATCACTTGCTGTCTTCTGGACGGATCGGAGCTGTTTTACAGTTGTCTTTTTCTCTTCCGGGTCAAGATTGACGAGGCGATGTGGATTGCCGTCCGGCAATAGCCTGGCGACTATATCAGGCTCAACCTGCTGCTGCCCGGCCGCGAAAACCGCCGCAAGCAGGGGAACAGCAAAAGGAATGGATGCGATCTTCGATCGCGGCCCGGTCATAGACTTTCTAGAGGTCTGGGGCACTTCGGTCAGCAAGACAACCCCCTCACGATAGCACGGTGCACAATCCTCGTCGGCTGCACAATTGGAAGGTGGGTTCGCAATGACGATCGAGGAGGCTCGAGTTCCATTTGCCGTCGCCGCTGGCGTGCCAACACCGAATTAGCTCAAATGGGTGTTTTTCGTGATCACGGCTCATGCGATCTTTGCCTGTTTGATTCGGACCAACGTGATCGCGTCTACTGCGATCTTTATCGATTCAGAGGTTCTAAGCGAACCGGTGCACCGGTCTCGATAAGAACAAACGTTCTGGTCGTATTCTTTTGGCTTTACGTCTCCATCGTCTCTTTTTCTCCCAACGCATGGAACTCTAAGTGGTACACAGACATATTGTTCTTAGGCTTAATGGTGGGCGGAATGATCTCTTCATACTTCGACGTTTCGCCTGTTTCGTTCGTGTGTATGGCGATAAGTCCGGACTCGAACTGACCCACCACCAAATGTGCACTCCCGCTCTTTTATCCAGCATGGTTCGCCTATAGTATCGCTACGTTATCGGTTGAGAGAAAATCTGCAACGATCAGTTGCGTCCGCACCACACAAAACCGGTGGAGGTCTCAAATCGTGGGAGAGGCTCAGATAGCGGTCATAAACGGAAATAAGCCCAGGAACGATCACAAGCGGCTTCTGCAAATCCATGAGTATCGGATCGCAGCGCTGCTGAACATCGTTGTCGTTCTGGCCGTTGCTGCCGTCGCTTATACCGACTGGGTAGTCGTGGTGAATGTTTCGCTCGGCTACCTTTACATTCTGCCCATCGCCCTGTGCGCGTTAGTTAACCCGGTGCCTCTCACCGTGGCCCTGACCCTGATTTGTACTTTCCTGACAGATCTGTTCGGACCTGCTGCCGATTCCCTCGCATTGAGAATTGCTCACAACGCAATCGATCTCGCGGGATTTCTCGTGGTGGCATTTCTCGTCACGCTCATCGCGAAGCAGCAAAACCGGCTGGCGGAGGAGGTGCGGCGTCAGCGCGATGAATTCGAGCGGGACCTCGTCCTGGCCGCCCAGGTCCAGCGTCAGGTTCTGCCTAAGCCTGCAGCTTTCCCGGGCCTCGAAGTCGCGGCGACGATGCAGACCGCGCGGCTGCTGGGCGGGGACTACTATGACTTCTTCCAAATATCCGACGATGTGGTTGATGTCGTGATCGCCGACGTCTCCGGCAAGGGCGTTGCAGCCGCTCTTCTGATGCCTTCATTGGCCGTGGCTTTGCGCCTGCGCGCCCGTGAGTTGAGTGGACCCGCGGAAATCATCAAGGACCTTGATGATGTGTTGAAGCAGATTACGAATCCGGCAACCTTCGTCACCATGTTCTATGCGCGCTTCGACCAGGCGACCCGGACCCTGCAATACGCCAGCGGCGGACATAACCCGCCCATTCTCATCCACCCAAAGACAGGCGAATCTCAGCTGTTAAAGGAAGCCGGCCCCATCCTTGGGATTCTTCCCGACGCAAAGTTCTCGAATACAGAAGTCCCTTTGCAACCGGGCGACATCCTTGCCCTCTACACCGACGGCGTGACCGAACAGGAGAATGAGGCGGGCGAAGAATTTTCAGTCGACCGGCTGAACGAATTGATCGTCAGGAAGGAAACGGAAGCCCCAACCGGGCTCGTGGCCGATATTTCCGAGACCGTCTTTACCTTTGCAGGGACGAAGGAGCAGGCCGATGACCTGACCGTCGTCGTCGTGAAGGTTTTATAGCGCAACACAAAGGGCCGCCCGCAGGCGACCCCTCGTCGTGGGCAATGACTCCGCTTAGAACGGATTCACCTTGGCTATGCCCTTCTTCTTCTTGTGTTTGCTCGAAGATTCATCCTTCGAGTCGTATGGAGCCTTCTTGGTCTTCTTGCCGCTGGCCGTCGCGCCCGTGTTCACCTGCGCTCCGCCGCTCTTCACATCGTTGATCTGGTTTGGAGCCTCGGCTGGTTTATCGATGGCCGGCAGCGGCTGATTGTTAGTCGGTCCAATGGCCTTCACCACCGGAGTATCGGCCGTATGCACGGTAGCGTCGATCGCATCGCCCTTGGCTCCGATCGCCGGAGGAGCTCCGGCTGCAGGCGCAGCTCCTGCTCCCG
>CAYVSQ010000339.1:0-9048 GCA_964453815.1 uncultured Acidobacteriaceae bacterium | reverse complement strand
TTCGCGGAACGGCTTTGGCTGCCGCTCTGTTTAATCTATCCGCAGCGGGTATCGCACTGGCTCTCGACAGACACACCCACGAGGACTCCGCCGAGACGACCGTAAAGGCCGACGAAGTCCCTGATTCGTCCCTCGTAAGGTCGCGCACGGCCCTTACACTTTATGCTGTGGCGGGCGGCATTGCTCTCGGTTATGAAGTCATCTGGTCGCAGGCCATGGTGCAGTTCCTAAGTACCCGGGTCTTTGCGTTCTCGGTAGTGCTGGCGACGTATCTTGCGGGGCTGACCATCGGAAGTGCTCTCTATGCGCGCTTCGCACATCGAGCACGCGATCCGTGGGGAATGTTTGGCCTTCTCATCTCCGCAGCCGGAGTCGTGGCGCTCTTCGAGATCGCATTTTTGAATCTGTGGCAGTTACGAATTCAAATTGAAGCCGGCAATCTCGCCTTCGCGCTCACGGGCAGCGAATTTGCGCGTATGTGCGTCCATTTTGCGATTGCTGCTTTCGGCATTGTCTTTGTGCCGACGATTCTGCTCGGTGCTGCCTTTCCCGCAGTGCTGCGTTTGTCGGCAGGAACGCGACGAGCGGGCAGAGATGTAGGGGCAGTGCTGGCGCTGAACACCGCCGGAGGAATCGCCGGGACCTTTTTAACAGGCTTTCTGCTGGTACCTGTGCTCGGACTGATACACACGCTCAGTATGCTGGCGATTTCCTCGGCAACACTCGGTGCACTGGCGGTGGCACTGGGCTCGAACGTGACGAGAAAAATGCAGTGGGCCGTGTACATCGTTGGCGGGTTGGCCGTCGTGACGGCGATCTTTACGCCGTCGGATCGTCTGGCCAGGCTGCTGCTCACAACGCGTGGAGGAGGCAGCCTGATTTTCTATCAGGAGGGTCGCGGCGCTACAGTTGCCGTTGCCGAGCAGCGAACGGGCGACAATGTGTTTCGACGGCTCTACATTCAGGGCGTATCTAATTCCGGTGATGCCATGCCCTCACTTCGCTATATGCGGTTACAGGCGATGCTGCCGTTGATCATCCATCGCGGCAAGCCAAAGTCTGTGTTAGTGATCGGTTTCGGCACCGGCATTACAGCCGGAGCGGTTCTGCACTATCCGGATTTGCAGCGAAGAGTAGCCGTGGAGCTGCTTCCGGCCGTCGTGCGTGCAGGCGAGCTCTTTCCTGAGAACTACAGGGCCGGCCCCGATCCACGAATGCAGATTCGCATCGCTGATGGACGTCAGGAGCTGCTGCGTAGTCCGGAACGCTACGACCTTATCACTTTAGAGCCTCCTCCACCTTCGGCGGAGGGAGTCGTGAACCTCTACTCGACGGATTTCTATCGACTCGCCGGGAAACGACTGGAGCCGGATGGGCTGTTTGCGCAGTGGTTGCCACTCACAACGCAGAATGACGAGGATACCCGCTCGCTGGTGCGCAGCTTTCTCGATGTTTTTCCCTATGCGACTCTCTGGAGCACGGAAATGCACGAGATGCTGCTCGTTGGCTGCTATTCGTCGATTGAATTGAACGCCGATCGGATCGCCAACCGATTCAATCAGAGTGGCGTAAGCACTCCCTTGCAGTCTGTCGGCATTTCTTCGCCTGCAGCGCTGCTTGCGACGTGGGTTACGGGAAGAGAGGGACTGGAGCACTACGCAGCCGATGCCCGGCCGGTGACCGACGATTATCCGCGCATTGAATACGCACAGTGGGTTCGGCCTAAAGAGATCACGCGGACGCTCCCGAATCTACTTTCTCTCAGGACTGATCCGCCGGTAGTCGGCGCGGATGATGCTCTGGGCGCGGAAATTACCCGCCAGCGTCAGAGCCTGATGGATTTTTACACAGCCGGCATCGCTGCATATAACGGTGATAGAGAACAATGGAGTCAGGCAATTGACCGCGTTCTGGCTGCAGATGCCCATGATCCGTACTATCGATGGATTATTGGTGAAGGAAGGTAATTCAAGTTACCGACGAGCCGTAACCAGACACAATAAAAGGAAAACCACATGCACCTCGAAAATCAGAAACAGGCTGAACTGCGCCACGTCATCATTGTGGGCGGAGGCTTTGCGGGATTGAAGTGCGCCACCGAGCTCGCGCCGCACTCCAATGTGCGGATTACGCTCATCGACAGGAATAACTATCAGCAGTTCCAGCCGCTCCTTTATCAGGTGGCAACGAGCGCACTTTCTCCCAGCAATGCGGCGTTTGCCTTCCGCGACATTTTCCGCAGCCATGACAATGTGGATGTGCAGATGGACGACGTTGTCTCCGTCAACCTCAGCGAGAGGGGCGTGACCACCGCGTCCGGCAAGAAGCATCAGGGCGATTTCCTTGTTCTGGCAACCGGCTCGCACGTCAACTTCTACGGGACGCCGGGTGCCGAGCATCATACCTTCCCCCTCTACACGCTTCAGGACGCCGAAAGGCTGCGCTCGACCATTCTGAAGACATTTGAAGCGGCGGACCACGATCCTGAAAAGTCCGATGGCGGCCAGCTGAACTTTGTCATTGTCGGCGGAGGACCTACGGGCGTGGAGATGGCGGGAAACCTGAGCGACATGCTACAGCGTGTATTTAAAAGGGAGTTTCGGCATGTGGGGAATACCCGCCCGCAGGTGTTTCTGATCGAGATGAGCCAGTCGGTTTTGGGCACGTTTGCTCCGGCGTCGCAGGAGTATGCGGCAACCGCGCTGAGGGAGCACGGTGTGGATGTCCGTCTCGGAGTAGCAGTCACGCAGGTGACGCCAGACGCGGTCACGCTCTCGGATGGTTCTCACATCCCCACGAAAACCGTGGTTTGGGCGGCCGGCCTGAAGGCTGCGGCTCCGCCGCAATCGGAGCTGTCGCGTCTCTCTAATCTATCCAATGGCCGCGTCGAGGTGGAAGCGGACCTCAGCGTGCGCGGTTTGCCCGGAGTTTACGTACTCGGCGATCTGGCGAACTCGCTGGATGACGCAGGAAAGGCGCTGCCGCAGCTCGCGGCGGTGGCCAAACAGGCCGGAGAGCAATGCGCTCGAAACATCCTCGCCGCGATCGCAGGAAAACCATCGCGCCCGTTCGTTTACTCCGATCGCGGCACTCTTGCCATGATCGGGCGGAACGCTGCAGTGGCGGAGCTAGGCAAGACTCACCATGAACTTGTTGGACCGATTGCGTTCGCCGCGTGGCTTGGAGTTCACGCAGTCTTGCTGACAGCTGCGCGCGCCCGCCTGGAAGCCATCGTGGAGTGGGCATGGGAGTATTTTACCGGCGAACATCCAAGCCAGTTGATTGATAGATGAAAACGGGCTGCCGGCTTAGCCTTTGCTTACTGGAACCTGAATCTCCGTCACGTAAGACTCGTCAGTCACCCAGCGCGGCAGCGGGTCGTAGGCTTTGGGTAAGCGGCCGTATGCGCCGTTGTGGATCGTGCTGGCTACTGTCGTCTCCGGCAGCTCATAGACACGGACGCCATCCGTGGCCGGTACTCGCTGCTTGAGGTAGAAGCCGGCCTCCGCATCGACATCGCTCTCCGTATATTCAAAATCGTGCCAGAGAGCCACTCCCATCAGGCAGCTGGCCAGGGAGGAGTCCAACCCCGCTGTCACCTTCGGATAGAGACTGCCTACTGTGTTGTAGGCGGGGATGGTTTCTCGCACAGATGCGATCCATTGCGTTGGGACCGTCTTGATGACGACGTCGTATGCCATGTGATTCTCCTGTTCGATCAGCCGGATTAGACTGTTGAGTCTGCTGAGCCGTCGCGCTCCTCTTCTACTCGTTTTTGCTGCTCGCCTGGCGCAACCAAAGCATTCCGCGTATCTGCTGGGCGGAGTAACACCGGTAGCCGGTTGCAGAATCGATGTGCGCAGGGGTCTGATCGCAATACCGGAGCGTCTTGATGGAAACTTGCGAAAGCGCCGAGAAGTCGCCGACCTTCAGCATGCTTCTCTTGTAGTGTCTCCAGTAACGGGAGGGTCAAGAGGTTTTTTGAAAAACGGCCTTTGATCAGGACCGCCGATTCACGCTTACCGATTCCCAGCATCCGTGCTGCGGATGAACGCGGCGACCCGGTCATGCAGTTGCTGCAACGACTCGTCGCGCACGTAGACCATGTGTCCCGACTCGTACCAGTCGTACTCGATGTTCTTTGCCAGGCTCTCGGGGATGGGCAGGTGCTTGTCCTCGTAATACGCGGCATAGAAGGGCGTGGCCAGGTCGTAGTAGCCGCCGTTCACCATCACCTTGAGGCGCGGATTGGTCTTCATCGCAGTCGCCAGATCGGCGCTGACGTTCAGGTTGATGGGATTGCCGTTATGCTTGAGGTCCCACTCTGCGCTGCCGAACTGGGCCTGGGGCAGATAAGTCTGTCCTTCGCCGTATTTCAGATCGCGGCGCACATAGTCATTGAAGAGCGAAACATAGGCCGAGGAGATTGCCGAGCTTTGCGGATCGTACTCGGCCTCTTCGCTCAGAGGATTGATGGTGGGGCCAGAGAAGCGCGTGTCCAGGCGGCCGGTGGTCAGGTCCTGGTCGTCCTGCAGGTTCTTGGTGAAGCCGCCGCCGCTCACACGGAGATCGGCCTTAAGAAGATAGGCGATCGGCAGGCCGGTATAGTTATGCAGCTTCTCGGCGACGGCCTGCTTCTCCCCTGCGGAAAGATCGGTGCCCTGCGCCAGCGCGTGCGCATACTCGCCCATGGCGAAGTCTTCTACTTCTTTCAAAAATGGCTCGAGCGCCACGGGCTGGTTCGGCAGCTTGTGGTGGTAATACGCAGTCGCGGCGAACGTGGGCAGCGCAAGCTGGAAGGGAAGATCGATGCCGGGGTTGCCGCGAGCGGCGTCGATGTCCGAGGTAAAGTTGAAGATCTGCGAGAGCAGGATCACGCCGTTCAGGTCGATGCTCTTCTCATTCTCAAGAATGTTCGCGACTACCGACGACCGGGTGGTGCCGTAGCTTTCACCGAAGAGATACTTGGGCGAATTCCAGCGGTTGTACTTGCTGATGAAGCGCGCGATAAAGCGAGCGTAGGCGTGCGCATCTTCGTCGACACCCCAGAAGGCCTTTTCCTTGTCCTTGCCTACCAGGCGGCCAAAGCCGGTGCCCGGCATGTCGATGAAGACCAGATCGCTTACGTCGAGCAGGCTGTAGGCGTTGTTGACCAGCTTGTAGGGAGCGCCAGCCAGATGCTTATCATCCGACGTAACCACGTGCTTGGGGCCGAACGATCCCATGTGCAGCCAGACGGTCGAGGAACCGGGTCCACCGTTGTAGATGAAAGTGATCGGACGGTCTTCGGCCTTCGTGTCTTTCTTGAAATACGCTACGTAGAACATGCGCGCGACTGGTGCGGCATCCTTCGGGTCCTTGGACGCAGCGGCGGCGAGAGCGGCTTCCGTGTCGGGCAGCGGTTTGCCGTCGGGACCAAGCTGCGCATCCTGCTCCTCACTTGCCCCTACAGTAATGGTTCCGGCTACCGCTCGGTAGGCAATCTGCGAGCCGCCCGCGAGCACCGAGCCTTCAGTGGCCGAGTCGGGGGCCGGCGCCGGTGCAGGCACGGTTGTCGGCTTGGCATTGGGAACGTTGTCTTCAGCGGCCAAGGCAGAGACGGAAATCGTCGCTGCGAGCAGGGCAGCCAGCAGCGGAGAAAATTTTGCCATCGGGGCGAACCTCAATTTGTCGATGAATATGTAACCAGTATAGAGCGACCCGGCGCTGGCCTGGGCTGCGCTGGTGCTAATCTTCCCATTTAGACTTGTTGCGCGGGAGAAAGTCGTGTTCTATCCAATGAGTTTGCCGTTCCGAATTGCAGCAGTGATCGTTGCTTTTGCGGGCTGTGCGGGGGTGTCAGTCGCGGGCGCCCAGACAACCGCTCAGCCGATCCTGATTACTGCCGATCTTACCGATGCGCCGCGAAAGCTGATCCACGCCGACATCGAAGTTCCTGTCGCGCCGGGCCCGATCACGCTCACCACGGCAAAGTGGATTCCGGGAACGCACCGGCCCAGCGGCCCCATCGATAATTTCACCGGGCTCGTTGTTCGTGCGGGTGATCGGGAACTCGTCTGGCGTCGCGACGACGTCGACATGTACGCCTTTCACATCGATGTGCCGCAGGGCGTGACGAAGCTCGATATCCATGCGGATTTTCTCGCTGTTGCGGGAGGGACCGTGAGCAGCGACGACGGCTCGACCAGCGGCGTGCAGAGTACAGTGGAGTGGGAAGAGGTGCTGCTCTATCCAGCAGGAGTGCCGGTGCGTGGAATCGCAGTCGTCCCTTCGGTCAAACTACCCGCGGAGTGGAAGCTGGGCACAGCGCTCACGCCGACGTCGACTGACGGAAGCACGACCCACTTCGCTCCAACCACCGTCGAGATGCTGGTGGACTCGCCGGTCATTGCGGGCAAGTATTTCCGCGAGATTCCGCTCGCGCCCGATGTGACGCCGAAGCACTTCCTCGACCTCGCCGCCGATGCGCCCGAAGATCTCGAACTGAAACCGGCGATGCTGGAGTCGCTCTCAAAGCTGGTGCGCGAAGCCGGCGCGATGTACGCGTCACGCCACTACAACCACTATCACTTTCTGCTCGGCCTGAGCGATGTCGAAGAGGGCAACGGACTTGAGCATCATCAATCGAGCGACAACCGCACACCGGAGCATGCCTTCTCCGACGAGAATCTTGCGCCGCTTTTCGGCGATCTTCTTCCGCACGAATACACGCACTCCTGGAACGGGAAGTATCGCCGCCCAACTGGCCTCGCAACGCCCGATTTCGCAACTCCCATGCAGGGAAGGTTGTTGTGGGTCTATGAGGGCATGACGCAGTATCTCGGCGAGATTCTCGCGGTGCGGACCAGTCTTGTAACTCCGGAGCAATTCAAGGAGGCGCTGGCATTTTCTGCCGCAAACCTCGATGTGAAACCCGGGCGCACCTGGCGCGATCTCGAGGATACGGCCGTTGCTACATCCATCCTGCGCGGCGGCGGTCGCGAGTGGAGCAACTGGCGGCGCGGGCAGGACTATTACCAAGAGGGTGCGCTGATCTGGATGGACGTCGATACAACCATCCGTAAGCTGACCGGCGACAAGAAGAGCCTGAACGATTTCTGCGCGCTCTTCCTGGGCAAGGGAGGCAACACTCCGCCGGAGGTTGTGCCTTACGACTTCGACGAGCTGGTCGCCACGCTCAACCAGATTGCGCCGAACGACTGGGCGGCATTCCTCCGTGAACACCTGACCTCGAAGGCTCCTCATGCGCCGCTTGAAGGAATTACCCAGGGCGGATACTCGCTGGTCTACTCCGACAAGCCATCGGCTTATGAGCGCGCAGTGTTCGGACGCAGCGGCGGTGTCGATGCGTATTTCTCCGCCGGCTTGGTGGCGCGTGGAGACGGAACCATCTCCGATGTGCTCATCGGTTCGCCGGCCTTCAAAGCAGGGCTTGGACCGGCGGAAAAGATCATCGCCGTCAATGGTCGGGCCTTTTCCGGGCCGATACTGGGCCTCGCCTTACGTGCTGCCAAAGGAACGTCCCAGCCCATTGACCTGATCGTCGAGAACACCAACTTCTTCCGGACAGTGCATCTCGACTATCACGATGGTGAAAAATTCCCTGTACTCAAGCGCGTCGACAACACGCCGGACGTTCTTAGCGAGATTCTTAAGCCGCTCGCGAAGTAGAGTTACGATGAACTCTCAGTGAGCATGTTGAAGCTGCCCGCATTTGTTGTGTCGATTGCGTTGCTAGCCGCGAGCACGTCGTTCGCGGGTCCTGGCGCTCCTGTCGTTATTAAGGTCGTTGTCAATGTCGACGCGAGTAAGACCGAGGGCGCATACACTCCCGTGTGGAATTACTTCGGAGCGGACGAGCCGAATTACGTCTACGCGCGCAACGGTGAAAAGCTGCTTCGCGAGCTCAGCGCGCTGAGTCCGGCTCCGGTGTATTTCCGCACGCACAATCTGTTGACCACTGGCGACGGAAGCAGTTCGCTCAAGTGGGGTTCGACGAATGCGTATCGCGAGGCCGCGGACGGTTCACCCATCTATGACTGGACAATCACCGACCGCATCTTCGATGCGATGCAGTCCGCGCATGTGCTCCCGCTGGTTGAGGTTGGCTTCATGCCGGAGGCGCTTTCGACGCATCCGGAGCCGTATCGCCATACCTTTCCCGACGGCGAAATCTTCACCGGATGGTCGTATCCGCCGAAAGACTATGCGAAGTGGAGCGCGCTGGTTACGGCATGGGTGCGGCATTTGCACCAGCGTTATGACGTAAGCGGCTGGCTGTGGGAGGTTTGGAATGAACCCGATATTCCTTACTGGCACGGCACGCCCGAAGAGTACGACAAGCTATACGACGTGACCGTAGCGGCGATTCGCAAGGAACTTCCGCAGGCCAAAGTCGGTGGCCCCGAGTCGACTGGCCCCGCGAATGATCGCGCGGCCGTGTTTTTGCAGCGGTTTCTGGAGCATTGTGCGCACGGGTTCAACGCTGCAACGGGCAAGACCGGAGCGCCGCTAGACTTCATCAGCTTTCATCCCAAAGGCAGCCCGAAATTCGTTGACGGCCACGTTCGCATGAACGTAGGCGCGCAGCTCAGGTCAGTGCAACGAGGGATGCAAATCGTGGCATCGTTTCCCGAGTGGCGCAACACGCCGATTATTCTCGGTGAGAGCGATCCCGAAGGCTGCGCCGCGTGCGAGGGCGAGCAGAACGGCTATCGCAACGGCGCGCTCTACGGTGTGAGCGTCGCCGATGCCATCGCCCGTACCTACGAGCTTGCGCGCAAGAAGGGTGTGTATCTTCAGGGCGCGGTCACATGGGCCTTCGAGTTCGAGGATCAGCCGTATTTCGCGGGCTTCCGGGAACTCGCGACGAACGGCATCGATAAGCCGGTGCTCAACGTCTTTCGCATGCTGGGCATGCTCGGCGGAGATTGGATTGAGGCGACCAGCAGCGGCGCCCAACCTCTGGAGGCCGTGGTTGCAGACAGCGTGACTGACGCTCCCGACGTGAACGCTGTGGCCACACACAAGGATCGGGAAGTCGACGTG
>CAYVSQ010000338.1:0-16140 GCA_964453815.1 uncultured Acidobacteriaceae bacterium | reverse complement strand
AGAAAATATTGAGGCCAAGAGGGACACTCATCCGGCCCGAAACCTAAGCAGCTTACGATGAACCGGAAGAAAGCGTAGCACGCCACAAAGCTGAACCAGACGAAGAGGGATAGGCTGTCAAACCATCCACCCCAGTTACGCAGTCCTAGGTGAAGCATCATGCTGAAGGGGCCCAGAATAATGGTCATCCCCGCGTAACAGAGGGCAAAAAAGTAGGTCACTGACATAAAGCTAGTCACTTGCGGTGGGTCGGTGAACACCAGAAACCCCAATATCAACAAGCCGATTGCGCTCAGGCTGAAAGTGGATAGGGTGTTCGCAGGCTGAACCGCAAAGCCGCCCGAAAAGACCGCGCGAACGGCCGGAGCATTTTCGCAGAAACATGCCCCGTCAAATAGACCCGTCGGCTGTGCCGCCGTCCCATCATTACTTACGCAGTCGTTAAATCCCCACGCAGCCAGCTGTTTTGATTGCGCGCTGCTAAGCACGAACTTCGGATTCGGATTTTGTGCGTCGAATTTAGGAACTCCACGGGGCGGGTTGAGGATGGTGGACTGGGTTGGGGTAAAAAACTGCTTTGTCGTCTTGGACGGTGTCACCTTCGAACTCCATGGGCCCCAGATCGCAAGAGAGGTCCACAAAAGAAACCATGCAACGCCGCCAAAGAACCACCCAAAACCAGCGGATGTACTCATCTTCTCCAAAGGTAACCTCCAGTTGATCAGGTCAAACCAGACTGGGCCTGTTCCAAAGCGACAGATTTTCCATGAAAATCAGAAATGCGCGGCAGCCTACAATATCGACCGGTGCCCAGGGATCATTTCCAGCGAATCCTAATGCGGTGCGCGATTGCACTCTAACAGGCCACAAAATTACACCTGACGGTCGGCGAAGGCAAGATCGATTTGCTCGCGTGAGCCAGTCAGTTCCAGGCAATAGTCTTGGCGGGTAACGCAATGCGTGGAGCAAGGCGATTTTGTCTTGACATTAAACTCGCTCCAGAATATCTTTTGCCGCACTAACACTATTCACTCGTAATGTGTTATTTAGCCCGAGCGCGATAGCGGATAACTTCTCGGCTCAACCAAAGGCCCGCAACAAAGACGCAAGTAGGTCAAAATCGGTTTTCGGAAGGCCATCAGAGAAACTATATGGATGCTCAACCGGACAGATTGTTGATGGATTGGGCCACTCAAGTGCTTTCGGGAATCTCTGTGTCTCTAGTTCCGCCAACGCAAAAAATGTCGGGGCGCGGTATCGGCCTGTATCTGCTTGAGTTGCAACACACTCCGTCGCCATCTTCCACGAAGCGGCCCCCACTACAGTTGAGCCTGCAATACTTAGTGACATCCTGGTCAGACACGCCTGAGGATGCGCACAAGATCCTTATTGACCTCGCATTTGCTGCCCTCTCTTGTTCCGACCCTCAAATGGAAATGGAAGCAGTTCCTCTCACGGTGTGGACAGCGTTCGGCATACCGCCGATGCCGGCATTTATCTTGAGTGTCCCTGTTAGGCAAACGCGCCCGGAAGTGGCAGCGAAGGTCGTTCGTCAACCTGTGCAGGTTGCGACTTCGACCATGGTTCCCTTTCATGGAATTGTCCTTGGCCCGGGCGACGTACCGGTCGCTGAGTCGCGCGTGGAAATACCTTCGATGAGACTTACGGCGAGTGCTAACTACAAAGGCCGCTTTTACTTCCCTGCTGTGCCCGCAGAGGGCTCGAAGCTTTTGCGAGTGAGAGCCCGCGGACGTGAACTCTCGATCCGCTGCGATGAGAACTTTTCTGACATGAATAACCCACTAGTTATCCACTTCAGCCCGTTGGAGAGTTGAGATGCCATTGTCGAAATACACTTTTCCCGGCCTCTATATGGAGGAAGTTTCTACAGGAGCGAGGCCAATCCAGGCGGTTAACATGAGTACCGCTGCCTTCGTAGGCCAGGCCCCTGACGCAGGTGCTCATCTTAACCAGGCGACGCCAATCAACAATTGGTCACAATTTGTGAAGGAGTTTGTACCCCTCGACGGCGGTACCAGCACGCCTCTATCTCACGCTGTTGCAGGCTTCTTTTTCAACGGCGGATCGCGCTGCTACATCATCAACATGCCAGCCGGAGACTCGATTGCTGGAATGGAAAAGCCGCGGCGTACAGGACTTAAATTGCTGCAGGAAATTGATGAGGTTTCTATCATTGCGGCTCCAGGATGCACAGATGCCGGATCCCATGATGCCTTGATCTCTTTTGCAGAAGGCTCTAATAACTGTATGGCAATCTGCGATCCTCCTCTGGAAGTTCCGGATACGGATCTTCTGAAAATAGTCGCTACAGCTCCAGCATCAAAGAAACCCGACAGAAGCAACGATGCTCCTGGTGCCGGCCCTGCAAATCCTTCACCGCCAACTGGACTTCGTCCTCGAGTCAGCGCTAAGGGCTGCGGTACTTTCTATTTTCCTTGCATTATTGTGGCTGATGCGCTTTCTCCAAAAGGAGAGTTGGTTGCGGTCCACCCTTCGGGACATATGGCTGGGATTTGGGCGCGCACGGACGCAGAACTGGGATGTCATAAGGCTCCCGCGGGCGTAGGACTCTCGCCGAGAGGTGTCTTCAATCTCACCTATCGAGTTACAAACGAGGAACAGGGAGGGTTAAATTCCGCCGGCGTCAACGTAATCCGCTTTTTTTCACGTGAGGGACACACGGTTTGGGGAGCGCGCACTCTGGCTGAAGAGGCGAGTGAATGGCGTTACGTGAATGTTCGACGACTGGTCAACATGATCAAGGAATCGATCCTTCGCAGCACAAAATGGGTAGTTTTCGAGCCGAATACCCTCACTACATGGAAGTCGATCCGGTTTCAAATCGAACAGTTTTTGCGTCTTGTTTGGCGAGATGGTGCTCTCATGGGTGCGTCGCCGGAGGAAGCTTTCTTTGTAAAGTGCGACGCTGAAACGAACCCGCCCGAAGTAGTCGATGCGGGGCAACTCGTCATTCTTATTGGCGTAGCGCCAGTTAAGCCCGCGGAATTCGTGATCTTCCGAATCGGGCAGCACGCTGGCGGCGGTACTGCGGAAACTGTGTAATGAATATGCAAGGAGACAGCAATGGCTGAAGCTGCTGAAGGGGCACCTAAAAACGAGTCTGGCGCACAGCCAGGCACTTTTCTTGACCCAATTCGCTCTTATAATTTTCAGCTCCTGATACAAGGCGGCGGCGAGGGTCATTTCACCCAATGTAGTGATATGGCCGTTCAGGTCGAGGCAATTTCATACCGGGAGGGTGGCACAGCGCAAATTGTGCATCGCCTACCAGGACAGGTGACTTACAGCGACATCACGCTTCGCTATGGGCTGACGAATTCGTCCGATTTGTTCAACTGGATGATGAGCGCAGTCAAAGGCAAAGTCGAACGAAAGGATGTCCACATCGTTATGCTCGATGCAGATGGTGTCGGAGAAAAGATGCGCTGGAGCCTGGGAAAAGCTTGGCCTTCGGCATGGCGTGCTGCGCCTCTCGACGCTCTCGGCCGCGATGTTGCCATCGAGGAGTTGACGTTGGTATATGAGTCCATCGACCGGTCGTAAGCACGCCGTATGGCGTGAAACTCGGATGCGATCAGTTGCGCGCAAACTTAGGAACTGGCTGGACGATTACCTCATGAAGAGCGAACCCCATGAGGTAGGGCAGTTCGCCGGTAACGAAACTCAGCGCCCATCCGCTCCGGAAGACATCCCTGTCGCTCAAGGTGAGGAGTCGCCGCCGTTGCGCACAACTTACCTTCGCGAGATGGCAGACGGACCTCCTGAGCACTGGCTGGAACTGGTCCGCAAAGGTGCTCCTGAGTTACTGCTTCATCCAAGTGATGGGGGTACTCCATATCAATCGGCGTATATGCAAACTCTTCCGCCGCGCACACCCGTGGCTCCTTCAAATTCGCCCCCAACAGCCGTTCCTTCGGATGTGAGTCCGGCGTTGTCTTCCCACGAATCAATCGCGCCGCCAGGAGTTCGCAAACAAGAAAAACCCATTGAGCCCATCCAACGGAAAAAACTACCATTGCATGCTGCAGTTAAGCAGTTATTGACATCTTTCTCTCGAAGAAACTTTCCGAAACTCAAAGAGACGGACGCAGTACATGTCAAAACCAAATCCTATCCCGAGAGCAGAACACCGGCACCTTCAGGAGCAACTCCAGCGAGCGGCCAATCGAGTCCGAATCGGAGAGTCCCCGAACAAAACGGTGCGGCTGTGAAGGTGTCGCGACCAAAAGTTGAGCAAGGTGAGGTGCTATCCGAGAACTTAGCTTCACAGCGGCAAGACACTACTGATCATCACCGTGCAGATAACAACATTCCAAAGCTAAATCCGCGTCCCAAAGCTCTGGAAGTCAGTCCTGCTGCTGTCCAGTCAAAGTTTGCCAAAGTCATCGTGCCTTCAGAGTCGAAATCGTCCTCAAGAGTAAGCGGGTTGCGCCCTCTGGACAAAACAGTAAACGAGGCTGGCCAAACGGTACGAACTCCTCCGAAGTTCGATCGACCTGACTCGCCGACCTCATTTCAATGGGAACGTCGAGCCCACCCAGTTCTCAGAAATGTCGATGGAGTAAAACAGAATCAAGCGCTGAATTCTGCCTTCGTTGACCGGAGATCGCCCCAATTCATCCTCTCGCGTCCTCATGGCAGGCCGTCTGAACATCAGGCAAATACCTGCGAATCTCATGGTGCCCGGCCTGAAACCTTGTCAAACATTACGCCAGATCTTTGGCCGGAGTTGCCGGAAGATCAGAGATTTCAATATCAGAGTGTTGAAACTGCGGCGCGCGAATGGGAACGCTACAGAAGGCTCGATAGCGAGCAGCGAGGAGAGTACTGATGGAGCGGGCATCCTTCCTCGTCGAGAAAACTGGCGAACGTATTGATTGCCTATTGAATCCAGAAAATGTGGTCGTTCGTCGTCTCGCCGGAGTCCAGCACCGACATTCGTCAAGTGGACCGCTCACTGGAGGCAGCCTGAAAGATGATCCCCTTCTCTACACTGGCGGTGGCACCACAGAAATTCTCCTTGATCTTTTGTTTGACACCTCCCTGTCTACTTCTTCGGTAACCTCTGAAGACGTCCGTGACCTGACCCTCCCATTAGCCAAGCTCGCTGAGGGCATTGAGACAGACGATCGCAGTGAGCAGTTACCTCTAGTTCGGTTCGTGTGGGGTAAGGCGTGGAATGTTCTCGGAGTTGTAACCGCTTTGGCCGAACGACTGGAATACTTTAATGCGGACGGTGCTCCTCAGCGGTCATGGTTGCGTATGCGTTTTGTGCGAGTGAGCAGTTCCTCTCAGGAATCGGGAGACAATTGGGTTGATGATGTTTCTTCCACTGAATTGCCTAACAGCGCCGATGTTCCCGTTGAAGATCTTAAATTCTACGAAATGATCGGCACAGGCCAGAGAACTGGCCAAGAGGAAGGCACAACGGAGCGCATTGACGAAATCGCCCAGAAGGTCTACGGAAATCCGTTATGGTGGCGGCGCATCGCTAACTTTAACAATATCGATGATCCTTGGTCGATTACGCCCGGTACACTCATCAGTATTCCGCCGGATTCGGCTGCGGGCGGAACCGCATGAGCAGCGTTGCCGCCCTTCCGCAATTCACTCTCGAACTCGACGGCAGTTCACTACCGCATGAGTCCATAGAAGCGTTAACCGAGGTTCGCGTACAGCAGGCATTGTCGCAACCTAGTATATGTGAACTAACCTTTCAGATCGGCCGCAACCCACTACCCGGAATTCTTAACATTTCGACAGGCACGCATCTTCGGCTCACCGTAGCGCCAAGCACCGCACTTCTTTTTGATGGCGAAGTGACCGCGATCGAATACGCATATGAGCCCGCTTATCAACGAGTCATTCGCATTCGAGGCTACGATATATTGCATCGCCTGCGAAAGCGTCAACCGGTAAGAGTTCATGTACAGATAACACCTGCGGACTTGTCACGTGAACTGGTCTCAGACTTGTCATTAACGGTAAGCGCAGACGATCCCGGACCCGTGATTCCCCGGATCATTCAGCATAGACAGTCCGACTTTGAAATGCTCGTTGAAGTAACACGGCGAATGGGCCTTTATCTCACGTTGCGCAGTAATGTGCTCCATCTCATTACGCTCGAGGGCTTGAACGATTCAGTCGCCCTTGAGCTTGGCAGTACGTTGCTCGAGACACGCGTCGAAGTGAACGGCGAGTCGGCCTGCCGCTCCGTTGTGGCCCGCGGATGGGATACGGGGAGAGTGGAAGAGCACGAGGGCCATGCCCAACAGGCCCGCTCTGGACGCGATGTGACTGCACAAGCGTCTCCTAGCAGTTTCGGAGAAGATGGCAAGCGAACAGTAGCCGGTGAAGTCATCCCTAATGATCTTCATGCCGAAGCGATTGCGCAGGCTGAGTTGGATCTTCGAACTGCGAAAGAAGTCATCTTCTGGGGAATCGCGGAGGGTGACCCCAAACTTATGCCTGGTACCCGTGTGAATGTCTCGGGCGTAGCGTCGCCTCTTGAGGGCCAATATGCGCTCACAGCAGTAACTCACCGTTTCAATCGGCAAGCTGGCTTCACGTCTGAGATTTCGTCAATGCCGCCCACAGTTAAAAGCAATGCGAAGCCAGCATCTGCAACCTGGGGACGTGTTACCCAGGTAGACGACCCTGAGCATCTGGGACGTGTCCAAGTTTCTCTTCCGGCTCTCGGCGACGTTGAAACAGAGTGGATGGGAGTACTTACCGCTGGCGCGGGAGGGGGCAAAGGCATTGTTGCAATGCCTGACGTTGGCGATCAAGTCCTTATTTTGTTTGTCGACGGCGAAACATCTTCGGGAGTGGTGCTTGGCGGCCTCTATGGCATGCATGGTCCGGACGACTACGGAGTGGAGGGCTCATCAATTCGGCGCTACACTTTTGCCACTCCGGGTGGCCAGAAAATCCGCCTCGATGATACTGGCCAATCGATTCGTATAGAGAACAAGGGGGGCAGTTTTGTTGACATGTCTCCTACGAAGGTCCAACTACACTCGGCCGTCAATCTGGAAATCGAGGCACCAGGCCGGGAAGTTGTTATTACTGGCAAGACGATTGACTTCAGGCGCGCTTAAATGCTCATCATTACAGAAGATGCAGGAGTGTTTTGCAAGCACGGACCGGGTAAGGTTTCGAATAAACCCAGTCAGGACTGGCTAACAATTGTCGGGAGACGAATCCTGGTCGAGATTGATCCCGAAGGCAGACCGATCTCTGGTTGTCCTAGCACCGTACCGTTTAAGCCTTGTCTTGTGACGCTAAAAGTAATCACCGGCTATTCAGATTTTATCCGCGCTGATGGCCGTAGAGTCTGCCTGCAGTCCGTTACAGGTTTTACAGACGGCACTCCGCCGGGCGTAGTTAAGTAAGAAGTAAGATCGGCAGGGCAGGATTTTGTTTCGGAGATAGGGTGATAAACCGTTACCGAGCTTGGCGCTTTGTGCATCCCGATTTTGATTCGGCGGAGAACGCGGCAGGTTTGCGACTTACAAATCGCGGCAGCATCGACATGGTTGAAGAACATGCGTCGGTTCGACAGGCGCTGCTTCTCTTGCTTTCGACTCGTCCCGGAGAACGGATTATGCGTCCTAACTACGGCTGCAATCTCCACCGGCTCGTCTTCGCGCCCAATGATCAGACAACAGCCGGACTAGCAATCCATTACGTGGAGCAGGCCATTCAACGATGGGAGCCGCGAGTTAGATTGCTCCGTATCGATGCAGCAAAAGCTGCGGAGGTGGTAGCATCTGCGGTCCTCGAGATCACCTTCGAGTACAAAGTACTGTCGACACAGCGGACGGATCGCCTTACATATCCATTCGATCTGATGGGAGAACGAGCCTGATGGCCCTTCCCTCTCCAAACCTGGATGACCGTACCTTCACGCAACTGGTCGAGGATGCGCGGAAGAGAATCATGGCCAGTTGTCCGGCGTGGACGGATCTGTCCGTAGGTGACCCCGGAATGGCATTGATCGAGGCCTTCGCTTTCCACACTGAAACGTTGATCTACCGCCTCAATAGAGTTCCACACAAAGCATACGTCGAATTCCTCAAGCTGCTCGGCGTGAACCTGCTGCCACCCGCAGCGGCAGGCGTGCGCCTCGTCTTCAGCTTAAGGACACCCGCAGCGAGGCCCTTGGAAATCCCACAAGGCACTCGCGTGACTGTTGCACGTGCTGACAGCAGCGGTTCAGTTCCGATTTTTGTCACAACTGAGAGCGTCGTAATACCCGCGGAGAAAACCGAGGTTGATGCGACTGCCCTTCATTGTGACTTGGTTGAAGCAGAGCTGCTCGGCAAAGGAACGGGGGCGCCCGGCCTCTCCCTTCGGGTCGCGCGGCCGCCGATCATCGCTCCAACAGAAGACGTATTAGATCTCATTGTGGGAGTTGAATCGAGCGAGATGGACCTGACAGCACGATCCGCTGGCAGGGAGTTTGGAGGCAAGTCTTACCGGACATGGAGAGAGGTCGAGAACTTTACAGAGGTGGGCTCGGACAACTTCGTATACGTCGCAGACCGTATGTCCGGGACGATTACCTTTGCTCCCGCGATCCGAATGCGCAACGAAAAAGGATCGTTGGAAGAAGTGGCTCGCGCATTGGCTGCAGTCCCCCCTCTGAATCAGGAAATCCGTGCATGGTATCGACGTGGAGCTGGGCCACAAGGCAACGTTGCGGCAAATACGCTGACGGTATTGAAGGACCCTATTGCTGGGGTCTCCGTGACAAATCCAGAACCGGGCGTAGGCGGCCGCTCCGCAGAGACTCTCGATAATGCACTGTTGCGTGGACCGCAGGAATTACATTCGTTGCAAAGAGCTGTCACCGCACGCGATTTCGAACTTGTCGCCGCACGGTCAGGTTCGGTTTCACGAACCCGAGCTTTTACGAAGGCCGCGCTTTGGACGTACGCACCAGCTGGAACTGTAGAAGTGGTTCTGGTCCCTTTTGTCGAAGAGGCGAAGAGCGATGCTGGTGTTAGTGCCTCGGAGCTCCGAGCTTTGCAGACAGACCAAGCTCGGGACCAGATCCAGCAAGCACTCAATGAGCGTCGGCCCTTGGGCATAGCCTGCTTTGTGACGTGGGCCTCATACAAACCAGTCAAAGTCAAAGCACGCGTCGTCAGGCACGCTGAGGAAGATAGCACCGCACTCAAGAAGCGGGTGTTGCACCGGCTCTATCAAATGATCAATCCAGTTCCCGCTGGGATTTACCATGGTTGGCGCTTTGGACAGGCGCTCAGAATCTCTAACGTATATGACGCCGCGCTCGCGGAGCCCGGAGTAAGTTACGTCGACAATGCCCAGTTCATCGTGGAAGAAGTCCCGGAACAGGATGTCACGTGCCTCCAAGCGGATTTCTTCCAGCCGCAAACATGGTACGCGGGCAAGGATGACACTATTTATCGCTCTCTCGATGATGGTGAAGGCTGGGCCGCGGCCGGAAGATTCGAGAACCAGATTGTCTATGCTGTCAAAGCCCATCCCGACCTGCCGGGACTAGTCGCCGTGTCTACTCAAAGCTCGAATGACCAGCGCGGGTCACAGATCCACGTCTCCATCGATTGTGGCGAAACTTGGACCGAGAAAGCTCGAGGCACGTTCTCCGTGCAGGACATCGCGTGGACGATGCGCGATGGATCGCCCGTTCTGTTCATGGCAACCGACGTTGGACTCTATGAGCTAGTAATGGGAGCCGATAGCTCGCCTATCCAGGTCTTTGTGCGCACCGGCGATGAATCTGTCGGATATTACTCAGTTGTAGCTGCGAAAGATTTCAGAGGCGATATCAGCGTTGCCGTCGCCGCCAGAAATAGCGGGGGGATTTTCCTCTCCAGCCAGGGAGGCAAGGGAAACACTTTTCGCAATATTGGTATGGCTGGAGAAGATGTCCGCATTCTCGCCGTACAAAAAGATGGTGCTCTTTCATTCCTATGGGCCGGCTTAGCCGCCCCGGTGGTGGGTGACACGGGAAAAGGATGCAGTGTCTGGCAACTGCTAGGCGCGGAAGACCCTGCAGATGGTTGGCAGACATTCAACAAGGACTGGTCGGGCGGAAGTTGCATAAACCTGGCATTTTCCGGGTCGAAGATTTTCGCCGGTACCTATGACGCAGGAGTCGTCAGCCTGGAAGAGAGAAGCGAGCGGAATTCGTGGCAGGCTCCGGATGTTGGCTGCGGCCTTCCAGCGGCCTCCAAGCAACACCTTTTCCGGCGCATGGATGCACTCGCTGCTGCTCCTCGCAGCTCCGTGCTCCTTGCCGGCACAAAGTCTGGAATCTATCGCACTAACGACGAGGGTAAGACCTTTCAATTTTGCTCCAGTAAAGTATTTACCGACAAAGTGACACTTCCGCCGAACTGGCTGTTTTGTTCCGGCGAACACGAAATCGAGGTCGTATCAGAGGATGAAACAGGAACAGATTAAGCGGCTCCTCCCTGATGTTTTCCAAAGGGCGGCGAATCCGGGTACGCCCCTGCTCGCTATTCTCGGCGTCATGCAGGCTTTGCATGATCCACCAGAGTCAATACTCGCTTGTCTGGATGTTATCTTCGATCCGCGCAGGGCTCCAGATAGTTTCGTTCCCTATCTTGCTGGCTGGGTCGATCTCGGTGTACTTTTAGAGGACATACGGGGAGGGAGTTCACCTGCAGCCGTTTCCCTGTCTACAGGCTTAGGGCGTCTTCGAGAGCTGACTGCCTCAGCTGCAAGATTGTCGGAGTGGCGCGGCACACGAAAGGGACTGCAGCTCTTCCTGCAAATAGCCACAGGTGCGAATGATTTTCAGGTCGACGAACAGGTGACTGGACCGGACGGCAAACCCAGACCGTTTCATATCAAGGTCAAGGCGCCTGAAACGCTCGTCCATCACCGGTCACTAATTGAAAAGATCATTGAACTCGAGAAACCCGCTTATGTGACTTACGAATTGGAGTTTTAGTTCCGAGGTGGAGGAATAAGATGGCAAAGCTCTTTCAAATTACGCTTCCTGATGGAATGTCCGAGCTAAAGCTCGACAGTCAAGGGCGAGCGACGCTGCAATACAACGTGGCAAATAAGAGTGCGCGTCCCATCGACGCCCGCGCCGTTTTGGTCCCCCTGCCGCAGAGCAATCCTCCTGATCCGAATCATCCCGTAAGCAAGGGTTGGATTAAGGTCACTGGCACTACCGATCAGCATATGGAGGCAGACAAAGCCTGCACCTATACGGTCAACATCGCTATTCCCATGCAAAAGAACCCGGCACCTCCGGGAACTTATAGCTTTCGCCTGGATGTCGTATCGGTTGCCAAGACGGATGAGGGAGACTCTAGCCAGCCCTTGAAGTTCACCGTTACAAGTGCTCCGAAACCACGTCCCAAATGGGGCTTGATCGTCGCCATTGCGGCAGTTGTGGTGGTGTGCATCGGTTTGCTTGTCTGGGCGCTCACCAGACATTCGACAAAAGGCACCACGTCCGGCGACAACTCTACATCAGGGAGTTCCACATCTGCCGGCAGCACGAAACCGGCTAAGACCACAGTTCCAAATGGCTTAGCGGGCATGACTTTGAGCGCAGCAAGCAACGCACTTCATACAAGCAATCTGACCGTGGGACTCATACAAGGTGATGGGACCACTGTTATTTCTTCAGCCCCGGCCCCGGGCACGACAGTTGAGAGTGGCTCCTCTGTCACGTTAACGACCCAGTCCACCGCGGCCTGTGCGCCCCCCAACAACTGCGTTTATCGCGGTGCTGCGCTTACACAACGGATGCAAACCTTAGGAATCAACCCTCTGTATCAAGCTCGCCCCAAATAAAACCTTCCCCGCGCGGGGAGGGTTGTCCTCACATCGCGGAAGGGAGATCGGCAATGTCGGGAACGAAAGTCTTGTTAGTAGTGCTCGTGGTGATTGTGGTCGCCTTCATCGTGCTCACAGTGATGGGCGTGAAGACGAATAAGAGCGATTCCAGCACAACTGCTGATAATTTCAATTCCAGTTCCTATTCTCTGACGAGCAGCTTAGGACCAGTGCTGGCAAAATTTGGCCCAAAGCTCAGCGCCAATCAGATGAAGCCATCTGCCACAAGTTTCAATTTACAGACCAAACCAACGTATGTTGTGAGCGTCGGAGCCGATTCGAGCAATCAGTTTCGCACGGCCAAGTTCGTGATCCAGCCGGCCTCCGGCACTCCTTGTGCAAGCATTTCCTATCAAGCATCAAACCCACCGAAGAACACACCGTCGACCATCACAAATCAGAGTTCGACCGGCGGCGGCAATTCAACCAAACACCAGATTTCGATCACTGTCCTGTCTGGCGGAGGAACAACTACCGTAGCACGAAGATCTTCCGTTGCACCTGTTGGCTGTCTTGTTAGCCTCCAGTAGTCCGTGAACAAATACACCCGAATTCATCTCAAGTCACTACACGATGACCTTGACGACAGAGATGATTCCGCCAATCAAATAGACGACTGCCCATATTGCCCCGCACACTCCACAAACGATCGCGGCAATCCTGTCCACCGGGTTCACCAGGAAGCCCGGCACCAATCCGTACAGGAATGCAATGATAAGGTTTTCAAGGAATGACGTCAGAATAATCAAGACAAGACCCTTATTTTGCAGGAACCGCTGCTGCGCCAGCACAAGGCAAACGGCAAAGACGATCTTCAGCGTCATGATTAAGCTCAGTGCAATGCGCGCTGTGTTTGTGTCGAAATGAGCCCAGGCCGCAAAGTAAACAATCGTCCCAAATGGAACCGCAAGCAGCAAGCTGATCATCAGAAATAGCATTGTCAGATTCTTGAAAATGCAGACGATGCAGCCCAATAGCAGAGAGAAAGAAACGATTACCGTCACAATCCCTTGCACTTTGCTTTGCACCCGCTCCGGCACCAGTAAAGCGATGGCAATGATCAAGGCCGCAAAGAAGATCAATCCGTCCAGATAAGCCATCGAAGGGATTGCCTGTCCTGTAACAGACACATTTAGTGCATTGGCAGAGGAGGAACCGTTGCTTATCAATGCGATTGACGATAGTTCCACCAAGACGGTGAGCCCAATAGCGATCAGGGCAATTATGAAGATCGGTTTGCGCATGCTGTCCAGCACTTAACCTGCCTCCGTGCAACTCATGTTTTTAAGATTTAGTACCTGACCCGAACGACATTGCAGAATAAGAAGCCTGTCAAATGACCATCACAGCGACGTGGACCGTGATTCTTGTGATCGTGTGAAAGCCGGCATCCCGCCTCGTAGTTCTTACTCTCAGGATCAATATGGATTACCCGGCAGCACCGAATTTTACTCTTGTTTAGCGACTTTGCAAGACGAAATGCTGGTTTTCGACTGCCGGAGATATGGACAATAAATACAACTAATGCTTTTTAAGGCCAACGAGGAGCCAGCCAAAAAACGACCTGCGCAAACTCCGGGACTGAGTATATAGTGAATGCCGTAAATTCAAGTGAAGAAGCCTCTGAGCTCTTCAGCTAACTAACGACATATTCCCGACCGGAGCCACTTATGGGAAGAAATACGGCCAGCTGGTGAAATGTTCAGCTTCAGTTACGCACCATCGTCATGATAGGTATCACCTGTCAAGTCAACTATTGCCGAAGTAGGGCCTCGCATGAAGCGCGGCTTGGTGAGAGAGTTAGTCTGCATACACTGATTCGCACGCAACTCTGGAAGTGACTGTGACGGGCCAAGTTACATCGAGAGGAGTCTCATATGGTCGTGCTTCGTGTTCTGCTCGGTTTGGTTTTAGGTTTCGGCATCACCTTCGGCGTGTTTTACCTGATTCTTGACAGGGTCGTTCAGCCTGCGGCTCAAAGCTCCATTCCGACTAGTGCCGGATCAGCGTCGCACACTGGCAAAGGAGTGGGAACAAAACCCGTTCCCAACAAAAACAAAGGGGCAGGAAATAAGGGCGCCGCGCCGGCCGGAAAACCTCCAGCTAAGAGCAGTGCGCCGTTGATTGTTGCGCTAGTCTGCGGAGCACTCTCCGCCATTTATAGCGCCATCGCCTTCGGCAAACGCGCTTACACTTTCGGCATTTTCAGCATCCTTGGCTATCTCCTCGACATAACCTGGTCTCTACTCAACACGATGGCGGGGTTGCTGGTGTGGGCGCCTGCCTGCTTGATTATCGGGGCAAACTCGCTCGACTCTACAGACGATTCCCAGCGATCCGGCACTCTGGTCTTCGACAAGAATCCGCGCGGTGCCGGATGGGTCACAACCATCGGAACGGTCATCGCTGGAAATTGGTGCTCGCATGAAGAGACACATGTCTGGCAGGCGCGCATTTTTGGGCCGGCATACTTGCTGCTGTACGGAGTCAGCTTATTGCTGAACATGCTGTTTCGTCTCATCACTGGGCAGGTTGCGCAGATTGGCAACGAGGCCTACTACAGGGTTTGCTTTGAAGACTGGGCTTATACGGCAGGATCCACATCGGGGAGCGACATCAACTGGGGAATGTGGTTTCTTTGGTTCGTTGTCAGCATAGGCTATACAGCGCTCTTTGCATTGCTGGCAGCTGGAATCGCAGCAAAGATCACTCTTCTACTTATTCTCGGCCCCGTGGGTATTGCGGCCTATTGTCTGATACGCGCCTTTACTCCTAGAAATGGTTAGGCGGCAGGGAAACCTGCGTACTTCAGGCTGACACGGAAGAAGCGTTAAGGCACTCATGCGCATTCGCTTAGCTCCGGCTTGGACGAAGATACAAACGCAAGAAATACGACTAGTGCCCTCGCGCGATCAACCTTGGGTGCGGCGGGAGAAATGAAGTGCGGAAATTCCGGGATAGGTATATAGTGATCGCGCGGCGAGAGAGATCTTCTAAATAGGCGCTTGGCTTTCGCCCCTTAAGTGATGGTCGTCGTGGCAGCGTGCGAAACGATTTCAGTTATGACCTCACCATTCTTTCAAGACGACGTGCCCGATGCTGTGCCAACACACGAATGCACAGCCGATTCGAGCAAAGCACTCCCTCTCTAAAGCTGATGTGCCTTTGGCGTCGAATCCATTGATGTTGAACAAATTGTTTTGATGAGCGCGCCTCTGAGGCGGCTGCTCTTTTTCCCGAGGAGACTTCAATGGTTGAGCGTATCTTCAATGACCCACTTGCGTGGGGGATTCTTGGCATATTCGGCGTCTTGGCGTTCGCGCTTTCATTAATTTTCAAGGATGACTTTGACACCGATACATCGATGGGCGGGGCGCTTCTACGCGGCCTCGAAGGGCTGGTCTTGTCGGCGCTTGGTGCACTGCTGGCACGGAGTCTGATCAGCTTCTTGTTAGGGTGGGCTAACGATTCTGAAGTTGCCGGATTCGTTGTTGGCTGGGGTTTTTTCCTGATTCCTGGCATCGTCGATACTATCGTTTACATCATTCAATTTTTGACCGGTGCGCATGGCCATCCACTATTAAGCACTCCACAAAATCTGCTGATGTACGCGACGGCAGTGGGCGGAATGTCTGGAATGGTGAGCGGACTCTGGCGTATTTATACGTGGGACGGCTTAGGCTGGATCGCCTTTCCTCTTGACGTGACGTGGGCGCTGGCTGGCAACACCGTTGGCTGCCTCCTCCATTTTGTAAATTTCCTGGGATTTAGACTGTCGCGGTTGCTTGGGGATGGCACTTGGGGAATGCATGCATCCGAGATCCGAAAGAACGCTCATCGCTATGAAAAGAAATCTTTCGGCCTAAAGCCTGATTACGCTTTCACCCAAGGCGCAGTGATGAGCAATCTGAAAGACGGCCCGCGAGATGACCTATACCGTCATGAAAAGACCCACGTATGGCAAAACCGCTGTTTCGGCCCAATGTACACCTTGACTTATGTAGGCTGGATGGCCGCTTGGATTATTCCTTCGTTCTTTGCAGCGACCATCAAGATAGGATTCACAAACATTTTTCGTGGAGCCCAGGATTGGTGCTACTTCAACAATCCTTGGGAGACCTGGGCCTACAACGTTCAGGGCTGTCCAGAGCGTACTAACATCGAGGGGGTAACTGAAGATGATAAGAAGCTCATATGGCCCCCCAAATGGGTAATCGCTTGGTCAAT
>CAYVSQ010000337.1:0-27256 GCA_964453815.1 uncultured Acidobacteriaceae bacterium | reverse complement strand
TTGTCGGGGGTGTCCGGAGTGGAAACAACTGCATTGGCACGGCCCGGAGCATTGTTATACAACCCGAATATCTTTTGATAGCCCGCAATTTCGTCGGTGAGTCCGGCATTCGTCAGATTTGCCAGAGTGGCAGCCTGATAGCTGTCATCCGGAGCAAAAACAGAGGAGCGCGTGGGAAGGACAACGCGCAAGCCTTCATAGTTAAAGAAGAAGAAGGTCTTGTCATGGACAACAGGCCCGCCAATTGCGGCCGCCCACTGATTGACATTGCTGAACGGCTTGGGAGTGCCAGTCTGGTTATTGAAGAAGTTGTTGGCGTTCATGCTGCTGCCGTTCCACCAATAGGCCGCGTTGCCATGGAACTTGTTCGTTCCAGAACGGGTGATTTCGTTGATCTGCGCGCCGCCCAATCCACCAAATGAGGCATTGTAGGGGTTGGAGATCACCGTAACGTCGGAAACGTCATTGTTGCCGAGCAGCAGGTTGGTTGCGCCCGAATTGTTGACGTTCAAAAATGGGTCGTTCTCATAACCACCGTTGACCGTGAAAGTGTTGGAGGTGGCGGGCAGGCCGAAGGACGAGAAATTGCCGTAGCCGCTCTGCGTGTTCATGACGGTGCCGGGAGCGGTCTGGGCTACAAATGTCAGGTCGTTGCCGGGATTGGGCAGGCCCTGTACCTGCTGCTGGGTGAAGGTGGTGCTGAGATCAGCAGCCTGGGTGTTCAGCAAAGGCGCAGAGGCGGTAACCTGAATGGTCTGCGAGGCTGAACCGACTGTCAGGCTGACGTTTGCGGTAGTGACAGTACCGGCACTGACGGAAACAGTCGTAGTAGTCTGCTGAAAACCTTGGGCTGTGACCGCCAGGGTGTAATCTCCCGGCTCCAGAAGGGGAACGTGAAACCCTCCGGTCCCATTTGATACCGCGGTTTGAACTCCGCCGCTCGCCTTGCTGGTGACGGTCACGGTAGCGTTCGGAACAGCAGCGCCAGTAGCATCGGTAACGGTTCCGGCGATGTTGCCAGAAATGAGCGACTGAGCCTTGAGGGTTCCTGGAAGCATGAGAACCGCCAGGAGCGCCAGACTTAGGGCGAAGATAAATTTTGTAACTGGGGCGAAGTGGTGCGGGCGAAGGTTTCTCATGGCCCTCTCCTATGCAATTCCATTACCTTTGTCATCCGGGCTTGTGCACAAGGTCGTAAATCAATGTAAATAAATAAGTAACTTTAGAGATATGGGGGTTTTTGCAGGGCATCCAAATGGAGGGCTTCAGCATCTTCGCTCCAGCAAACCGGAGTGTGAATACCAAAAAGTGTATAGATGTGGGGACGGGTGGCACTCATAAAAGGTTCGGGAGAGGTTTTTCTGGGACGAATGTTCAATTGCGCCTTTTCCGGGACGAATGGTTTGATGGCTAGACCTCTTAGGCGTTATGGGCGGAAGCCTCTCTCTTCGACCTTTTCTCCTGTCTCATTGCCTTCTGAGCCTGCCCGCCCCAGCCAGCGCTTCCGTGAAACAATAATAATCAGCGCTGCAGGTAAGCATTGGAGGCAACGCGAGATGAATACCCTTAAGACGGCCTTTCTTCTTACGGCTCTGACTCTGCTTCTGGTGCTGGCAGGCGATTACTTTGGCGGGCGGAATGGAATGGTTCTGGCCTTTGTGTTTGCCGCGGCGATGAATTTCTTCAGCTACTTTTATTCCGACAAACTGGCGCTCAAGATGTACAGCGCGCAACCGGTGACGCGCGAGGAATTGCCGCGCGTATATCAGGTAGTAGAGCGGATGACGCAGCGCATTGGGTTGCCGATGCCGAAGATTTACGTGATCCCTTCGGAGTCGCCCAATGCGTTTGCGACGGGGAGGAATCCGCAGCATGCGTCGGTGGCAGTGACGAACGGCATCCTGAACCTGCTGAACGATGACGAGTTGGAAGGCGTGCTGGCGCATGAGCTGGGACATGTGAAGAATCGGGACATACTGACCAGCTCGATTGCCGCAACCCTGGCGGGCGCGATCA
This sequence comes from uncultured Acidobacteriaceae bacterium, assembly GCA_964453815.1. Classification (GTDB taxonomy): domain Bacteria; phylum Acidobacteriota; class Terriglobia; order Terriglobales; family Acidobacteriaceae; genus Silvibacterium. The sequence goes on along the minus strand of CAYVSQ010000337.1, from coordinate 25,240 downwards.
CTCTGCTGGCGCGCATGGGCTACTGGGCCATGCTGTTTGGTGGCGGCGGTGGGGGACGGGACCGCGAGCGCGGCGGGGGAGGGGTCGGCGCGCTGTTCATGCTGATCCTGGCTCCGATTGCGGCCGCACTGATTCAGCTGGCGGTGTCGCGATCGCGTGAATATGAGGCGGATGCGACGGGCGCGCATATCACCGGGAATCCTTATGCACTGGCGAGCGCTCTAGAGAAACTGGATGCCTATTCGAAGAGAGTACCGCTGGGGGCTTCGTCAACGAACGCGCACCTGTTTATCGTGGCTCCCATGATCAGTGCGCGCGATCTGGCCGGCCTGTTTGCAACCCATCCGCCGATTCCGAAACGAATTGAGCGGCTGATTGGGCGGTCGAGCGTGTATGGAGTTCAGGACAGATAAATGAAGACCCTTTTGCGCGCGCTGATTCTGCTGCTGCTGGTGCTCTGGCTGGGCGGAGTGATGTTCTTTCCCGTGGTGGCGGCCTCGGCGTTCGGTACTACAACTGATACACATTTGGCGGGGACGATCGTGCGGAAAAGTCTGCTGGCGCTCCATTATGAGGGCCTGTTCGCGGGCTCGCTGCTCGTTGTTCTGCTGCTTATTGCGCAGGCGACGAGAGCATTGTGCCGCAAGGTGGGGGGGCCAGTCGTAGTCATACTCATCATGCTGGGTCTGACGGCGTTTTCGCAGTTCTGGATTATTCCGAAGATGGAAGGCTACCGGATGGCCGCCGGCGGCGCAATCGATGCTGTCGATCGCGATGATCCGAACCGCGTGGCGTTCAATAAGCTGCACGGAGTCTCCACAAAAGTTGAAGCAGGCGTGCTGCTGGGCGGAGTTGTGCTGGTGATTCTGCTGGCTGCGAATTACGGAGACTGCGCGGCCAGGAAAGAGCGCGGGACCTAGCCCATTCTTCTGCGGGTGCGATCGGCCGGCGCTGTTATGATCAACGATTGGCGTGAACGTCCTATTCGGACAGGCTGCGCCTGAGCTTCTTTCCATTTAGGACATGTATGAAGACCGGTATTATCGGCCTGCCGCAGGTGGGCAAGACTTCCCTGTTCAAGATTCTTACCAAGGCCAAGGTGGCCGATCGCGGCTATTCAAATCCGCGCGAGGCGCACCTGGGTGTGGCCAAGGTTCCGGACGAGCGGCTGGACAAGCTGGCTGCTCTCTATAACCCCAAGAAGACCATCTACGCGACGGTCGAGTACGCCGATGTGGCGGCGATCGGGCAGGAGGCGCTCAAGGAAACGGCCTTCCTGACGGCACTGCGCAATGTGGACGCGCTGATCCATGTGCTGCGGGCCTTTGAGGACGATGCGATTCCACATGTGGGGCCGATCGATCCGCTGCGCGATATCAAGAATGTCGAGTTTGATCTGATGGTCTCCGACCTGACGCAGATCGAGAAGAGGCTGGAGCGGCTGGAGAAGGATCTGAAGAAGATGCGAACTGCCGATCTGGAGAAGGAAGACGCGCTGCTGCGGCGTTCGCAGGCGGCGCTAGAGGCGGAGAAGCCTCTACGCGAATTGGAGATGTCGGCAGAGGAGAAGAAGCTGATCCGCGGTTTCCAGTTTCTTTCGCAGAAGCCGATTCTGTATGCGTTGAATTTGCCGGAGAGCATGACGCTGGGCGCGGATCTTGAGGCAGCCGCGGCGAAGTACAACTTGGAAGAGGTCGCGTGGCGACCGAATGCCGGCGTGACCGCCTTTTGCGGCAAGGTGGAAGCAGAGCTGGCCGAGATGGAAGATGAAGAAGCTGCGGAATTCCTCTCGTCCTACGGGCTCACAGAGAGCGGCCTGCGACGGCTGATCCGCAAGAGCTATGAGTTGCTGGGGTTGGTCAGCTTCTTTACTGTCGGAGAAGACGAGTGCCGCGCCTGGACGATTCCTGTGAAATCGCGGGCGCAGGACGCGGCAGGGGCAATCCACTCGGACCTGGAGAAACATTTCATTCGAGCAGAGACGATTCACTGGGATACGCTGCTAGCCGCAGGTTCGGAAGCCGTCGCCAAGTCGCAAGGAACGCTGCGCCTGGAAGGCAAGGACTATCTGGTGCAGGACGGCGACGTGATGCACATCAGGCATAGTGGATAGCAGACCCGCTGCCTTACCATGCTGCTCTCACTCACTCTCGGATTCATTGCCGCCATCGCTGACATTGTCGGCGGACTGGTGCTGGTGCGTCGCAATTGGGAGAAGCGCTATCTGCGCTACTTTGTGGCCCTGGGCGCGGGCTTCATGCTTTCCGTCGCGTTTCTCGAGATGGTGCCGGAGAGCCTGCACTTTTCTGCGCGCTGGTCGCCGGTTCTGGTACTCGCGGGCTATTGCATCATCCATTTGCTGGAGCACACAATCACGTCGCACTTTCACTTCGGCGAAGAGACCCACCATCACGAATTTGTCTCGTCGCATACGAGCTATTCGGTTCTCATCGGACTGGCCGCGCATGCGCTGTTCGATGGCGTGGCAATCGGCTCGGGGTTCGTGCTGTCGACCCGGCTGGGATGGCTGATTTTTTTCGCCATCTTTCTGCACAAGGTGCCGGAGGGCTTCACGGTGGCTTCCGTGATGCTGGCCTCGGGACGCAGCCGCCGAACAGCGCTCATCTCGGCAACCGTGCTGGCGGCGGCCACGATTCTGGGAGTGCTGGTGATTAATCTGCTGCCCGGATGGGTGCGCTTCGGGCTGCCGCTCTCCGCAGGCGTTGCAATTTATGTGGCGGCTACGGACCTGGTGCCGGAAGTGAATCGCGAGCCCGGAATTCGCATGGCACTGGTGTTTTTTGCGGGGGTGCTGATGTTTTTTCTGCTGCGGCTGCTCGTGCCGACGCTGTAGACGTGCCCTGGGTGGATGGATTATCGCTGAGTTCGGTTTCCAGGCCGAGCGGGTTGAGCATTGAGCACGTGAAGAAACTCTCAAAAAAAGCAGCAAGAGCACACAGGGAATTCGCATCATTCTGCCATTGCACGGCTTATCCCCTTTCCTGCTTCTCCTTCCATACCTTGTAAAGGCCCCATGCACCTAGTGTGCTCGCGTCCTGAATTGTCCCGTCGAGGAGCATCTGTTCGAACTCGGCGATGGAAAAGGCGTGAAGCGCGAGGTCGTGCTCTTCTGGATCGGGATCGGTTTCGGCGCGAGTGAATCCGGTAGCAAGGAAGACGTGCTGCTTCTGCTTTGTGAAGCCGTAAGCAATCCACATCGTGCCGAGATAAGTCATGGACGAAGCAACGAGGCCCGTCTCCTCAAGCAATTCGCCGCGCGCCAATTCTTCTGGATCAACGTCGGGAGTTTCCCATCCGCCCTGGGGCAATTCGAGAGCACGCTGTTGAATGGTGTAGCGGAACTGCTCGATGAGGTAGATCGTGTCGCCTGCAATGGGAAGGATTGCGGCACAGTCGTCCTTGTCCACAACACTGTAGATGCCCTTTGCGCCGTTGTCGCGCTCGATCTGGTCCTCGCGGAGGCTAAGCCACGGATTGCGGTAAATCTCTCGGCTGCTTAGCGTGCGGATGGTCATGGTCGGGTAAGCCATTGTATGCTAGAGTCCTATTCAACCTGCTACAGGGGAACGCCATTGGCTGCGCTGGTAATCGGAAGCTTTCTCACTATTTTCGTCGTATGCATTCTGTGGGCGACGCGCCCTGAGCGGGGACCCAAGTCTCATTAGCCCCCTTAAGCGCGTTTGCACGGAAGCAGCTTCATGCCGTGCTTTTGCGTTGCCCGCGCGTAGCAAAATTCAGTTCACGGCTTCGATCCTGTCGAACCCCTATCGGAGGCTATGGGCGGGGTTGAGGAATATTACGTATGCCATTGTCGAAAAAGGCGTTGGGGAGTTGCTTATCTGCGCGCCAGCAACCTCGTTCCTGCCTTCAATAAATTGATATTGTTTTTCATAGATTGCTGCAGATTATTGCAGATGCCTCCAATTCTGTGAATATTCTGAGCGCTGATCTCGCCTGCTCGTTCCTCCTATACGATTGTTAATAAAGGGTATACTGTTCGTGAACGCCGGGTGCCGATATTTCCGCGACTTGGCAGGCCAGTTGCACGCAACGATTGGGCACCCAGACCCCGGTCCCTGTAGATGGAGAAGTCCAACCAAACTCGTCTCATCGTTGTTCTCCTCGCTCTCTTCACCTTGGCGGCGGCGGTTTTTGCCTCTTTCAATTTCGTCCAGGAGAGCAACTATCAGTCCCCGACGGACGGGGTGTGGTGGTTGGAGGCGCATGGCGGTCTGGAAGCGCAACGAGTCGTACCGGGCGGTCCGGGCGAACGCGCCGGCCTGAAGGCGGGCGATCTGCTGATTGCGGCGAACGGTGCGACCACGCCGCGGTGGGCGTCGCTGACCTACCAGATGATCCAGGCCAAGGTCTACAGCACCATTACATATACGATTATGCGCGATGGCGTGCGGCTTGAGGTTCCAGTCATTCTGGATGCAACCGACCGCAGCTTCAATCAGGGCTTCCGGCTGATCGCGCTGGTGTATCTCGGCATCGGACTCTACGTCCTGTTCCGACGCTGGACGGCTCCCCATTCGACACACTTTTTTATCTTCTGCCTGGTTTCGTTCGTACTGTACTCGTTCAAGTACACGGGCAAGCTGAACGGCCTTGATCAGATCATCTACTGGGGCAATATTGTTGCCGAAGCTCTGCAGCCGGCACTGTTTCTCCACTTCGCACTGGCCTTTGCGGAAGAGCACGGACGTCGCCGCCCGTGGCTGGTGGCGCTGGTGTATCTCCCGGCGGTTTTCATCGTGGGCCTTCGCGTCGTCGCGGTCGAATACTGGTCTGCGACGGAAGTATTGCTGCACCGGCTTGACCAGCTTTCGACAGGCTACCTGGCCCTGTCCTACGTACTCGCCGCCATCGTGCTGTTCGTAAGCTATCAGCGGACAACCGCTCCGCTGCGACGCCAGCAGTTGAAGTGGCTCACGCGCGGCACCATCGTTGCCATCACGCCCTTTACGCTGCTTTACGCAATTCCCTATCTGACCGATGTCGCCATGCCCGATGTGGTGACCAAGCTGGCCGGCATTGCGATGGTCTTTTTACCGCTCACCTTCGGCTGGGCCATCGTGCGCTACCGGCTGATGGATACGGACCTGATCTTCAAACGCGGCGTGACTTACACACTCGCGACCGCGACCTTGGTCGGCCTTTACTTCGCCGTCGTAGCCGTGGCCGCGGAACTCGTGCGCAAGCGATTGCCCAGCTTCGGTACCTGGGGGCTGATCGCGGCCATCATCATCACCGCGCAGCTCTTCGATCCCATCAAGCGCATGTTCCAAGAGCGGGTGGATCGCATTTTCGACCGCAAGCGCTACGATTACCGCCAGACGTTGATCGATTTCGGGCGCGGGCTCAATTCGCAAACAGATCTGAAGACGCTGCTGAATTCGATCGTCGATCGGCTGCCGCGCACGCTGCTGGTTACACGAATTGCGGTTTTCCTTTCCGATCCGCCGGGAGGCTTCACTCTCGCTGCCGGTCATGGCTTGCCACCAAGCGCTTATGAAGCAGGCTCCGCGCTCGATCTGGGCTTCCTGGATTTCAATCAGCCCGGCGCCGGCACGCACATCTTCCTCGAGAATCCGCAGCAGGCGCTGCATTTGTCGGAATCGGAGCGGCACTCCACAGCTTTGCTTGATCTGAACTACTATTTGCCCTGCCGGGTGCAAGACCGCGCCATCGCTGTGATTGGCTTAGGGCGGACGGCTGATGGTGACTTTCTCTCCAGCGAAGACATGGAGCTGCTGGAGTCCTTGGCCAGCTACATCGGCATCGCTCTCCAGAACGCGCGTCTCTACGCCAGCCTCGAAGAAAAGATTTCGGAATACGAGCGGCTGAAGGAGTTCAACGAGAACATCGTCGAGTCGATCAACGTCGGCATTCTCGCCGTCGACCTGGAAGACCGCATCGACAGCTGGAACTCGCAGATGGAAGTGATGTATGCCCTGCCGCGCGCAGAGGCGCTGGACCAGCCGCTGTCCACCGTCTTTCCCGCGGCGCTGATGCACGAGTACCAGCGCGTGAAGGGTGAGCCCGGCGTTCACAATCTGTACAAGTTCCGCCTTGAGACGCGGGCCGGCGAGGTCCGCATGGCGAACATCGCCATCGCTCCGCTGGTTTCGCGCGATTTCAAATCGGTCGGGCGGATTATCCTGGTCGACGACATCACGGAGCGGACCGAGCTCGAAGTGCAGCTCTCACAGGCAGAGAAGCTCTCTTCGATCGGCCTGCTTGCCGCCGGAGTTGCGCACGAGGTCAACACGCCGCTCGCGGTCATATCGTCCTATACGCAGATGCTCACGAAGCAGGTGCGCGGCGATGAGCGGCTGTCGCCGCTGCTTGAAAAGATCACTCAGCAAACCTTCCGTGCGTCGGAGATCGTCAACGGACTGCTCAACTTCTCGCGCACCGGCACAACCGAGTTCCGCGAGACCGACCTGAACGCGATCATTCGCGACACTCTCACCCTGATCGAGCACCAATTCAAGACCTCGCAGGTGCGGTTGGACACATCGTTGATGCCGGATCTGCCGCCAATCCTTGGTAATGCGGGCAAACTGCAGCAGGTCTTTCTGAATCTGTTTCTCAACGCCAAAGATGCGATGGGCAGCGGTGGAACGCTGCGCATTGCGACGGAGATCAATGGCCACGTAAGTGTCGCGATTTCCGATACCGGCGCGGGCATTGCGCCGGAGCACCTGCAGCGCATCTACGACCCGTTCTTCACGACCAAGTCCGCGCCGAAGCAGGGAGAAAGGCGTGGAACCGGCCTGGGACTCGCCGTAACCTACGGCATCATCCAGGAACACGCCGGAAAAATCCATGTGGAAAGCAACGTCGGCGCCGGAACCACCTTCTATCTAGAATTCCCCATGTTGAGGAAACCTGCGCATGTCTGAGGCGACCCTAGCCATCTCCGCCGTTCCGCCATCTGCCCCCCTGGAAACCGGACAACGGATCCTGATTATCGACGACGAAGCAGCCATTCGCGAATCGCTGGAAACGCTGCTGTCGCTCGAGGGCTACGCAGTGGAAATGGCGCTAGATGGCGAAGAAGGACTGGATCGCATCGAGCAGAATTCCTACGACCTTGTGCTACTCGACCTCGCCTTGCCCGGCAAGAACGGTCTTGAAGTTTTGCAAATTCTTCGCGAATCCCAGCCCGCCCTTCCGGTGATTATGATCACCGCCTATGGCAAGGTCGATAACGTTGTCGACGCCATTCGCACCGGCGCGCAGAATTTTGTCCAGAAGCCCTGGGACAATGAAAAGCTTCTGGCCGACATTCGCTCGGCTATCGGACGCTACCACGCGGAAGAAGAAATCATTCAGCTCAAGCGCGCGCTCAAGCAGCGCTACAGCTTTTCAAACATCATCGGCAAGAGCGAACCAATGCTGCGCATCTTCGACCTGGTGGCGCAGGTCGCCCCCAGCCGCTCGACCGTGCTCATTCAGGGAGAAAGCGGCACCGGCAAGGAGCTCATCGCCAAGGCGCTCCACTCGAACTCCGGTCGCAAGGACAAACCCTTTGTGCCGGTCAACACTGGCGCCATGCCGACCGATCTGCTCGAGTCCACACTCTTCGGCCACGTGAAGGGCGCGTTTACTTCCGCCATGTCCGGGAAAAAGGGCCTGTTCGAGGTGGCCAACGGCGGTACGCTCTTCCTCGATGAAATCGGCACGATGGGCATGGACACACAGGCCAAGATTCTGCGTGTGCTGCAGGACAAGCGCTTCATGCAGCTCGGTGGTACTCAGGAGATTCAGGTAGATGTGCGGATCATCACCGCCACCAATGTCGATCTGCGGCAGGCCGTTCGTGAAGGCAAGTTCCGTGAGGATCTGTTTTATCGGCTCAACGTAATCGCGATCGATCTTCCGCCACTGCGCAGCCGCCGCGAGGACATTCCCCTGCTCGCAACACACTTCCTCAAACGCTATGCCGAGGAGAATGACCTCTCCGACCGGACCCTTACCCCAGACGCGCTGCGAGCCCTGGTCGATTACGACTGGCCGGGCAACGTTCGCGAGCTTGAGAATGCCATAGAGCGCGGCGTCGTACTCTCTTCCGGCTCGGTGATCGGTTCCGAGCTGCTTCCCGGACACCTGACCGGCCGGAATTATTCAACTAGCCTGCTCGAGCACAATCCTGACGCGTCTCTCTTCGATATTCTTGAAGATATCGAGCGACGTATCATCGTCGACAAACTCGAGCACAGCAACTGGAACCAGACCGAAGCCGCCGAGCAGTTTCACATCCCGCTTTCCACCCTGAACCAGAAGATCAAGCGGTTGAATATCGAGATCAAGAAGCGAGTGAAGGAGTAACGCCTGTTTCGGTCGAAAAACCGGGGCCGTGGTAATCTCGGCTTGAGAACAGAATCAATTATTGAATTGAACCAATGGCTATAACCACGCTCGATGCAGCCGCCAAAAAAGGAGTACTGGCAGTGCAGGAGTATTCGCTGCTCTCTGCGCGCGCATTGGCGAATCTCTTCCGGCGGCCCTTCTACGGTGCAGACATCATCACGCAAGCGGACCTGATCGGCATCGGCTCACTGCCCATCGTGATCCTCACCGGCCTTTTCACGGGTGGCGTGCTGGCGCTGCAGTCGGCTTCCACGCTGGCGCAATTCGGCGCCGCCGCCATCACCGGTCAGCTCGTCAGCCTGTCGATGATCAAGGAGCTGGGACCGGTGTTGACCGGCCTGATGGTTTCCGGGCGCAACGCTTCGGGTATGGCCAGCGAACTGGGCTCGATGATGGTGACCGAGCAGATTGACGCCATGCGCGCACTCGGCACGGACCCGCTCAAGAAGCTGGTGATGCCGCGCATCGTCGCCACCATCGTCATGCTCTTCTTTCTCACCATCGTATCGGACGCCGTGGGCACCCTGGGTGGCGCATTTGTGGCTGTCAGCATGCTGCGACAGGATGCCTCGCAATACTTCCATACCGCCTACCAGACATTGCGCTTCGCAGACGTTGTCCAGGGCCTGGCGAAGCCCCTTGTCTTCGGCTTCATTATCTCCACCATCGGCTGCTTCTACGGCATGAACACACGGGGCGGCACACAGGGCGTGGGCCGGTCGACCACCCAGGCGGTCGTCGTCTCCTCGGTGCTGATCATCGCCATGGATTTTGTGATCAGCAAATTCATGATCAGCATCTTTGGACGGTGACTTACCCGGACGGCAACTCAAGGAGAAGACGGTAGGCGCCATGGCCGATCTTGCTGTGCAAAGCGATATTCCGCCAAGCCAGGTGCATCCCGACGCGCCGGCGGTTCGCTTCGAAAATGTTTCTATTGGCTTCGAGGGCAAGGACGTTCTCGAAGATATCTCCTTCGAGGTAAAGCGCGGTGAGACTCGCATCCTGCTTGGGCCGGCGGGTGTAGGCAAGAGCGTGCTGCTCAAGCTGGCCAATGGCTTGTTCAAGCCGGACTCAGGCCGCATCTTCGTCTTCGGCTATGAAGTGAGCGCAATGCCCGAGGAAGACCTGTTCCGGCTGCGCGAGTCGATCGGCACGGTATTTCAGGAGGGCGCGCTCTTCGATTCGCTCACCGTCCGCGACAATGTCGGCTATCGCTTGATTGAAGATCATTTGCCGGACACCGAGATCGACGAGCGCGTTACCGAGGCGCTGCGTTTCGTTGAACTTGAGCAGACGCTAACGAAGTTTCCGTCGGAGCTTTCCGGAGGCATGCGACGGCGCGTCGCCATCGCGCGCGCGATCATCACCAAGCCGGATCTGCTGCTCTACGATTCGCCCACTGGTGGCCTCGACCCTATTACCTCGACCACCATCATCGAACTGGTCATCAAGCAGCGCGACGTTTACAAGACCAGCTCCCTGCTGGTGACCCATCGTCTTCAGGACGCCTTCATGCTGGCCACCCATCGCTTCGACAGGGAAACGGGCCAGATGGCGCCGCTGCCAGAGAAACAGACCGACCCCAGCACCAGCTTCCTGGTGCTGCATCTGGGCAAGCTCGTCTTTGACGGATCGACGCACGACCTGGTTCACTCCAATGACGAGTTCCTTCAGCAGTACCTCTCGTAGGGGTGTAGTTGAAATTCCGCTGGTGGGTCAGTTCGAACCCAGGACTGGGAAACGAGGGGGCGAACTGCCCGTTTTACGTCCCTCCAGATTGCTTCCGTATGCCGGCGATGAGGAAGGAACTGGTAGGCCGGAATCGCAGATCGATTCCGCTATGCCGACCTGTTATGCTGCAATTCATCTCACTGGAGCATATTGTTGATGCCAATCCGCTGGAAGGCGTGTGCTATCGGGTTGCTGGCTCTAGTGGCCGTCGAGAGAGGCGTTTTATCTGCACAAAGCTCGTCGGCACCCACCATGACGCTCGTCGTAGATGAGACACAAGCCTTTCGACGGATTGCTTTCGTGCATGAGCAGATTCACGTCGAACCAGGACCCCTCGCACTCGCATATCCGCGCTGGATTCCGGGCGAACACGGACCAACTGGTCCTATAGAGAACTTTGCGGCTCTTCGGGTGCGTAGCGGAGAGGTAACGCTCCCCTGGACGCGCGACCCTGACGACATCAATACCATCAAAATCGACGTACCGCCGAATGCTCATATGGTCACGGTCGACTTCGATACCTTGCTGGAAAATACCATCTCGGATCATCAGTTGCTGCTTGCCTGGAATACGGCGGTTCTCTACCCGCGAGGAATCGATAAGCGCGAATTGCTCATTGAGCCTTCCGTTGTTCTCCCGCCACACTGGAAGCAAGGGAGTTCCTTGGCTGTTCTCAAGCAGGATGCGGGGCGCGTTACGTTTGCGGCTACGTCGCTCGAACGCTTGATCGATTCCCCCGTGCTGGCCGGCGAGTTCTTCCGCGCGGTGCCGCTTGCGTCGAAATGGCCGGCTGAACTCGACCTCACGGGAGATAGCCAGTCTGCCGTCGATAAGGCGGACGACGTCCATAGCTTCGCTCTCTTCGGCAAGCTCATCGATCAGGACCAAGCGATGTTCGGCTTCCGGCACTGGCAAACCATGCACGTGCTAGTCTCGCAGAGCGATGCGCGTCCCTTCGACGGAATGGAGCATGAAGATTCCCCGTACAACGCAATCGGGGATGCCGGTCTTTCGAAGACGGAGCAATTGGAGAAGTTTGGTTTTCCACTCCTCGCTCACGAGCAATCGCACTCCTGGGACGGTAAGTACCGGCGTCCGGCGGAGTTGTATTCGAAGCCGGACTATCAAGGCCCGGAGCGGACGACGTTGTTGTGGGTGTATGAAGGCCTGAACGATTACATCGGGATGTTGCTCGCCACGCGGGCAGGCTTCAACGACGCGGCCTTCATGCGGGATTACCTCGGGTTTGCCGCTTCCTACCTCGGCCATGAGCCAGGGCGCGCCACGACCCCACTTGTCGATACCGCTGCGGAAAATTGGGTACTGCGGTCCCCTCCCGTGGGATGGGCATCTCTGCGTCGCGGCCAGGATTACTACGAGGAAGGCGCCCTGATCTGGCTGCGCGCCGACACGTTGATGCGGGAACAATCTCACGGCGGCGTCACGCTCGACGATTTTCTGCGCAGATTCTTTGGCCAGCGGGACAGCGCCCCGATCGTCGTTCCATACACCCGCGGCGATGTGGAAGCAGCGCTGTCTGCGACATGGCCTTACGACTGGCACAGCTTCTTCGAGAAGTATGTCTACCAAGTGAACGGCCTGCCACCAACGGATGGTCTTGAAGCATCGGGTTGGCGGCTGGTTTATAACTCGACGCCGATCAGCAAGCCATTCTTTGCTGACCTGCCGGGTGCCCCATGGTACTTTGCGTGGGAGTCGCTTGGGATCATCCTGCAAAAGGACGGGACGATCTTCGACATTTTTCCGGGGTCACCGGCGTACGATGCCGGCTTGGGACCGAACATGACCATTGTGGCAGTCAATGGAAATGCGTTCTCTCCGGACCTGCTGGACGAATCCATTGCACACCCGCCAAGTAGCAAGATATCGTTGCTCGTTCGCAACTTCACCACAGTAGAAACTCACGAAATTCAATACGTTGGAGGCATGCGGTACCCTCACCTGGAGCGAATCCCAGGAACCCACGACTACTTGACCGAGATTCTGACGCCACGCTAGAAGGGACCTTAGCGGGTGAAGCGCTCATCTCTGAAACACATGATGTCTTAAGAATCAGGATCGAGAAACGTTAGGACTCTATCTTGACTGCCAACAAGCGGAAACCTCAGACCAGGCGATACCTGAAGGGCAGATTCGATAGAGCCGTTTGGAGGAGCCGATGGCGTTTGCGGCGGATGCGGTCAGTCTATGGGAATTGAATGGACTTTCGCCTGCAATGTAAAGATAGGTCTAGAGTTAGAGGACCGGGGCGACGGCCGAGTCAGGACGCTGTAGCAGCCCATGAAGCAGCGAGTATCGCTGGCGCAGCGTCCGCCGCCAACGTTCAAACGCTCTTTTGTTGTTTACCTGATTTTCGGCAATACGGGAGTGTCGCATCTGCTTCGCTGCTCGGCGGGCTCATTCCAAAATGCAGCACGATCTAGCAGCGCTCTGTTTTGCCGGTGAGCGACCCGCTCTGCTAATCTGAGTAGTTTGAGTTTTCCTGCTGGAGCAAGCTACTTATGGCATTCAAGTTTAAGGGCGTGGACTTCATCGGCTTTGACAGCCTGTTGAGCGATGACGAGCGCATGGCTCGCGATACCGCACGCCAGTTCATCGAAGACAATCTCGTTCCCATCATCGAAGAGTGCAACCGCGAAGGCCGGTTTCCGCGTGAGCTCGTCCCGCAAATGGGCCAGCTTGGCTTTTTCGGAGCCAATCTGCACGGCTATGGCTGCGCGGGCATGTCCAATGTCGAGTATGGCCTGGTGATGCAGGAGTTCGAGCGCGGAGATTCCGGCGTGCGCAGCTTCGTCAGCGTGCAGTCAGCACTCGTGATGTATCCCATCTTCACGTTTGGATCGGACGAGCAGAAGGACTACTGGCTTCCGCAACTCGCTACCGGCGAAAAGCTGGGCTGCTTCGGTTTAACTGAGCCGGACTTCGGGTCGAATCCGGGGGGGATGCGGACGCGAGCGCAGAAGTCGGGCGACGAGTACATCCTCAACGGCGAAAAGATGTGGATCACCTCGGGCTCCATCGCTGACGTCGCGATTATCTGGGCTAAGGTGGATAACGAAGACGGGCGGGTGCGCGGTTTCCTGGTCGAAGCCGACCGTCCGGGTTTTACCGCCTACGATGTTCACGGCAAGTGGTCGCTGCGCGCCTCGGTTACCTCGGGGCTTTCGCTGCAGGACGTTCGCGTTCCGGCGAAAAATCTTATGCCGGGGACGGGCGGCCTGAAGTCGCCGCTCATGTGCCTGAACCAGGCGCGCTATGGCATCAGCTGGGGAGCCATCGGCGCGGCCATGTCCTGCTATGACACGGCGCTGCAATACTCGCTCCTGCGCAAGCAGTTTCGCGACGAACCCATTGCCAGTCATCAGCTGGTCCAGGAAAAGCTGGCTTGGATGATTTCCGAGATTAGCAAGGCGCAGCTGCTCTCCCTGCACGTTGGGCGGCTGAAGGACGACGGCAAGGTGGGCCACGAACACATCTCCCTCGCCAAGCGCAACAATGTGTGGATGGCCCTTGAATGCGCACGCTTGGCGCGCGATATCCTCGGCGGCAATGGCATCACGGACGACTATCCGATTATGCGGCACATGATGAACCTGGAATCCGTGAAGACCTACGAAGGCACGCACGACATTCATGCCCTCATCATAGGGCAGAGCGTGACCGGCATCCCGGCTTACTGAACCTCACGGTTGGGCGCGCAACCCGGGGCCACGCTTGGCGTCTAAGATGTAGGGCCTTTCAAGACCGGCCTCTGCCGCCATGCATTTGCCGAAGCTCGAACGTCGTCCGGAACTCGACGCATTACGCGGGCTTTTTCTGGTCTGGATGACGTTGACGCATCTTCCGACGCGCTTCAGCGATTTCTTCAATCAACCGATCGGTTTTGTGTCGTCCGCGGAGGGGTTTGTTTTCCTGTCCGCCTTACTGATCGGCCGCATTTATATTCGCGAGCTGATCCAGGATAAGGCGGGTGTCCAGCTTAAGCTATGGAAACGTTCGTTAAAGATCTACGGCTACCACCTGCTGATGCTGACCTTTGCCTTCACCATCGCAGCTGCGTTCGCGGTTCATACGCATCGGGCTGCACTTACCAATCTTCTTGACTTCTATCTCGCGCATCCCTTCGTAGCTATCGTCGGGTCCGTCCTGCTGCTCTATTGCCCACCACTCCTTGACATCCTGCCAATGTATGTGACCTTTCTGTTCTTCACGCCACTGGTCCTGTCGGCATCGGTCCGGTATGGATGGAGGAAGATTCTCGCGCTCAGCGGGCTGGTGTGGCTACTAGCCCAGGTCGGCCTGCGCGATCTTGTGCACAACCTCATCGTGCGCGTCACGCATTTGCCCATCCCGCTGCAGGAAACAGGCGCCTTCAACCTTTTTGCATGGCAGGCGGTGTGGGTTGCGGGATTATGGCTTGGCGCAAAGTCGGCGACGGATGCCATGCCGCTGAAAAAGGTTCCCGCCTGGGCTGTTGCGGCCTCGTGCGCTGTCTGCCTTTTTTTTATTGGAATCCGTCATGGGTGGCTTGGGCCACATCTGACTCAGCAGGCTTTAGGCATTCAGCTGGACAAGTGGCAGATCGGTCCGCTTCGCGTGGTCAACCTGATTACCTTCACGATTGTGGGGTATTGGCTGCGAAAATATGTGGTGAAAGTGGTCGAGCGGGAACCATTCCTGACCTTAGGCAAAGCGTCGCTGGAGGTCTTTTGCGCGCACCTGTTCTTCGTATTTGTCGGGCTGGCGCTGCTGTATGGAGAGGTGGAGCAACTGCGCGGACTTGCCGCCATCACGCTGCTGACGGTCACCTTACTTGCGCTGATCCTAGTGGCTGCAAATGAAGTGAGGAAGCGGCGCGCGGATCACGAGCTGCGGCGAAAAGAAGAGAATATCCGGGCGGAGCAAGCTCGCCGCGGAGCGGTTCCGCAAGCAAACGGTCAGCCGTTGTCATGTGCCGAGCAGCGACTGTAAAACTAAACAGTGACTGTAAAGGTGTCTTCGCTTCGCATCACTGAGCGATAAAGCGTGTCGCGCTCGACGGGTACGCGCCCAGCGGCCGTAATCAGGCGCATTAGTTCCTGGCGACGCATACCTTGCGGCGTGGTCGCACCGGCGTCGTGATAGATTTTTTCTTCAATCACCGTGCCATCGATGTCATCAGCCCCGAAGCGCAGCGCAATCTGCGCGATCTTGGCTGTCATCATCTGCCAATAGGCCTTGATGTGAGGGAAGTTGTCGAGCAGCAGCCGGCTGACCGCGATCTGTTTGATATCCGTGAGCCCCGTGGTGCGCGGCAAGTGTGCAAGAGGCGTGTTGTCGGGATGAAAGGCCAGCGGAATGAAGGTCTGAAAGCCGTGCGTGTCGTCCTGCAAGGCGCGTAGCTTTAACAGATGATCGACCCGGTCTTCGTCGTTTTCGATGTGTCCGTAGAGCATGGTTGCATTTGACTTAAGGCCGGCCTGGTGGACCATGCGCGCCGTCTCCAACCATTCATCGCCATCGATCTTGTGATCGCAGATGATGTGCCGCACGCGATCGGCGAAGATTTCCGCACCGCCGCCCGGCATGGAATCGACTCCAGCTTCCTTGAACCGGTCGAGCGTTTCAGGAATTGTCAGTTTGGCGCGCCTGGCCAGAAACGCAACCTCGACCATGGTAAAAGCCTTAATATGCACCTTGGGAAAGCGCTCCTTCAGGCCGCTGATAAGGTCGAGAAAATACTCGAGCGGAAGATCCGGATGCAGCCCGCCTACAATGTGGAATTCCGTTACGGCTTCGCTATAACCGGAGGCCGCCGTCTCCCATGCCTGCTCCAGCGCCATGGTGTATGCGCCTTCGCCGCCTTTCTTGCGCCCAAAAGCGCACAGCCGGCACGCGGCGACACACACATTCGTCGGATTGATGTGACGGTTCACATTGAAGTACGCGATATCGCCGTGGAGTTTTTCGCGAACTGAGTTGGCCAACCAGCCTACGGCCAGAATGTCGGAAGAGCGATAGAGAGCAAGCCCCTCCTCGAAATCGAGCCTTTCGCCCGCGACCACCTTGGCGGCGATCGGGCTGAGGCGGGAGTCGTCTGTTTGAAACGGCCGCTGTGCGCGAGTGCTGGTCACTGCTGTCATCACTCTCTTATGATAGTCCACAAGCCGATGTCCGACTTATCCGCGATAGCGGCATTCATCCGGCGAAATCACTTTCCGGCTGCGCATATATCGTGCCGCTGATACCATTCGTCAAGATAACTAACAACTTTTGTTTTGCACTCCAGGATTTTTATTTGCCTTATCGCATGCAATCTCTCGCCCGGTTTGTGATCTGCGTTCTTGTTTTGTCTCCTGCCTATGCTTCGCAGGGCGGTGAGCAGCGAAAGGCTGCGGTTTTTCCGACGATCACGTCATATGGTCTGGACAAGGCCAGAGTGAATATGCCGGCCGATCTGGCAGGTCAAACCAATCTGCTGCTTATCTCCTTCGAGCCCGAGCAACAGAAGGAAATTGACACTTGGCTGCCGCTCGCGCAGGCTTTGCAGCATACCAACTTCAACTTTCGCTGGTATCGCCTGCCGGTTTCGGAGCGCGAAAATTTTATATTCCGCTGGTGGGAAAACTCTTCCATGCGCAGCGATGAAACGGACCCCGAAACCTGGCCCTGGATCGTGCCTCTCTACGTGAACAAGGAGGAGTTCCGGAGCGCGCTCCAGATTCAGAACGAACACGAAATCGTAGCCCTGCTTGTTGACAAGCAGGGGCATGTTCTTTGGCGAGCTTCAGGACCGCTCACTCCGGCCAACCGTGTGTCACTTACATCGGCTCTCACGGCTGCGACCGGAACACACTAGAGGCTAAGCATTTCCGGTCTTCAGGCCAATGGCTTCTTCATCGTCAGAGCATCCAGCGTTCCCAGGTAGAAGCCGCGGATTCGCCCCGTCTTGACGAAGCCCAGCCGCTCATAGAAGGCTTGCGCATCGACATTGTCGATTGCCACCTCCAGCCTGACTGTAACCGCGTCGGCAGCGCACAGGTGGTCGAGCATCGCCCCCATCAGCATACGTCCCAAGCCTTGCCTCCTCGCCGCTGCAGCGACGTCGATGGTGACGACGTGACCGATGCGCCTGCCTTCTTCGAGGTAGGACTCGGCGATAGCAAAACCCACGATGCACTTTGCTGAATCTTCGGCCAGGACAGAAAACGAGCGGGGGTGGCTCAGGTAGTAGCGCAGGTCAGCCCGGGAGTAAGCGATGCCAACTCGAAAGCACTCGTGATCGAGAGCAAAAAGGGCGTCGAGGTCTGTTCGCTCGACGCCCCTCAGATGAATCACCCGCCGCTATCTCTGCGCTTGGGCCAACCCTGCCACATCGGGTACTTGAGACTCGACCACCACGCCATCATAGCGCGACGCGCCAATCAGACGTCCGGCCATCGAATGCACCATATGTACATTCCAACCCGCATCCCACCACTTCCAGTTCTTCTCGCCAGGATCAATCGCGAACACCAGGGTGGAATTGGCGGAGGTCACCACAACGCGCTTTAACACTGCGTCATAGTCAATGTTGTTGATGTCGGTGAGGGGCAGGTGCAGGGACTGCCAGGAGTGCCCGTGGTCGTCACTGAAGAATGCTCCCTCGCCTCCGCCCACCCATAGGGTTCCGTTGGGTGAAGTTGTCAGCGCACGCACAGAGGTGAGGGTGTCGGGCAGCGCAATCGGGCCCCACGTCATTCCGCTGTCTTCGGAAAGCCTCAAATCCTCTCGCCGCGCGGCAAACACAATCGCGCCTTGAGCATCAACGAAACGATACTTCGGCTCACTCAGCACAGGACCGGTCCAAGAGGCGCCCTGCGTCACGCTGCGGTAAACCCCGTCTGCCGTGGCGGCAAACCAGACTGGGCCATTCACCGATAGATCGTTCACCTGCGCATCAATGGGCACGGGCTTCGAAGCCTCGGTAGTCGTCTTGCTTACCTTCTTTCCTTTTTTGACTACGGAAACCGTCTTCGTCTGCATGTTCACCACCGCGCCATCCTGGCGCCAGAGCGAGCCGTCCCACCGAAAGATTCCATGGCTGGTACCGGCGATGATGGCGCCGTCATCGGTCTGTGCCAGACTGAAGATATCGCGGCCATCCAGGCCATCGCTGCGCTGCAACCAGGTCTTTCCACCATCTTCCGTCACAAAGACGCCACCGTAGCTTTTGTCGTTCACCACACCGGCATACAAGGTCTGATCATGCCTGGCATCGGGTAACAGCGCGGTCACCTGACGCTGATAAAATCCGCCGTTCGTCGCATGGAAGGTGGCCGACGCGTCCTGACTGGTCAGCACTCCGCTGCGATCGGTGGCCAGCATTACATGCTGGGTGTTCTTCGGATCGATGTAGACATCGTTGATGATGACGTTCGGCCCCGTCATCCGCGTCCAGTTCGTGCCGCCATCCAGCGTTTTGTACAAGCCCTCGGTCGTGCCCGCATAGACCACCTTGCGGTTAATCGGATCCTGCATCAGCACCCGCGTGCGGCGCGCGGTCGTGGGGATACCCTGAATCTTCCGGAACATCTCACCGCCGTTCTCACTCCGATAGATTCCGGAGCAAGCGCTGGCGTATACCAGGCTGGGACGAGTCGGGTCGATGATGATCGAGAACACGTCCGAGTCATCGATCAAGCCTTGCTTAATGTTGTACCAGGTCACTCCACCATCAGTCGTTTTCCAGGGAAGGTGCCAGGTTCCGGCATAGATCGTTTTAGGATTGGCCGGGTCGATGGCCACGGATTCCACCTTGTGAATCTCGCCGCTGCCCTGTGGGCTGATCTGTGTCCAGTGCACGCCGGAATCCTCGCTGCGATAGACTCCGCTGATCGCGCCGGCCACCAGCAACTTTGGATCTGACGCGGCCTGCGATAAAGCGCGCACCGATTTGCCGTCCATATCGCTGGACGACGTCCAGCTGGCACCCCCATCATGGCTGATGTAGATGCCGCCATCGGTACGGTCCAGTTGCCATACGCCAACGTAAATCGTCTTCGGATCGGAGGAATCGATGACAATATTATCGACGACCAGATCGTCGACCTTCCCCAGCCGCGCCAGCCGCTTCCATGTGGCCCCGCCATCGGTCGACTGATAGATCCAACTCATCGTCGTACCCATATATATGTGCGTAGGATCCGTGGGATCGTAGGCAAAGCTGCGCGCATCGCCGCCCTCTGGACCCACGGAGATCCATGGGACAGCAGCGGCTTGGGCCTGGCCTGAATGGATGAAGGTGAAAGTCGCTACTCCAAGGAAGAACAGTTGCAAAAGTGTTCGTTTCATGATCTCTTTCGTGTGCACCCGTTCCCTGCATAATACCGGGAAGTTGTCGTTCTTATGGTAACGCTGTGGATACCCCTTGGCCACTTATGAATTCGTGGATGCTCGCGGCGATTTGCGTGGAGAAAAAAAGGCTGGCCGGAGATTCCGGCCAGCCTTTTAGCTGGAGTGAGTTGAACTGCCCTTTACTGCGGGGTTGCGGCCGCAGCTGGAGCAGCCTCTTCCGCGGCAGCAGCCTTGTGGTGGGCCCTGGCGCGACGCTGAGGTAGAGCCTTCCTGGCCTGGGGAGTGACCGCCGTCTCGTCTACTGCGGTTGTTCCCGGGACGTCATGGTCGAAGTTGGCGCCGGCAGGAACGAGGTAATTATCCACCCCTTCAGGTCCGGTGCTCGTTGTCTTCACCGAGATACGGCTAGCGTCGATGCCCTTCTCCGTAACCAGATAGGCCTTGGTATTGACTGCGCGTTGAGCGGCCAATGCGGCATCGGTGGTGGAGTTGCCCACGACGACCAGGCTTGCGTCGGACAAACGCTGCGCATTAAGCGCAACATCATCCAGGCAGCCCTTGGCGTCATTGTCTACACGAGCCGGACGCCTCTTGTCGTGATCGAAGGTGATCGAGCACAGTTTTTGTGTAGCCGGCGGAGCTGGCGGCGGCGCGGCGACCGTTACTGCTGCCGTGCAGGATGCCGTTTGACCCTTGTCGTCGGTTACGGTGCCGGTTACAGTGATCGTGCCCGCAGGCGCACCCGTCGTGGACAGGGTTGCCGTCGAACCCGAACCGCTAATCGTGCCGGCTGACGCTGTAAAGCTGTAGGTCAGCGGACGGTTTTGCGGGCTCACACCCTGCGCAGTGATGGTCGAGCTGTCACCGGGGTTAACCGAGGAAGGATTCGCCACGCAGCTTACTGTTGGCGGCTCGAAAGGCTTAACAGTGAATTGCGTTGTGCAGTCAGCTGATTGACCAGGCCTCGTGCCCATGGTTACGTGGCCCGTAATGGAAAACGTGCCAGGCTGCAGGCTTGCCGTGTCGATCGTTGCAGTCGTACTCGTGCTGCTTATCGTTACGCCCTGACCGGTCCAGCTATACGTCGCCGTCCTCTTGGGGTCCAGATTGGAAGCCGTACCGGTCACCGTGACCGGCTCGCCGGGGAATACCGCACTCGGGGAGGTGGAGCAAGCGTATTGGACAGGGGGCGGAGGAACAATGTTGCCGAAGTGCACAACCAAGCCAGTGCTCAGGCGCGCGGTGTTAGAGTTGAGGCGGCCTCCGGTAACTGCCTGGGGACCGTAATTTACGTGGAAATATTCGTAATCAGCCTGAAAGAGTCGCAGGCCAAAACGGTGATTCATGAAAGGCAAGTCATAGTCCAGACCGCCTCCAGCCGTCAGAGCAGGGCCAATCGCGGGGCCAAGCGGCGACGTAAAGGGCGGGCTGTCTGGGCCCTCTGTCCGAGCCGCGCCGGCGAGCCCGTGAACGAACGGCACCATACCGGCAACTGGGAAGCGAAAAATAATGCCTCCCTGGTAGGTGTAGGCGCCAAAATTATTGCTTTGAGGGTGGAAGCCAAATTCAACCTGTCCGCCAACATGCTTGTTGAAGTAGTAGGCCCCACTGGTTATGGCGCCGACGTCGACCGCGTTGGGGCTGGCAGTAAAGGTCGTCCCGTCTGATATCAGGGTGTTCACGTTATCATGCGGAGACAGGTAGGAATAGCCCATGAACCAATCTATTCTAGAAATAGGAGCCTCAGCTGGAGCAGCCGGCGCCGGGGAAGGGCTTTGCCCATACATGCTTGATGCACCGAATGCCAGGGCGCACCCCACTAACAAAATTCCGCTCAATCTACTGCGAAAACGAGAAATCATGCGTCTATCCTCCGCAACCATTTTTGGAAGTCACACAAAAGAACTTGAGGCTTATGGAAAATAAGCCAGGAAAAGCAATAAATTTTTGCCGACCTAAAACCGTACAGAATCTCGCGGTATCCAAAGTACCATACTTTGCAATCTTTAGAGCACAATTTTCTCAATGAGTTGCCCCAGTAAACAAGAAACACTGAGGGGCTTCATTTTGCCCATACCGCAGCGGCCGGACACAGGCAGTCGGGAGCCACTCTGGAACTTCCCCCAAAAGGCGGAACCTACTATTTCCAAGACCGCACTGCTGGCTGTCTTGATAACTACATGAAAATAATACAATTACTGCAGGTTAAATGCACGCTTCAGGCTACCCCGCTCATGCTGAATCTTCTCCTGCAGCAGCGTGATGGCATATAGCAACTGTTCCGGACGCGGCGGGCAACCCGGCACATATACGTCCACGGGAATGATCTGATTCACCCCTTGCACCAATGCATAATTATTGAAAACCCCACCGGAAGTCGCGCAAGCTCCCATTGAAATCACCCACTTAGGCTCGGGCATCTG
The DNA here is from genome assembly GCA_964453815.1 of uncultured Acidobacteriaceae bacterium. GTDB lineage: Bacteria > Acidobacteriota > Terriglobia > Terriglobales > Acidobacteriaceae > Silvibacterium. The sequence continues at coordinate 3,344 of CAYVSQ010000337.1, read as the reverse complement.
GTCATAAAGTCGACGAATAACGGGCGCCATCTTTTGCGATACGCGGCCCGCGATGATCATTAGATCCGACTGACGAGGTGAAGGCCGAAAAACCTCCGCCCCGAAACGCGCCAGGTCGAAGCGCGACGCTCCCATGGACATCATTTCAATCGCGCAGCAGGCCAGGCCGAAGGTCATCGGCCACACTGAGCTCTTGCGTATCCAATTGATCGCAGCATCAAGGGAAGTTAGAAAGATGCCCTCCGGCTGGTCGTAGCCGTAGCTCACCTCGTGTAGCTTTTCGCGATTCTTCGCGCTGCTTTCGAGCGCACCGAACAGATACCGGTCCTGCATCGCGTCACTCATGTGTCCAATATACCCCGTCTTCACTCTTCTTGACCCTGGGGAAATGATCCCGCTCAAAATTTGACGGCGGTCCAAAGCTTAATGGCAGATCCTTAATAGCAGATCCAGGAATACGTGAACAGGGATACCCGAATTTGTTGAGGCCGATATTTCCCCTCTTGCTTGCTGCGACAGCATCAGAAAAACTCTATGCCCCGCTCCACTCAACGTTAACTATCAAATTATCTGATGTGGACTAAGAAATAACTAATGGACCAGGGCCCTTGCTCTGCAAGGATTTCTGCTCTCTATGCACCCTGGGAGGGAGGCAGGGGAATATGTCCTCCCTGCGGCGAAATCCTGCGGCGGCGTTTGTTCATCGACCCGCGGCTCCGGGCCCCGGGGCCCGACCCGATGCTCAATTCCCTGTTTGCCAATTGCAAAAAATGTGTAAAAGTATTTCAACCCCTGGTACGAATTCTGATCCCGGTTACGGAAAATCCTGGATCACCCTGGGACATACGAACGGAAGCGTCCACGGCCAGAGCGTCCTCGGCGAGGTCCGTTTCATTCCCGTCCTGAAGTAAAAAGACGCCGGAAGATCACCGGCCAGCCGTAATGTCTTGCAACCTGTCGTTCGGAGTGTTATGCGCCCTCATATTCTCAGGCTCCTGCTGGCATTGACTCTATGTTGCAGTCCCGTTGTCTTCGCCCAGACACCGGCAGCCCCATCCCCGTCCGACCGCATCACCAAACTCGAATCCCAGGTAGCTCAAGCCCAGTCTTCTGCCGACAATGCCTGGATGCTGACCAGTGCGGCTCTGGTTCTCATGATGACCGGCCCCGGACTGGCGCTCTTCTATGGCGGCCTGGTGCGCAAGAAAAATGTTCTTTCCACCATGATGCAAAGCTTCGCCATGATGGCCATCATCAGTGTGCTGTGGGCACTGACGAACTATAGCCTGGCCTTTGGACAGGGAACCAGCTTCATCGGTGGGTTGCACAACGTCTTTCTTCGCGGAGTCGGCCTGACACCCGATCCGGATTACTCGGCGACCATTCCACTACAGACCTTCATGATTTACCAGCTGATGTTCGCCATAATCACTCCAGCGCTGGTTACAGGAGCATTCGCCGAGCGCATGAAATTCAGCGCCATGGCATTATTCCTCACCCTCTGGTCGATCATTGTTTATTCGCCCATGGCCCACATGGTCTGGGGCAAAGGCGGACTGCTCAACGCCTCGCTCGGTGGCCGCTTCCCCTGCCTCGATTTTGCTGGGGGAACCGTGGTCCATGTCACCTCCGGCGTCTCGGCACTCGTCTGCGCGCTTTATCTCGGCAAACGCCTCGGCTATCCCAAGGAACCCACACCACCGCACTCCGTCGTGCTCAGCTTCATCGGAGCGTGCCTTCTCTGGGTGGGCTGGTTCGGCTTCAACGCGGGAAGCGCGCTGGGCTCGTCACCTCTTGCCACAAGCGCCTTCGTCAACACGCACTTTGGAGCCGCGGCAGCCGCGTTGAGCTGGGCCCTCGCCGAATGGATTCGCAATGGCAAGCCCAGCGCCCTTGGCGCCATATCTGGCTCGGTTGCAGGGTTGGTTGCCATCACTCCTGCGGCAGGTTTCGTCCAGCCCATGGCGGCCATCGTCATCGGGCTCATCGCAGGCTTCTTCTGCTATTTCATGGTAGTCAAAGTCAAATCCTGGTTTGGCTACGACGACTCCCTCGATGCCTTCGGAGTTCACGGCGCCGGGGGAACCATCGGTGCAATCCTCACCGGCATTTTTGCTTCGAGCGTCATCAACCCAATCTTCAAAGACACCAGAACCGGAGCAGTTCTTCCCTCCGGCGTCATCGAGGGCAACTGGCACCAGGTGTTCAACCAGCTCATCGGGGTTGCCATTGCATGGACCATTTCTATCGTCGGAACGCTTATCCTGCTCAAGATTGTCGACCTCACGATTGGTTTGCGAGTCAGCAGTGAAAACGAAATCGAAGGCCTGGACCTCACGCAGCACGGCGAGGAGGGGTATGATTATGCCTCCTGATCCGTGTAAACCTGCTACTCTTCATCCCTGGGACTGAACCTATGCAAAAGATTGAAGCGGTGATTCAACCGTCGAAGCTGGATGCGGTCAAAGACGCCCTCGTAGAAATTGGCATCGAGGGCATGACCATTCTTGAAGCGCGTGGTCACGGCCGCCAAAAGGGCCACACCGAGTTTTATCGCGGGCGCGAATACACGGTCGACCTTCTCCCCAAAATAAAACTTGAGATGGTTGTCCCCGATGAACTCGTCGACAAAGCCGTGCACGCTATCTCGTCTTCGGCCCGCACCGGCAAAATTGGAGATGGAAAGATCTTTCTATCCAAAATCGACGACGCTATCCGCATCCGTAATGACGAACGCGGCCCTTCCGCACTTTGAGGACTGTGGTCGAGTCCGCATTCGGACTTGAATTGCTCGAACAGCTTTCCTGGCGCTGTTAAAAGATCGAATCAAACGACCCAACGCCGCTCACTATCGGCGATTCCAGGACCAGTCTATCCGGAGAGTTCTTAATCGCGAATGACTGCTGACTTGCCCTATCTTCCTCGGCTGCGGGACCTGTATCAACAGGAAAGCGCGGACTTGCGCCAAACCTTCGAGCGAACCGGAGACGGCGCTGCCGCAATTCGCCGTCGCGCATCCATTGTCGACAACCTCGTCCGCCAGATCTGGACTCAGATTACCGATGGCCCGGAGCGCATGAACATTTCTCTCGTCGCCACCGGGGGTTTCGGGCGCAAGGAACTCTTTCCGTGCTCCGACGTCGACGTGCTATATCTTTGCGCCAGTGACGATGTCGAACGCGACCATCACGACACCATCCGCAGCGCCACCCAGGCCATGTGGGATGCCGGGCTGCGCGCCAGTCCTGCCACGCGCACTCTGAAGGAATGCGATCGCGTCGATCCCGACAACCTCGAATTCACCGTCTCGCTCCTCGACCGCCGTTTTCTCGCCGGCGACTCCG